>NTKR01000019.1 GCA_002457065.1 alpha proteobacterium MED-G10 | reverse complement strand
GTTTTTTTCTAACAAAAAAACAAATTTAGATTTAGAATATAATGTTATGATTGATACAATTGATAACTCTTTCAGTTTTCCAAAATATTACTATACTCGAAATAATGAATTATTTTTTTCATCCGAACTTAGAGGAATTTGTAATATAGAAAAGGAAAAAAAATGAAAAAATTTTTACCTTTGTTTCTTTTTTTATGTCTTATTTTCTACGGGATGATTTCAAGTTATAAAAAAAAAATTGAAACTTACCCTGAGTTTTTTAATTATACAAAATGAGCCTTAATAAATAAAAGTTGTTTAAAATTTAAATTATGAATTTTTTTAAAAAAATAAGAAAAAAAGTTAAAGCAAGTTTTCCTTATGAAGTTTTAAAAAACTACTTTCCCAAAAAAAAGAAATCATTTGCTGAGACCTTTGGAGAAGATTTGTTTGTTGATTTTTTCTTTAAAAACAAAAATGTTGGTTTTTACATTGATGTTGGATGCAATCTTCCTAAGTCTGGATCACTTACATACTCATTATATAGAAAAGGGTGGAAAGGAATCAAAGTTGATATTTCAAAGAGATCTATAAAATTGAATCAGATACATAGAAACAGAGATACAAATCTAAATATTTCAGTTGGAAATAAAGAATGTCTTGTAGATTCTTACATCTTTTATGAGAACTGTTCAATGAATACTGTTAACAAAAAATTTAGTAAATATACGGAAGAGAGTGTTAACAAGAAGCCTACAATTTATAAAATTCCTCAGAAAAAGTTAGACAGCGTTTTGAAAGAGAATAATGTTAGAAAAATAGATTATCTAAATATAGATGTAGAGGGAAATGAGTCTGAAGTTTTGGGTGGTTTTAATATAAAGAAATACCAGCCAAGTTTAATTTCTGTTGAAATTCATGATAAAATATGCCCTCCAATAAATAACAAGATTTACAGATATTTTATAAAAAATGGTTATGGTCTGGTTTCAATTTATGGATGGACATATTTCTTTTCTAATGAAAAGAAAAACACTGTTCATTTTGATTTTTGAATTCATAATGAACTAAATAAAAACTATTATGACTTGTTATTTTGTAATTTGGAATTAAGTTAGTCTAGCGTATGTATAAATTTCTTTTAATTTTTTCACTTTTGTTTTCTTTTAGTAAAATATCTGCAGAAGTATTAACATCCTGGTCAGACCTGGAAAGACGTGGGACTACATACTTCAAAAAGTCAACAGATGAGCCTTTTACAGGTACATTAAAAAATTTTCATTCTAATGGACAAATCGCATTAATAGATAATTTCAAGAACGGGAAACAGCATGGTCAATATTTTAGTTATCATCCAAATGGAAAGCCACTACTTAAAGGTATGTTTAAAAATGGTAAGCAACACGGAGTCTGGTCGGAATTTCATGAAGATGGTTCTCTGTACTGGAATTTAAAATACATAAATGGCAAAACTGAAGATGGTATTTTTAAAATGTTTTATCCAGATGGTAGCTTAGAATCTGAGGTAACATATGGAGATGGCAAGCCAATTACAAATTGGATTTATTATGATAGGAAAGGAAAAAAAGAACGTATTAAAATTTATGAGAAAGGAATTTTTATATACGAAAAATATTTGAAATAATTATTTCAAAACTCTGTCACAAAGCACTTGATTTAAAAAATAGACACTTGTTCCTTTCTTAGAACTTTTCCAATTCCCCTTCTGTTTTTTACTATAAAAATTTTCTCCTTTACCCATTCCCTGTTTAAAAGCAAAATATTCATTATCTCTAATTTTTAAATTCTTGCAGTCAATCTCAGAAGTTGTTTTTAATGATAACATTCCATTTTTTTGTTTAATTTTGTAATTAACAAGTTGAGAAAAAGTAATTCTTTGATCGACTCTTATAATGGACTTACTGTCTAAAAATAAATCTGCAGTTTGGGTGGAAAAAAGTTTAAACCAAGCAGCGTCTGCTAAAGATGGAGCTACAAAAAAAAAAAAGGAAATGATAATTATTTTTTTTTTCATTATTTTAATTGTATACTTTAACTATAAAAACTAAAGATTTTTTTTCATATAATGATAAAATTAAGTACATTTTTTTTTACACTGTTCTTTTCATTTTTTTTTAGTTTTACTTTAAGTTCATCTTATATGGATTGTAAAACATTGAGGCATAGCGGTTTAGATTTTATTGGTAAAGATTATGAAGAAATATTAGCTTATTATGGCTTAGACAAATTTTCTATTAAGATTTCTCGTTCTCGAAAAAGTATATTAGAAAATCAAATGTCGTATAGAGATCAAAAAAATAAACCCTCTCAATTAAAAAATGTTCATTTTTCTGAAATTATTTTGAATAAATCAAACAACTATCCTTTGGTTTTCCATTGTTCATGGAGATTTAACCTTAAAATAGATAAGATTACGGATAATCCATATGAATGTATTGAACAAAAAAATAAAAAGGATTTATTTAGTTTAGATTATAAAGGTAATTTTTCACTTTCATCTTCTTTCAATTTTGAAAATTCGAAAGATTTAAAAAGACAAACTTTACATTCTTTATTTGGTGTTTGTATGAAAAAGAAATAAATGTTTTCTTATTTAATTATTTAAAACTTAACAGGAATGAACCAAAGATATGAAAAATAAAATTTTATATAAAGTTGTTGATTATATAAACATAGAACATCATTCATATGCAGATGTTGAAGACAAATTGAATAATGAATTTGGTCAATTAGGTTTTGAACTAGTTTGTGTTTTAGATTTAGGAGAAAATAATACTAACAAAGATGGAAAAAGTTCAAGATTTAGATATATTTTTAAAAAATATGACTAAAAAAATTGTTCTAAAAGATTTGAATAATAGAAATTACACAGTTGAAGATTTTGATAGATTCAGATCTCATATAAATAGCTATCATTCAAAAGGCTCTTCCATTCATGAAGAGAATGGATTTTTTTTTATAATTGATGATAATTTTAGAGCAAGATTGGATTCTCTTTCCCAAGAAGATAATTAATTATGACTTTTTTAATCTATGATAGTTTGACAAAAAAAAAACAGCAATTTGTACCTGTTGATAAAAATAATGTAAGGGTCTATGCGTGTGGTCCTACGGTTTATAATTATGCACATGTTGGAAACGCTAGGATGTCGGTTGTAACAGATTTGCTGATAAGAGTTTTAAAAACAATTTATAAAAATGTAAAATTTGTATCTAATATTACAGATGTCGATGACAAGATTATTGAGGCTGCAAAAAAAGAAAAGGTAAAAATTGAAGATATAACATCCAAATTTGAGAAGATCTACAATCAAGATATGTTAGAGTTGAATGTAAGGTTGCCAGATATTCAACCTAAAGCAACTGAATATATCAAAGAGATGATTATTATGATTGAGAAGCTAGTTCAGAATCAATCTGCTTATATTTCTAATGATAATGTAATTTTTAATGTTAAAAAATACAAACATTACGGAGTTTTATCTAGACGAACGAAAGATGAGCAGATTGCAGGAAGTAGAATTGAAGTGGCTGATTACAAAAAAAACCCTGAGGACTTCGTGTTATGGAAGCCTAGCAAAGAAGATGAACCAGGATGGGAATCGCCTTGGGGTAGAGGCAGACCCGGATGGCACATAGAATGTAGCGCAATGTCAGAGAAATGTTTAAAAACTCCATTTGATATTCATTGTGGTGGAGTTGATTTAACGTTTCCGCATCATGAAAATGAAATTGCTCAATCTTGTTCATTGGTTGCTAATGATTGTGAACCAAGTGAATTTTCAAAGTATTGGTTTCATAATGGATTCGTAACATCAAATGGAGAGAAAATGTCAAAATCTTTGGGTAATATTAAATTGGTGAATGACATGTTAAAAGAATATTCAGGACCTGTAATTAGACTAAGTTTGTTATCCTCTCATTATAGACAACCATTAGATTGGTCAAAAAAAATTTTAGATCAGTCAAAAAAGAATATACTTAGATTTTCTAAGGTTTTAAAAGATATTGAGAATAAAGTTGATACAAATAATTTGAATCAAAATGATAATGATTTTATTCGTGCACTTTATGATGATTTAAATACTCCAAAAGCACTCGCTGTTTTGAATGGATGGTTTGATGATTTAAAAAAAAATAGTTCATCTAATGAAAATCTAGTTTTTTTAATTAAACAAGCTTTACAAATTTTTGGTTTAGATATTAAAAGAAATCAATCAACTAATACAAATATTACTGAAGAAGAAAAGATTATGATTGAAAAAATGATTCAAGAAAGAGAAATAGCTAGGAAAAATAAAGATTTTAGAAAAGCTGATGAACTAAGAGAAAAATTAAAAGAAATGAGAATTTTTCTTGATGATACCAGTGGCGGAACAATTTGGAAAAAAAATGAAAGTTAGTCCATTTAGTATAATAGCAATTTATTTAATTAAATTTTATAAGTTTTTTGTTTCACCAATCTTAGGAAATAATTGTCGTTATTATCCAACTTGTTCAACATACTCAATTGAAGCCTTCAAGAGCTATGGATTTATAAAAGGGTTTTTACTAACATCAAAAAGAGTACTTAGCTGTCATCCCTTTGGTGGTTTTGGTTATCAGCCTTTAATACAAAAAAAAATTTTAATAAAAAAGCTCTCAGTTACTGAAATTCAAAAGGCTAGAAAAACTGAACTGTATCATAACTTCAATTCAAAATACTCAAAATATAACGAAGATTTTCTAAACTCAACAATCCATCTTGGACTTTTTGTTGATGCTTTATTAATTTCTGGTTTAACTTTAATAGAGATAAAAAAAAAAAAGAAGTTAGAATCTTTTCAAATTAGGGGAATGTTTACAAAGAAGAAGTTCATAAATAATAGTTATGGAAGCCAGCTATTAAATTATGCTATAAATTTAATTTTTAAAAAGTTTTCAGTTTATCTTTGGTGTAATGCAAGAAAAAATGCAGTTAGTTTTTACAAAAAAAATGGTTTTAATGAGCAGGGTGAATTTTTTTTAAAAGAAGGAATAGGCTTGCATATGAAAATGATATTGGAAAATAGAAATGGCAAATCAACTTAATGTTTTAGGCAACAAATTAGAACTGTGCTCAAGCGATCCATTAACTGGTTTTTTTAGGGATGGTTGTTGTAAAAATAGTGAGGGAGATGTTGGTCAACATAACGTCTGCGCCGTAGTTGACGAGCGCTTTCTAACTTTTTCTAAAAATGAAGGTAATGATCTTATTACTCCAAGGACAGAGTTTCAATTTCCTGGATTAGAACCAGGTGATAGATGGTGTTTGTGTACCGATAGGTGGATTCAGGCATATAAGAATGGTTGTGCTCCAAAAATTATTCTTCAAGCAACTAATGAAATAGTTATTAAAAAAATTGAGATTAAAATTTTAAAAAAGTTTGCATTGGATTTAAACTAATTTTATATTCAACAAAATGAAAAAACTGCTTATCATTTCATCAACCAAAAACAGTAATTATGACTTGTCACAGGATATTAAATCATATTTTGACAATAAAGAGGATATAAGTTGTTCAGTTATTTCATTAGAGGAATTTGATCTTCCTCTTTATCGTCCAGAACTTGAAGAGAAATTTAAAGCGTCATCAAGCTTTCCTGTGGATATTGATAAAGTTAAAAGTTTTATTGTAAAATCCGATGCACTTATATGGTGTAGCCCAGAATATAATGGGGGTGTGTCACCGATCTTGACTAATATGATAGCGTGGATAAGTAGAGCCACTGATGATTGGAGAGAAGGCTTTAAAGATAAACACTCTTTAGTTTGCAGCTCCTCTGGAGGTAATGGCAAACATTTTATTGAAGGTTTTACATTGCAGTTATCTTATTTAGGATCAAAAGTTATGGATAAGTCTATTATAAAAACAAAAAAAAATGATATAACTAAATCAGATTTTGATGGCATCCTTAGTGATTTTTATAATTCATTTAATAAAGTTTAAATATTTTTGCCAAATTGTCGTTTATATAAATGCAAGCTTGCTTTCCATTAACTGCAAAAAAGGGGTGCCTGCACCCCTTTTTTTTTTCTCAATACTTAGTATATATAGTTAATGGTTAAAAATTATGGATTACTTATAGATGGTAAGTGGGTTGAAAACAAAAAAACACTTAATGTTCTCAACCCATTTAATCAAAAAAAAATTGCATCTGTATCAATTGCATCTGTAGCTCAGATTAAAAATGCAATTCAAAATTCACAATATGCATTTAAAAAGTGGTCAAGAATAAGTGTAAAAGATAGATCACAAATCTTAAAAAATCTTTTTAGAATTGTAAAAGAAAATAAAAAATCATTGTCAGAGACTATTACTATGGAATCTGGAAAACCCATTAGTGAATCGATGGTTGAAGTTGACTATGGTGCCTCTTTCATTGAATGGGCTGCAGAGCAAAGCTTAGGATCTTATGGAAAAATTTTTGAGTCTCCAGAATTAGATAAAAAAATGTTTTATATTAAGAAACCAGTTGGAGTAGTTGCGGCTATAACCCCGTGGAACTTTCCTTTAGCAATGGTTACTAGAAAAGTGGCTGCAGCTATCGCAGCCGGTTGCTCTGTTATTCTTAAACCATCTGAGTTAACACCATTGACTGCATTAAAATTTGGTGAGTTGTCAATAGAGTCTGGTATTCCGAGTGGTGTTTTTAATATAATTAATGGAGATGCACAACTGATTGGAAAGCTCTTAACTGAAAGCTCTATTGTAAAAAAAATAACATTTACAGGTTCCACTAAAGTTGGAAAGTTACTTATGAAAAATTCGTCATCTACAGTAAAAAATATCTCATTAGAGTTGGGTGGAAATGCACCATTTATAGTTTTTGATGATGCGAATCTAGATGAAGCGCTTGAAGGTTTTATAGCGGCAAAGTTCAGGAATGCCGGACAAACCTGTATTTCTGCGAACAGACTGTTTGTAAATGAGAAAGTATTTGAAAAATTTCAAAGTATGTTAGTAAATCGATTTAAACAATTAAGAGTTGGTAATGGATTTGATGATGTAGATGTAGGACCACTTATATCTAATGAGGCTTTGGAAAAGGTTGAAAGCCATATCAAAGATGCAGCAAAAAAAGGGGCAAAATTAGTTTTTGGTGGTAAAAGAAGCGATGCTGGAGAACTCTTTTTTGAACCAACATTAGTTGGAAATGTTAATAAACAGATGCAAATCTTTAAAAAAGAAAACTTCGGTCCGATTATACCATTGGTAAAGTTTAAAAGCGAAAAAGACTTGATTGAGTTAGTAAATGATACAGAGTATGGTTTAGCTGCATATTTTTACACAAAAAAAACTTCTAGGATTTGGGAGATTGTTGAAAATCTAGAGTATGGTATGTTTGGAGTTAATTCAGGTAAGATATCAACTTATTTAAACCCCTTTGGTGGACTAAAGGAGTCTGGAATTGGAAGAGAAGGGTCACTGCAGTGCTTGGAACCATTTTTGGAGACGAAATTTATTTCTTGGAGGGTTAATGACTAAATATGATTTTGATTTTTTTGTAATTGGAGGGGGATCTGGTGGCGTAAGAGCAGCAAGGGTAGCAGCTGCAAGAGGCCTTAAAGTTGGATTGGCTGAAGGGTGGGACCTCGGTGGCACTTGTGTAAATAGAGGTTGTGTTCCTAAAAAACTATATTCGTATTCCTCACACTTTTTTGATGAATACAAACTTATGAGTTCTTTTGGATGGAAAGTGTCTAGACCAAGTTTTTCTTGGAATAACCTTGTCAGAAACAAGAAAAAGGAGCTTAGAAGGTTAACTCTTATATACAAAAATCTTCTCACTAATTCAGGCGTCGAGGTTTTTAAAAATTACGCAACTTTTCTCGATCCAAACACAGTTAAGGTGAATTCAATGATAATTAATTCAAAAAAATTTTTAATTGCTGTTGGAACCAAACCAAAAAAGTTAAATTTCAATGCTTCAAAAAATATAATTACCTCTGATGATGCTTTTGATATAAAAAAACTTCCAAATAAAATTTTAATTCTTGGTGGAGGTTATATTGCGGTTGAATTTGCTTCAATTTTTAAGGGTTTGGGTGTGGATGTAACAATTTCAATAAGAAGTAAAAATATTTTAAAGGGTTTCGATGATGATGTTGTTGATCGCCTTACAAATAGTATGAAAGAAAAGGGAATTAAATTTATCAACGAAACATTTCCTACCGATATTTCTTTTAAAAATAAAAATTTTTATGTTTCCTTTAAAAAAGGATCAACGCAAAAGTATGATTTAGTAATGGAAGCTCTTGGAAGAGTTCCAAATATAGAAAGTTTAAATTTAAAAGCTGCTAAGGTTAAAGTATCTAAAAATAATTCAATTATAGTGAATAATCATTTTAAAACTTCTAATAAAAATTTGTTTGCAATAGGAGATGTTATTGACAGAGTTCAACTTACTCCAGTAGCAATCGCAGAGGCTATGAATCTAGTTGAAAATATGTTCAGGAAAACAAAAAAAAAATTTCATTATAACAATATACCCACTGCTGTTTTTTCTAATCCAAATTACGCTTTTGTAGGACTTACAGAAGCAGATGCTAGAAAAAAATATAAAAAAATTGAAGTGTTTACAAGCTCATTTAGACCTCTAAAACTTTCTCTTTCGAAACTTAATGAAAAAGTTTTCATTAAACTAATTGTTAATAAACTAAATGATAAAATTTTAGGCTTACATTATCTAGGTGAAAATGCTGCCGAAATTATTCAGGGTTTTTCTGTAGCAGTAGTTAAGGGACTAAAAAAGGCTGACTTAGATGAAACTATAGGCATACATCCAACTAGTGCTGAAGAGATAGTTACATTGAAAAGTAATAATTGATATAATAAAATTTGAATTTTAAGTATTATTCTCTATAAAGTAACTAATTATGAAACAAAAGTGGACACCTTACAGCTGGAAATCGAAAAAGGCACTTCATCAACCAAATTATCTTGATGAAAAAAAGTTAGATAAAACTGTAAAAAAAATGAAAAAACTTCCTCCCTTAGTTTTTGCTGGAGAAGTAAGAAGTCTAAAAAAAGAGTTAGCTAAATGTGTAGATGGTCAAGGGTTTTTATTGCAGGCCGGTGATTGCGCTGAAAGTTTTGCAGAATTCCATCCTAATTATATAAGAGATACATTTAGAGTCATTATGCAAATGGCTGTAATATTATCTTTTGCTGCTGGTGTCCCAGTTGTAAAGGTAGGAAGACTTGCTGGTCAATTTGCTAAGCCAAGATCATCGCCAATTGAGGAAAAGGGTGGAAAAAAATTACCAAGCTATTTGGGAGATATGATTAATGCAATCAGTTTTGATGAGAAATCCAGAGAACACAATCCTGAGAGGATGTTGCAGGCGTACAATCAAGCTGCTTCAACTCAAAACTTGTTAAGAGCCTTCGCATATGGAGGCTATGCAGACTTATCAACAATTCAAAGTTGGAATCTTGATTTTGTAAAAAAATCAAAACAAGGTTCAGACTTTAAAATTTTAGCTGATAGAATTTCTGAATGTTTGAATTTTATTAATGCATGCGGGATTAATAATAAAAATGTAAGACAACTTTATGAAACAAATTTTTTTATTTCTCATGAAGCATTACTTCTTCCATATGAGTCAGCTTTCACCAGAATAGATAGTACTACAGGTAACTGGTACGACGTATCTACTCATATGGTGTGGATAGGAGACCGAACAAGACAAGTAGATGGAGCTCACGTTGAATTTTGTAAAGGGATTAGTAATCCTATCGGAATAAAAGTTGGACCAACAGCTAACGCAAATGACATAATAAAGCTTGTTAATAAAATTAATCCTGATAATGAAAAAGGGAAAATTGTATTAATTGTTAGAATGGGTGCAAAAAAAATAAATGAACTCTTTCCAAAATTATTAAAACAATTTAAAAAATCAAATTTAAACATTGTTTGGTCTTGTGATCCAATGCACGCAAATATTGAAAAATCTAAAAGTGGGTATAAAACTAGAAATTTTAAAAATATTTTAAGTGAAGTTAAGTCTTTTTTTAAAATTCATAAAGATTTAGGTTCTTATGCTGGAGGAATTCATCTTGAGATGACAGGACAGAATGTAACAGAATGTATTGGAGGGCTTCAAAAAATTTCTGATAAAGATCTGAGCAGTAGGTATCACACGCATTGCGATCCAAGATTAAACGCATCTCAATCTATAGAATTAGCTTTCCTTATGGCATCACACTTAAAGAAAAACTAAATTGATTTAGGGGAGGATAGCAATAAAATTTTTTTTACTACAGAAAAACTCTATTGTTGGAGATTTAGAAAAAAACTTTAAAGCTATTGAAAGTTCATTTAAAAAAGCTTGTTTAAATCAATGCGATTTTTTTTTAACTAGTGAACTTTTTCTAATAGGTTATCCACCGCAAGATCTTCTTCTTAGAGATGATTTCATCAAAAAAGTGGAGTTTTTTAAAAAAAAAATTCTTTCTATTACAAAAAAACAAAGAACCATTCTTCTGCTTAATATACCGCAAGAAGAAAAGAAGAAAATTTTTAATGTTTTGTTTCTTATTAAAAATGGAAAAATTGTTTTCAAAAAGAATAAATCAATTCTTCCAAACTATGGTGTATTTGATGAAAAGAGATACTTTTATTCAGAGGAAATTGATACATCATTTTATTTATATAAATCAAAAAAAATTAAATTTTTAATTTGTGAAGAAATGTGGTCTGGAAAATTCTTAAAAATAAATAATGATAATTATGATTTTACTGTTTCAATTAATGCCTCCCCTTTTGAGATTGAAAAGTTCTCACAAAGAATTAAGAAATCTAGAAAAGCTGTTAAAGCTTTTAATTCTGATTTAATTTATTTAAACCACGTCGGTTGTCAGGATGAACTTATTTTTGATGGAGGTTCTTTTTTAATGAATAAAGGTGGAGAAATAATTACTCAGGCTAAATTTTTTCAAGAAGATGAAATAATAATAGATACCGAGAAGGAGACTCCTCAAAAGCTCATAACTCCTAAAAATAAAATGGAAAATTTATATGAAGCATTAATGTATAGTTTAAAAACATATATGAAAAATAACAGATTTAAGGAAGTTGTGTTGGGATTATCAGGTGGGATTGATTCGGCTTTATGTTGCTTAATTGCTGCAGATACACTTGGATCTAAGAATGTTATGCCGGTATTTATGCCAACGATTTATACCTCTAACGAGAGTAAAAGAGACGTAAAAAGTTTATGTAAAAACTTAGATTTAAAATTTGATAATATTTTAATTGATGATTTGCGAAAAAAAATTTTATCAAAACTTGGATTTATTTTTAAGGATTTAGCAGAAAATATCGCTGAAGAAAATATACAATCAAGACTGAGAGGTCTGATTTTAATGGCTATTTCAAATAAATTTAACTCTTTGTTAATTGCTACTGGAAATAAATCAGAGTTAGCAGTAGGGTATTCAACTTTGTATGGCGATATGTGTGGTGGATTTTCATTAATCAAAGACCTTTATAAGTCTCAAGTATTTAGTCTAGTGAAATGGAGAAATAATAATATTCCGATGAATGCTTTTTTAATAAAGAAGAAATTGATACCGGAGAATATTATTGTTAAGGAACCCACTGCCGAACTAAGATTTAATCAAAAAGACAAAGACTCATTGCCTGAGTATGAGAAGTTAGACAAAGTTTTAGAGTTATTAATTGATAAGAATTATGGTATTAAACAAATAAAGGAATTTGGCTACAGTGAAAATATGATAAAAATGATATGGGAAATGATAAAAAAGTCAGAGTTTAAAAGATATCAAAGTACAATTGGTCCAAAAATTTCGGGTATGTCTTTTGATAAAGATAGACGATTTCCAATAACTAATAATTTTTCAATTTAAGATGCTAAGATTTGCACCTAGCCCAACTGGTTTTCTTCACATCGGAAATGCAAGAGTTGCTGTATTAAATTATCTTTACTCAAAAAAAAATGATTTGGATTTTTTTCTCCGAATAGATGATACTGATAATACAAGATCTGAGGAAAAATATGTTGACTCGATTTATAAAGACCTTGAATGGTTAGGCATTAAATATTCAAAAGTTGTAAGGCAATCTAGTCGGTCGGAAAAATATAAAGACGTATTTAATCATTTAAAAAATAAAGAATTGATATATCCATGTTTTGAAACACAGGAGGAGCTTGCCATAAAAAGAAAAGTTCAACTTAACCAAGGAAAACCACCAATTTACGATAGAGCTTCATTAAACCTAAATAAAAATGAAATATCCAACCTAATTTCAAAGGGTAAACAACCTCATTGGAGATTGAGGTTAGACGAAAGATCTATTTCATGGAATGACGAAATACACGGTGAAATAAAATTTGATAATCTTTCAATTTCTGATCCAGTATTATTTAGATCTGATGAAATGCCTTTATTTACTATAACATCTGTGGTTGATGATATTGATTTTAAAGTCACAAATATATTGAGAGGTGACGACCACATAACCAACACGGCTGCTCAAATTAAGTTATTTGAATACTTGGGTGGGCAAATTCCAAAATTTGGACATTTTCCATTAATGAGATCTAAAACCGGAGCAGGTTTATCAAAAAGATTTAATTCATTTTCTATTAATGAATTAGGCAAAAAAAAAATTTTTCCTATAGTTTTATTAAATTATCTCACCAAAATTGGTTCAAGTGTGTCAATAGAAAATATTGATGATCTCGAGAAATTAAAAACTGACTTTCAGATCAATCATTTCTCTAAAAACTCTGTATTATTTGACGAAGATGATTTAGACAGAATGAATTCAAAATATTTAAAAGATCTTCCTTTTGATGTTCTCAAAAAAAATTTTGACATAGATTGTGATAAGAAGTTTTGGGAGATTATCAAAAAAAATATAGAAAAAATTGATGAAGTTGAAGAATGGAAGCAGATTATTTTAAATGGAACAGATTCAAAAGTTATTGTAAGTTCTGAATTACTTGAGTCAATAAAAAAATTTATTCCAAATGAAATTAATGAAAAATCCTGGAAAATTTGGACGGATAAAATTTTAGAAGAAAATATAGTCAAACCAAAAGAACTTTTTGTTACAATTAGATTACTTTTAACAGGAAAAAAATTTGGGCCAAGTATGAATGAATTGTTAACTTTATTAGAAAGAAAAGAAATTTTTAAAAGAATAGAAGATAATAGTGGTAAATAAAAACATAAAAATCTACGACAGTACTCTAAGAGATGGAGCACAGACAAAAGGTGTAAACTTTAGTTTAGATGATAAATTTAGAGTTTTAGATATTCTTATTAATATTGGAGTTGATTATATCGAAGCAGGATGGCCAGGAGCAAACCCAACTGATGATAAATTTTTTAAAACAATACCAAAGCTTTCTAAATCAAGAGTAGTGGCTTTTGGTATGATGAGAAAAAAAGGAACAAGCGCAAACAATGATCCAGGTTTAAATGCAGTTTTAAACTCCGGTGTTGCAACATCATGTCTAGTGGGCAAAAGCTGGGATTTTCATGTGAGGTCTGCTCTTAAAATTTCAAACTCAGAAAACCTTCATATGATTTTTGATTCTATAAATTATGCATCTCAAAGACTAAATGAGGTAATGTTTGATGCTGAACATTTTTTTGATGGTTACAAAGCAAACCCAAAATATGCACTTGAAGTCATCAAAACAGCATTCGATGCTGGTGCAAATTGGATTGTTTTATGTGATACAAATGGAGGAACTTTACCTTATGAATTAATAGATATTTTTAATGAAGTAAAGAAAGTTATTCCTTCTGAAAATTTAGGTGTTCATTTTCATAATGATACGGACTGTGCAACATACAATTCAATTGAGTCAGTAAAATTGGGTGCGAAGCAAGTTCAAGGAACTTTCAATGGTTTAGGTGAGAGATGTGGTAATTCAAATCTTGTGAATGTTGTTGCTAATCTTACTCTAAAGATGGGTTATGACTGTAAACTTAAAAAAAATTTAAAGAAACTAACTAATGCTAGTAGATCAATTGATGAAATATTAAATAGACAATCTTTGAGAAACTTACCCTACGTTGGTAGTGCAGCTTTTGCTCATAAAGGTGGTTTACATATATCAGCAGTTGAAAAAGATCCTAAATCTTATGAGCATATTAACCCACTTTCAGTTGGTAATGAAAGAATATTAGTTGTTTCTAATCAATCTGGGAGAAGCAATGTTATAAATAAACTTAAAAAATTTAAAATTACTACTACTGGAAAAGAAAAGAAAATATTAAACTTTTTGAATCTTATCAAAAATCAAGAATCACTTGGTTATGCTTATGATGGAGCTGAAGCAAGCTTTGAATTGTTATCTAGAAGAACATTTCAAAAATTTAAAGAATTTTATAGTTTAGAAAGTTTTAAGGTTTCAGATGAAAAAATAAAGAATACTGATGGAATATTTAAACCGTTTTCTGAAGCAAGAGTTAAAATTTTCGTTGGGAAAAAAGAATTTTATAGCGCTTCGGAGGGCAATGGTCCAATACACGCTCTTGATAATGCACTCAGAAATGCACTAATAAAGTATTATCCCTCTCTTAAAAACTTAAATTTGGTTGATTACAAAGTTAGGATACTTAATCCAAAAGATGGGACTAAGGCTCTTGTAAGGGTAAGGATCGAATCATCAAACTCAAGATATAATTGGTCAACGATAGGAGTATCAGATAATGTTGTAGACGCCTCTTATATAGCTTTACATGATAGTATCACTTATCATCTTCTGAAATCTAAGTCTAAATAGCTTAGTGTAATGCAAAAGAATGTTGAAATAATACTAGTCCATACTCAACTTCCGGAGAATTTAGGTTCATCAGCAAGAGGGATGTTGAACTTTGAATTTGAAAAATTAAGAGTGGTAAAACCAAAATTTGATATGGACAATGAAAAAATAATACCAGTTAGCGCTGGTGCAGATAAAGTTATAAGAACGGCTAGATCATTTGAAAAACTTTCAGATGCAATTAAAGACTTCAATTTTGTAATTGCTACTACAAATAGATCTAGAGCTATAAAAAAAAAAGAAATTAAAGTTAAGGATTTTGTAAGTTTGATTTCTAATAGAAAGAATAAAGTGGCATTAATCTTTGGACCGGAACAATCTGGTCTTGATAATGAAAGTATTTCTCTTTGTGATTATATTCTAAAAATTGATTCAAATCCTAGGTTTTCATCTTTGAATGTTTCTCAGGCAGTTACAGTCATTTGCAATCAAATATTCGAAAAATTGAAAAATAAAAAAAAAAGTATGAATTTTAAAAAAAAAGAAATTGCAAAAAAGAGTGAATTAATTTTATTTTATGAAATTTTAGAAAAAAAATTGGAACTTACAAATTTTTTCAAAGTAGAAGAGAGAAAAAAAATTATTTTTCAGAAGATAAAGAATATCTTTTCCAAAAGTGAACTATCATCAATTGAAGTGAAAATATTAATTTCAATTATAAAAAATATAAAAAAGTAATTTGATTAAATAGAATTGACATAATTTTATTTAGAAGTATATTTCCTAGGTAAATGACTAGAATATTAAAATCAAAATATAAAATAGACCGAAGGCTAAGATGTAATCTTTGGGGCAGACCAAAAAGTCCTTTTAATAGAAGAGATTATCCGCCTGGGTTAAACGGCCAAAACAAACGAAAAAAACCCTCTGACTTTGGTATCCAGTTGATGGCAAAACAGAAGCTGAAGTGCCATTACGGATATATAACAGAAAAACAATTTAGAAACTTATTTTTTAAAGCATCCAAGATTAAAGGAAACACTAGCGAGAATTTAATTGAGCTTTTAGAAAGACGACTGGATGCTGCTGTTTACAGAATGAAATTTGTTACAACCATTTTTGCTGCAAGGCAATTCGTAAGTCATGGACATATTTTCGTTAATGGGAAAAAGGTTACTATTCCTTCTTATTCACTCAAGGACGGTGATATTGTCGAAGTTAAAGAGAAGAGTAGGGAGATGCCAATAGTACTTGAGGCCATTAGTTCTACTGAAAGAGATACTCCGGAATACCTATCAGTTGATTACGACAAGATGAAAGGTACCTTTTTAAAAGGTCCAAAACCAGATGAGGTTCCATATGCAGTTGTTATGGAACCAAATCTAGTGATCGAATATTACTCTAGATAATCTTATACAGCTACTTTTGAGTTTTCTTTTAAATGTTTAAGTAAGTTTTGTGGTGATGACATTTCATATGGATCATCCGCACAATTATCCTCAAAACCTGGTTCAATGAAATATGATTCTATATTTCCATTATCAACAATTGTAGCATATCTCCAAGACCTTACACCAAAGCCTAAATTAGATTTTTCTACGAGCATTCCCATTTTACGTGTAAACTCTCCATTTCCATCGGGAATAACCTTTACTTTTTCTATTTTGTGATGTTTAGCCCAAGCGTTCATTACGAAAGAGTCATTAACTGAAATACAGTAAATTTCATCAATTCCGTACTGTTTAAATTCATCATATAATTTGTCAAAATCTGGTAGTTGGAATGTTGAGCATGTTGGAGTAAACGCTCCTGGTAAAGAAAACAAAATTACCTTTTTATTTTTAAAATAGTCATCTGTTGATTTTGTTTCCCATTTAAAAGGATTGTCACCTTTAATTGAATCATCCCTTACTCTTACTTGAAAATTTACGTTAGGTATTTTAGTTATCATTTTCTCTCCTTTATTTAGAATAGTTCTAATTAATATTTAGAATAGTTCTAAAATAAAAAAAAACATTTGTCTATAGATAATATTAGATTTTATAATAAAAAAATGAATATTTCAGCTTTATTAATTGCCAGAAATGAACAAGATATTATAAAAAATTGTTTAGAATCCCTTGGTTTTGCTGACGAAATTATAGTGATTTTAGATAGGTCTGTTGATGATACAAAGTTAATATGTAAAAAATATACTAAGAAAGTTTTTGTTGGTTCTTGGAATTGTGAAGGAGAAAGAAGAAATTTTGGTATAAAAAAATGTTCTTATGATTGGATTTTTGAAATTGATGCGGATGAAATTGTATCAAAAAGTTTACAAAATGAGATCTTAAAAAAAAAAAAATTAACTAATTTTGATTTTTTTTACATTAAGTTAATTAATTATGTAGGAGATAAACCATTAAAATATGGATGGATGGGATGTATGGCTCCAGACGGGAAGTTTTGTATGTTTAAAAAAGAGTCGAAAAAATGGTTAAAAGGTTTGGTTCACCCCAATTATCAGTTGACAGGTAATAAGGGCCCAATATTTGAAAATTTTATAATCCATAAAATGTCCAATAATATCTCAGATTTAGTTAAACGATTTAATAGAAATACAACTTTACATTCAAAGGAACTAAAATTAGAAGATAAGAGAAACCACGTATCTTTTAGGAAAGTGATTTCAAGATTTATAAAGAGTTTTTTTAAAAGGAAAGGCTATAAACACGGTAAATTAGGACTCTTGATTGGTATTCTTAACGCTATCTATCCTTTGGTTTCTTTGATAAAATCAAAGGAAAACTAATTTTTATTCATCTTTAGAAATTTCAAATGAAATTTTATTTTTCTTTAGAAGATCAATTATCTCTCCGTTTTCTGCCATTTCTCTAAGAATGTCACATCCTCCAATAAACTCTTTATTAATATATATTTGAGGAATTGTAGGCCAGTCCGAATACTCTTTGATTCCTTCTCTTATTTCATTGTCGTCAAGAACATTTATACTTAAAAATTTTACACCAAAATATTTAAGAATCCCAACTACATTAGCTGAAAAACCGCATTGCGGAAAATCTGGTGTACCTTTCATAAAGAGCACTACATTGTCTTTTTCGATTAGATTGGTTATTTTTTCATTAGAATCACTCATTTTTACTCCTAAGATTATTTTACTTTTGTTGTTAACATTAATGCGTGAAGTGTTGACCCCATATGCTTACCAAGAGCTTCATAAACCATTTTATGTTGTTTAATTTTAGAAAGTCCGGAAAATTGAGATGACTTTACAGTTGCATGGTAATGGTTATTATCTCCTCTTAAGTCTTCTATTTCGATGATAGCATCAGGAATCTTCTTTTTTATCATTTCTTCTATTTCTGTGGAACTTAGAGTCATCTTAAATAATTTTTAAACCATTTTGAATTTGTTTTCAAAAGTTTTTTTACAGTAATTTTAAATTGGCTCTCAAAATCCAAATATTTTCCTCCAACAATTCCAATTTTTTGGAAAGAAATTCCATCATTTCTAGCTAGGCTTTCGAATGTTTTTTTGTTATTTACAATTAGAATGTATCTAGATTGATCTTCACAAAATAAGATTTTTTCAGGTTGTTTTTTATTTTTCAAAAAATTGATTTTCATCCCCATTTTGTTAGCAATACAAAGTTCAGCCAGCGCTAAAGCAACACCACCCTCTGATATGTCATGACAACCGTCAATAATTTTCGTTTTTTGTATTAATTTTTTTACAAAATTTCCATTATTTATCTCTTCTGTAAAGTTAACTTTTGGTGGATTACCACCTTTTATATTTAAATGCTGATTGAATACAGACAAGTCTAAATGTCCTTTGCTTTTTCCCACTAAATAAATAAAAGACTTTTCGTTCATCTTAAAGCCTTTTCTATAATTCAAATTTTTTATTAAACCGACACCACCAATTACAGGTGTTGGAAGAATTGCTTTCCCTTTAGTCTCATTGTAAAGCGAAACATTACCAGAGACCACTGGGTAATTAAGTTCTTCACAAGCTTTTTTGATTCCTTTAATAGCCTGCTTTATCTCATACATAATTTCCTTTTTCTCTGGATTACCGAAATTTAGATTATCTGTAATTGCAATCGGATCAGCTCCAGTTGAAATTAGGTTTCTCCATGATTCGGCCACGGCAATTTCTGCTCCAAGCTTTGGGTCTGCTTTACAATAAATTGGATTACAATCACTTGTTATACTTATTGCTTTTTTTGAATTATGTATTCTAATTACAGCCGCATCAGCCATTTCAGATGCGAAAATAGTATCACCCATTACTGATGAATCGTATTGGTTAAAAATCCAACTTTTTGATGAATGATTTGGACTTGAAAGAATAGTTATCAAAACTTTTTTTAACTTTTCTTTTGAAATGATCTTTTTAATTGCTTTTTTTTTCTTAAGTCTTTTTGGTTTTGACGATGGTCTATCGTATTCAGGTGCGGAGTCTGCAAGAGGTTTAATTGGTAATGTACCAACCAGCTCTTTGTTAAAATACAAATTCATTTTATTTGTATTTGTTAATTTTCCAATTTCAACAGCTTCTAACCCCCATTTCTTGAATATTTTGTAGGTTTCTTTTCTTTTCTCAGGTTTAATAATCATCAACATTCTTTCTTGTGTTTCAGATAACATCATTTCATAGGGTATCATTTCTTTCTCTCTGCAAGGGACTTTATCAAGAAATAGATCTACGCCACAATCTCCTTTTGATGCCATTTCAAATGAAGATGAAGTCAATCCAGCAGCTCCCATATCTTGAATTGCAACGATTACATCTTGGTTCATTAATTCTAAACACGACTCAAGTAGTAACTTTTCAACAAATGGATCACCTACTTGAACCTGTGGTCTTTGTTTTTCAGAATCATCAGTAAATTCTGCTGATGCCATTGTTGCTCCGTGAATCCCATCACGTCCAGTCTTAGCTCCAACATAAATAATTGGGTTGCCAACTCCCTTTGCGGTGGCGTAAAAGATCTTATTTTTTTTTACTAAACCAACACTCATCGCATTAACAAGAATATTATTATTATAACTTTTATGAAAGAAACATTCACCACCGACAGTGGGAATTCCAACACAATTTCCATAGTCTCCAATACCTTTTACAACTCCTCTTAATAGATTTTTTGTTTTCTTATTCTTTGGATCACCAAATCTCAGAGAGTTTAAATTTGCAATTGGTCTTGCTCCCATAGTAAAAACATCCCTCATTATGCCTCCCACACCTGTAGCAGCACCTTGATAGGGTTCGATGAATGATGGGTGGTTGTGACTTTCCATTTTGAAAATAATTGCATCATTGTTTCCTATATCAATAATACCAGCATTTTCTCCTGGACCACATATGACTTTATCATTAGATATTGGAAGTGTTTTTAACCATTTTTTTGTGGATTTATAGGAACAATGCTCACTCCACATCACCGAAAAAATTCCCAATTCAAGAATATTTGGTTCCCTACCCATAATGTTTAAAATCATATTATATTCTTTTGAAGAGATATTATGTTCGTTTAAAATTTTTTTGGTGATAATTTTTTTCATAATAAATTTTTAAGATTTTCAAAAAATTTAATACCATCACAACTTGTAAACTCATCTATAGCTCTTTCTGGATGTGGCATAAGTCCTAAAACATTTTTTTCTTTATTAGTTATTCCTGCTATATTATCAACAGAACCATTTGGATTATTTTCCCTTGAAACATCCCCAAATTTTGAAGAATACTTAAAAATTATTTGTTCATTGTCTCTAATCTCTTTAATCTGATCTTTATTTAAAAAATAGTTGCCTTGGGAATGTGCTATGGGCATTTTTAATACTTCAGTTGACGAAAAAAAATTTGTGAAATTGGTTTTGTTATTTACTACTTTTATATAAACATTTTCACATTTAAAAAGTTGTTTAGTATTTTTTATTAAAGCTCCTTTGAGAAGTCCACATTCTGTTAAAATTTGAAATCCATTACAAATACCTATGATGGGAACTCCTTTTCCGCTTAATCTTATAACTTCTTTTATCGCTGGAGATTTTGTTGCGATTGTACCAGCTCTCAAATAATCCCCAAAAGAGAAGCCCCCAGGGATTAGAATCATATTACTATGTTTAATATGGGTTTCATTATGCCAAATAACCTTCGGTTTAAGTCCTAGGCATTTTTCAGTTGCTATCATTAGGTCTCTGTCACAATTTGATCCAGGAAAGACTATAATTGAAATTTTCTTTTTTTTTTGCACTTAAAAAGCTATTTCTTTACAATTTTAAATTT
>NTKR01000018.1 GCA_002457065.1 alpha proteobacterium MED-G10 | reverse complement strand
AAAAGATAATTAAAAAAAGCCTTCAGGGAAGATAGTTTTCTGCTGTGACTTTTAGGTGAAAAATTCTTTGATAAAAATTTAACATAATTTTGAATAATATTATTCTCTAATTTCTTTAAGTCATTCTGTTCAATAAAACTTATAAATTTTTTTAAATCATCCTTATAAGATAGTATTGTATTTTTTGATAAATTCTTATTTGCAAATAAATATTCTATGTAACCTTCAACAAGATTTCTATTATTCTCAATCATTGAAGTATATGCTCTGATAATTGTTTAAAATATTCATTCAACTCTAAGTTTTTTAAAACCTTTAATGATCTATATGTGTCAAACATATTTAACTCCTGAAAATCTTTGTTTAAATTAATCTTAAAAAAAATTCTCAGAGAATTATAGACATCTTTTTTACTTGATAGCTTTTCAGCTAAAAGAAAATCTTGAAAGTTAAAATCAAAGCTTTTATCATTAGCTTTTAGTTTCAAATTTGAAATAACATCAATCAAAGTTTGTGGTAATTCGGTGTTCAGAATGATTATTATTAAAATCTTTTTAAGTTTTTCTGAATCAAATTTCCCATTCTCATTAACTTTCTTTAGATTTGAAAAGATTTGTTCTTCATCAACAAAACCATTTGTGAGTGATTGATTTAACGATAATGAGATTTTTCTGAGAAGAACCTCTGACTGAAGTGTTTTTTCATCAGCTAACTCAAGTAATTCAAATGCTTTCAAAAAATTTTTTTTTGATTGATACATTCTTGAAAGTAAGAGAAGTTCTTCATTAGAATTAGGTACAATTTCCTTTGGTATAAGTTCTGAAACCAAAATGGATATCGGTCTAAACATATTATCTATTTTAGAGATTTTGAGTATAGCAATAATTTTTTTAAGTCTTACGTCTACATTTTTTTCTTTCAGTATGGACTGATAAAGGAGTGGTCTAGCTTTTGCTGGTGAGAGAGTTTTGTAAATCTTTAATGAATTTTCAATTTCACTGCTTTTAAATCTTGATAACTGATAGGCCTGAGATAACATATCAATTTCAATCCGTTGTTGTTTTACCAATATTTCCGAACAAAATACCTTTAAATCTGTCTCAACAGTTGGATTTGAGAGAATCGATAGCAAACCGCTGATACTAAGACTATCAATTTGCTCATAATTAGGAGAAATATCAGCAAATTGCAAAGAAGACATAATTATTGGGTTAAGAGACTTAACTTCGTTAAGTTTTTTTTTCAAGCCTTCTTCTTCTGATATTGATTTATCGCTCATTAATGAATATGCAAGATCAATAAAGAAAAGATCACCTGGTTCATTTCTTTCTTTTAAAAGAAGAAGTCCAAGCTTTGCCTCATCAAACCTATTATTTATAATATCACAAATGATAAGAATCTTTCCAAAAAGTTCTGGGACTTTATCAGATTTATTATCCAAAATTTTACAAGCTTCATTGTGTCTGTTTCTCAAAAGATTACCTTCAATCATTTTTTTTAATATAAATTCGTTATCTTTAAGATTTGGATATTGAGAATAAAAAAGTTCTATTTCATTAATCCTTCCTGTTTCAAAAAGTTGATTAATGTACAATTCAAAAATTTTCTGATCTTCCTCTATTGAAACAAAATTTCTGTCAATTAATTTTTTAGATTTTAAAAATCTAAAAATTAAATCTTGTATAACAGGATTAAAATTTTTTGAGGGAATAAAGGCCAAAAAATTTTTTATATCTTTGTAGTTTTTTTGATTAAAGATATTCAGAAAGATGGGTTCATTTTGTTCCCCTATTTCAGAAATATATTCTCCACTATCAAAATCATTATCTTTTACATTTTTTTCAAAGATAATCTGATTTGCCTCTAAAGACCCAAAGAATAATAGTACAAAAAAAAGTATAATACTAATTCTTATCAATTTTAAACTCACTCTCAACAACTTTAGGTTTGATCATAAAGTCAGTAGAACCTAGATAAATTAAGAAAAAAACAAAGGCAATTGCAAAAGAAATTAAAATTTTTAAAATTATCTTATTCATAATTTGCTATTATCATATTTGTAAAAGAATACTATTCAGATTATACATTAATTATTTAAGTTAACATACATCGTAAATGAATTTAAGAAAAAATAATATAGTTATGTTAGGAATGACCGGAGTTGGAAAAACAACAATTGGGAAATTTTTATCGAAAGTTATCAAAGCTAAATTCATAGATATAGACTACGAAATTGAGAAAGAGTCAAATTTAAAAGTTTATGACTTATTTAGTCGATACGGTGAAAATGAATTTAGGAAGTTAGAAAAAAAAGTATTTTTGAAATCGCTGAGTAATACAAACAAATCTGTTATTTCGACTGGTGCAGGGATCTTGTCTGATAATGAAATAATTTCATCAATTCAAACTAATAGTCTTAGTATTTTTTTAGATATTAAAATATCCAATCTAGTTGAAAGACTAAAATACAACTTAAAGAACAGACCAAAGCTAAAAAAAAAAAATTTAAAAGAAAATCTAGAAATAATGTATAAAAGGAGAATTTCTGGCTATAATCAGGCAAACATTAAGATCACAGTTGATGGACTTTCTGCTGCTGATGTCGTTTCTAGGATAGTTAAAAAACTCAATAATTATGATAAATTTTAAAACAATCAAAGTTAATTTAAACGAAAGAAGTTACCCTATATTAATCGGGGAAAATTTAGAATCAATCTTACTAAAATATCTTAAAAAGATAGGTTCATATTCAAAAGTCATAGTGGTTACTGATAAAGTTGTTAACAAGAAAATACCATTTTTTTTCAAAGTATTCAGAAATCTCTCAAATATGAAAATAATAAAGGTTATTTTACCACCTGGTGAAAAAACAAAAAGTTTTGCTAATTTACAAAACTTGTGTGAAAAAATTTTAAAAGCCAAAATTGATCGAAATGCTATAATCATATGTTTTGGTGGAGGTGTTATAGGGGACATAGTAGGTTTAACTGCTAATCTTCTTTTACGAGGAATAGATTTTATCCAAGTGCCAACAACCTTACTTGCACAAGTTGATAGCTCTGTTGGCGGTAAGACTGCCATTAATTCCAAATATGGTAAAAATTTGATTGGAACTTTTAATCAACCCAAAGCTGTTCTCATTTCTACAGATACTCTGCAAACCCTTGATAAAAGACAAGTTATTGCTGGCTATGCAGAAATTTTAAAATATGCCTTTATATATGATAAATCCTTTTTTAATTTTTTAAAAAAAAATGGGAAAAGAATTATCCGTCTTAAACCAAAAGAAACTATAGAATCTATTGAAAAAAGTTGTAGAATTAAAGCAAATATAGTGTCCAAAGATGAATATGAAAAAGGCGTAAGGGAAATACTTAATTTTGGACACACATTTGGACATGCAATTGAATCATTTACAGGGTTTTCAGAAAAAATATTGCACGGTGAAGCGGTTATTATAGGAATGCATTTCGCTTTAAAATTCTCAAAATTTCTTGGTCTATGTTCTAATCACTTAATTGATGATTTTACAGATCATCTCAAAGATCTGAAAATACCGCATAATCTAGAAGACTATGAAATAAAGATGTCGTATACAGATTTTATTAAGCACATAAAATTTGATAAAAAAATAAAAAATTCTTACTTGAAATTTATACTACTTAAAGACTTTGCCAGACCAATTGGATATATTTTAAAAAATGAAAAAGTACTTGAAGATTTTCTTAAACAAAATTTAACTAAAGATTAATGGATATTCCAATACATATATTAATTGGCTCAATAGTTGGGCTTGTCATACTTTCGGCTTTTTTTTCAGGATCAGAGACTTCATTGACCTCTGCTTCAAAACCAAGAATGCATAACTTAGCAAAAACTGGGAAGAAGAATGCCAAGATTTTTGAATATCTATTCAAAAACAAAGAACTATTGATCTGTACAATCTTGTTTGCAAATAATTTAGTAAATGTTTTAGCATCAGCACTAGCAACAAAAATGCTAATTGAACTTACTAATACAGACGGAATATTATATGCAACAATAATAATGACATTAATGATTTTGGTATTTGGAGAATTAATTCCAAAAACTCTGGCACTCTCTAAAGCAGATAATTACGCACTTAAAATTGCGCCTTTTATGAAATTTTTAGTTATTTTATTATATCCCTTAACGATAACCTTAAACTTTCTTGTTTCTATTTTATTAAAATTAGTTGGTGTAAATTACTCATCATTTAAAAAAGAAGAGATTTCTGAAAAAAGGGAAGAGGAACTCAGAGGTGCAATTGATTTACATGGTCAGGATTCTTCAGGTGATGAAAAAAATATGTTGAAATCTATACTTGATCTAGATGAAATTACTGTAGGCTCAATTATGGTACCAAGAAAAGATATTTTTAGTTTACCAGCAAAAATTAATTATAATGATCTTATTGAAAAACTTGATGAGTCTCCGCACTCTAGAATACCAGTATGGGAAAAGAATCCTGAGAATATAATAGGAGTGTTTCATGTTAGAAGAATCCTGAGTCTTAAGAAAACAGACCCAAAAAACTTTAATATTAAATCATTATGCCAAAAACCCTGGTTCATCCCAGAATCAACAAAACTCGACAATCAGTTAATGGAATTCAAAAAAAAAAAAGAACACTTTTCAATTGTAGTTGATGAATATGGCGAATTTTTGGGTATCATAACACTTGAGGATATTATTGAGGAAATTGTAGGTGATATTGATGATGAACAGGACGTGCTTAAGATTTCTAAGAAACTTAGGGGTATTAAACCTTTGTCATCAAGCAGCTTTCTAGTTAAAGGCGATGTAAACATTAGAGATTTAAACAAAGAACTAAATATTAACCTTCCTATAAGTAATAATATATCCACTGTTGCCGGCTTAGTACTTTACGAAAGCAGAACAATTCCAAAAGCAAAACAGGTTTTTTCATTTTTTGACCTAAAATTTGAAATTTTAGCAAAATCTAATAACCAACTAAAATTAATAAAAATAACGAAAAAAAAAATTTAACTTTCAAAAAAAAAATATTATAATCAAAGATGGGGAGATTATTTTTGGTTATAAGAGATTTATTTGAAAAAGTTTTAATCAATCAGAGACTTGTGATTATTGATCATAATTCCTCTGCATACGAAGCTGCAGTAAGCATGTTGGAAAATAGATGTGGAGCTTTGCTTGTTTGTGATCATAAAAATGAAGACACTTTGATGGGTATAATTTCTGAGAGAGATTTGACTTTCAGAGTTATTCCAAAGAATCTTGATCCAAAAAAAACAAAGGTTTCAAAAATAATGACAAAAAATGTTGAAACCATTCAACCCACTAAAACCACTTTTGATGCAATACAAGTTATGAAATCAAAAGGATTTAGGCACCTACCAGTTTTAGAAAAAAAGAAAATAATTGGAATACTATCTATGAGGGATCTTTATGATTATGCTAATAATGAACTTCAAGATTCTTTAAAAAAACATCAAGAATTTATGTTTGGCACTGGCTATGGTAGTTAATCAATTATTTTAATTGACAATGCATGTATATTTTTTTTCATTTCTTCACTTAGTACCTTATATATCATTCTTTGACCAACCAATTTACTAACATTATTTAATTTCTTTGATTTTATAACTACTGAAAAATGTGAATTTCCTGTATTTGGACTTCCTGAATGCCCTTGGTGTTTATGAGATTCATTTATTATCTCTAAATGCTGTGGTAAAAAAAAATCAGTAAGTTTTTGATATATTATTGATTCATTCATATATAAAGTAATAAAGTATATTATGAAAAAAAAGTCAATTGAGTATATTATTGATAAAATCATTGGTTCGGGTAATGAAAAGTTATGTGATGAAGTTGAGTGTAATAATCCAGGCATTTATAGCGCACCAAAATCACCAAACTCAGATGAGAAGTACCACTTTTGTTTATTTCACGTTAAACAATATAATAAAAGATGGAATTTTTTTGCTGGCAAGTCTCAGAATCAGATATACGAATACCAAAAAAATGATTTTTTTTTGGGCCGACCGACTCGCCCATTCTCAAAAGGCATTAGCTCAAAAATAAAATTTGAATTCGAATACTCTATTAACAAAGAAAAAATCAAATTTACAAAAAATAGATCTAGTAAAAGTTTTAAAAAAAATGTTACTCTCACAAGCGAAATTCAGAATTCAATCGAAATTTTTAAATTAAATAATGATTTCGATGAAAAAATATTAAAAAAAAGATACAAAGAACTAGTAAAAAAATATCACCCAGATCTAAATAAAAATTACTTAAACAAAGAAAAAAAAATTAAACAAATTAACAAAGCTTATAATATACTTCTTAAATTTTTAAAAAATTAAAATATGATACATAAAGATAGCAATAATTTAAAAAAATTAGACGCGATCTCTTATACTGATGAAGTTTTTGGTATAAAAAAAAAGATAGCTGTACCTCATTTTTCTCAAAAAACTGAACTTGTTCCAGAAATAGACCATGGGTATGTTTTTGATGAAGTTACGACAACATCCATAGTAATGGGTTTTAAATATAACAAAAGAGTACTTGTGCAAGGACTACATGGAACAGGAAAATCCTCACATATCGAACAAATTGCGGCAAGATTAAATTGGCCCTGTGTTAGAATTAATCTTGATGGCCATATTAGTAGATTTGACTTATTGGGTAAAGACGCGATAATAATTAAAGACCAAAAACAAGTAACTACTTTTAAACAAGGACTTCTTCCCTGGTCTATAGAAAATCCTGTAGCACTTGTTTTTGATGAGTACGATGCTGGTAGACCCGACGTAATGTTTGTAATACAAAGACTTTTAGAATCTGATGGCAAATTGACTCTGTTAGACCAAAATAGAGTTTTAAAACCTAATCCTTACTTCAGAATTTTTGGTACTTGTAATACACTTGGATCCGGAGATGAATCAGGTCTATACTATGGAACACAAAACTTAAATCAAGGTCAACTTGATAGATGGAATGTTTTTACAACACTAAATTTTTTAGAACCTGAGACAGAAGAAAAGATTATAGAAAATAAGTTCAAAAAAGTTTCGAAGAAAAAAAAAGATGAAATCAAATCCATTGTTAAGTTAGCAAATCTAATTAGAAATGCATTTAAAATGTCAGATCTATCAATAATTATGTCTCCACGAACATCAATAATTTGGGCTCAAAATGTAGATATATTTAATGATATCGATACAGCATTTAAGCTTACTTTTTTTAATAGATGTGATGAAAATGATAAAAAAATTATAAACGAATTTTATCAAAGGTGTTTTGGGAGAGAACTTGTCTAAAAGCAATGAAAAAAATGATTACAGTAACCAAAAAATAGTTGCAAGTACCCTATCAAAAAATAAGTTAAAAAAAATCTCAATAAGAACGGATGATTTTACTAAAAGCGAAAATGAGCAAATTTTAGAAAATAGCATAGAGTTTAACAAAATCCGCGGTTTTTATGATTTCAAAGCTCTCAACGAAAGATATAAAGACAGGTCTATTTATGAGTTTTATCTGCCATCCGATGAAACACAAAGTCAATATTATGAATTATTAAATGCTTGTAGGTGTCTAAAATTTGGTTTTGAGGAGTTTGTTGGTTGTAAAATTAATATTACTCAAAGTTTAAAAAATCCAGAATCTATTTTTGATTTTAACATTGATAAAAAGAAAAATTTTTTTTTCAAAAGCATCATTAACTTTCTCGAAAGAAAAAAAATTGACTATGCTAAATTTAAAAAAATTTTTCCGCAGATTAAATTTAGCGAAATTAAAAAGCTCTTTGATCTTATAGACGATCAGGAGACTTTTTCATTAAAAGCAAAAAAAATTTTAAAAAACATAAAAAATGAGGCTACAGAAAATAAAACTCAAAATTCAAATAATGAAGATCAATTAAAGTCAGACAAAGTTGAATCAAAAAAAAAAGAAAAAAAGAAAATTCCTTTTTCTCAAGAAATGAGAAAAAAAAATAAAAAAGATTTTGATAATAATCAAAATCCTAGCCTTTCAAAAAAAATAACAGAAATATCAAAAACTCACTACAAAGCGTATACAAAAGAGTTTGATATCTCTAGAAACGCTAAATATTTAGCAACCAAAGATGAATTAAGATTACTCAGAAAGAAATTTGATGACGAATATCTTGAAAACAAAAGACTTATAAATAAATTAGCAAAAAAATTAGAAAGATTGTTTAGTTCATTAAATATAAATTCATGGAAATTTGATCAAGAAGAAGGATATTTGGATTCATCAAGACTTGCAAATTTAGTTGCTAATTCAAAAAATACGCAAATTTTCAAATTTGAAAATGAAAATAACTCAAAAAATACCATTGTTACTTTACTTCTAGACAATTCAGGCTCTATGAGAGGAAAGCCAATAATTACATCGGCTATTACAACTGAAATAATCACAAAAGTACTAGAGAAGTGCAAGGTTAATGTTGAGGTCTTAGGTTTTACAACAAGGGAATGGAAAGGTGGAAAATCTAAGAAAAAATGGGAAAAATTTGGGAAAATTGAAAATCCGGGAAGACTTAATGATCTTCTTCATATCATATACAAAGACGCCGATGTTTTCTGGAAAAATTGTAAAGATAACCTTGGGTTGATTCTCAAAGACGGTTTGTTGAAAGAAAATATTGATGGAGAAGCTGTAAAATGGGCTTATAACAGGCTTATTACAAGAAAAGAAAAAAAAAAAATTTTAATGGTCATATCTGATGGTGCACCCGTAGATGATTCAACTTTATCTACAAATCAACCTGATATATTGGATAATCACCTGAAAGAAACCGTAGATGATATTGAAAAAACAAACTCTATAAAACTTATGGCTAT
Organism: alpha proteobacterium MED-G10; assembly: GCA_002457065.1. Taxonomy (GTDB): domain Bacteria; phylum Pseudomonadota; class Alphaproteobacteria; order Methylaequorales; family Methylaequoraceae; genus MED-G10. The sequence continues at coordinate 12,434 of NTKR01000018.1, read as the reverse complement.
AGGCATTGGACATGATGTATCAAAATACTACAAAAATGCATTTGTAATTGAGGATGCAGAAAATCTTGGTGATGTTATTATCAGTAACCTTACTAATCTTCTGGGAAATAGCAAAAGTTAAGCTTTAACCTTTAAAATAGCTTTTTTTAACTTTTTTGTTTCTACACTAAGTTTAGAGTTTTTAAGACCTAGAATGTAATTGTCGATCCCGCCATTTTTTTCTACAGTCTTAATACCTTTTGAAGTTACCTGCATTTTAATTTTTTTTCCCAAAATTTCAGAGTAGAAGGATGTGTTGTGAAGATTGGGTAAAAATTTTCTTTTTGTTTTATTAACTGCATGGCTGACATTGTTTCCAACCATTGGTTTTACATTAGTTATGTTACATCTCTTGGTCATTATGGTCTTTTAAATCAAAATTAAAAAAAAATCAACTTAGTTAAAATTTATTTTTTAGTAGAAAATTACACATTAACTGAGTGGCCCTAAAAACACTCAATTTCTTATCATCTACTTTTAATTGGATTTTTTTTATAAATTCATTTTTTGACAAATCAGAATTTATCATTTCATTTACAGTTTGATGGATAGAATTCCACATCCATTCTTTCAATTGACTTTGTCTATTAGAAAAGAATGTATGATTTTTTTTTTTTTTATTAATAAAAACTTGAATATAATCCCAAATTTTTTCTAGTCCTTTAGACTTTAAAGATGAACATATTAAAACTTCGACCTCAAATCCATTTTTGGGTTTTCCAGAAATATGAAGTGCGGTTTTATACTCATTTTGTGTGATCTCAGCGGCTTTCTGAAGATCGTTATCTGCTTTATTAACAACTATCAGGTCAGCAAGCTCTATAATACCTTTTTTGATTCCTTGCAATTCATCTCCTCCTGATGGAAGTAAAAGTACTAAAAAAATATCTACCATATCATGTACTGCAGTTTCTGCTTGTCCAACGCCCATAGTTTCAATAAAGATCACATCATATCCTGCTTCTTCTAAACATAACATAGATTCATATGTCTTCTTAGCAACTCCTCCAAGGTGACCACTACTAGGAGATGGTCGTATAAAAGCTTTTGGATGAACAGATAATTTTTCCATCCTAGTTTTATCACCTAAAATTGAACCTCCTGTTTCTTTTGATGATGGATCAATCGCAAGAACAGCTACTTTTAAGTTCCTTTGAATTAATTTAAGTCCTATAGATTCAATAAAAGTTGACTTTCCAACTCCAGGAACTCCCGTTACTCCAATTCTTATAGTTTTATTGTTGGTTTTAAACTTTTCAAAAATTTTTTTTACCAATTCTTGATGCTTTTTCAATTTTGATTCAACAAGTGTTATAGTTTTAGCAAGTTCTTTTTTTGATCCGTTTCTTATATTTTTTACTATTTCACTTATTGAGTTTAAATTGATATTTTCGTTATCATTATCTATTTTAGGTTTGAAATAGAAGTCATCTGGGTTAACTGCTCCATCAGTTAGAGAGGAAATCTTTAGAATTATTTCTTTCTCAGGTAATCTTTCTCCACTTATATAACGAGATAAAGATACTGGAGAAATTCCAATTCGTTTTGCAAAATCTTTGTTAGTTACACCACAAAATTTTAAGTATTCTTTTAAGATCATATTTAACCGACCTGGTTAAATATACTAAAGCATATTTATAATTTCAATAGCCGCTTCCGGAATATTTGTTCCAGGGCCAAAAACTTTGCTTACTCCAAGCTTTTTTAAAAAGTCATAATCTTGTGGTGGAATTACACCTCCACAAATAACTTTTATATAATTTGCATCATTTTCTTTAAGCGCTTCCATTAAAATCGGCACCAAAGTTTTATGACCCGCTGCAAGTGATGAAACACCTATTATATGAACATCGTTCTCTATCGCCTGAGTTGCAGCTTCACTTGGTGTTTGGAATAAAGGTCCGACATCAACATCAAACCCTAAATCTGAGAATGCTGTTGCTATAAGCTTTGCCCCTCTATCATGACCATCTTGACCCATTTTCACTACAAGCATTCTAGGGCGACGTCCATTTTTCTCGATAAACTTTTCTATATGATCATTGATTGAACTAATTTTCTCGCTTTTTTTAATCGTTTTACTGTAAATACCACTAATTGTTTTAGTGGATAATGTATGTCTTCCAAAAACCTTTTCCATAGCCGATGTCATTTCTCCTACCGTACATTTGTTTTTTGCAGCCTCTATACAGATTTCAAGAAGGTTCTGTGAATCGTCTTTTGCTGAAGTCTCTATCTTATCTAAATATTTATTTACTACTTTGTTATCTCTAGACCCTTTTAGTTTTTTTAAATTGCTAACTTGTCTTGTTCTTACTTCATCATTATCAATAGATAATATATTAATATCCTGTTTTTCTGTAGGTTTGTATTTATTTACACCTACAACAATTTCTTCCTCTGAATCCACACGAGCTTGTTTTTTTGCTGAACTTTCCTCTATCCTCATCTTCGGAATACCCATCTCAATCGCTTTTACCATTCCCCCCACCTCATCAATTTCATCTATCAACTTATTTGCTTCACTTATCATTTCTGAAGTTAAACTTTCTAGATAATAAGAGCCTGCGAGTGGATCTATTACATTATTTATACCAGTCTCTTCAGCAAGAATAAGTTGAGTGTTTCTAGCAATTCTTGCTGAAAAAGGCGTCGGTAAAGCTAGTGCTTCATCAAAACTATTAGTATGAAGAGACTGAGTTCCTCCCATAACAGCTGCCATTGCCTCAATAGTTGTTCTCACAATATTATTATAAGCATCTTGTTCTACCAAAGAAACTCCTGAGGTTTGACAGTGAGTTCTAAGTGCCAAGCTTTTCTTATTTTTAGGGTTAAATTGGCTAACAATTTCGCTCCACATATATCTTGCTGCACGCATTTTTGCTATTTCCATAAAAAAGTTCATTCCAATTGACCAAAAGAATGATAATCTTGGAGCAAATTCATCAATATCCAAACCTCTCCTAAGAGCAGCATTAATATATTCTTTACCGTCAGCAAGGGTATAAGCTAACTCCTGAACTTGATTAGCCCCTGCTTCCTGCATATGATATCCACTTATAGAGATTGAATTGAACTTAGGCATATTTTTGGAGGTATATTCTATTATATCAGCTACAATTCGCATACTTGGTTTGGGTGGAAATATAAAAGTATTTCTCACCATAAATTCTTTTAGAATATCATTTTGTATTGTACCTGTAAGTTTTTCAAGGGGGCAACCTTGATTCAATCCAGAAGCTATAAAACACGCCAAAACTGGGATGACAGCTCCATTCATTGTCATTGAAACACTCATTTTCTCAAGAGGGATTCCATTGAATAATGTATTCATATCTTCGACTGAATCAATGGCGACACCAGCATTTCCAACATCAGCAACAACTCTTGGGTGATCAGAGTCGTATCCTCTGTGAGTAGCTAGATCAAAAGCTACCGACAAACCCATTACTCCATTTTTCAAACCCTCTTTATAGAACTTGTTGGATTCTTCTGCCGTTGAAAATCCTGCGTACTGCCTGATCGTCCAAGGTCTATTTGCATACATTGTGGCTCTTGGTCCTCTTGTGTAAGGAGGAAGGCCAGGTAATCCTATTTTATGTTTAATATTTTTTAAATCGTTTTCAGTGTAAAGAGGTTTTACCTCAATTCCCTCAGGTGTTTTCCATTTGAGATCATCAATTTCTCTCTCTTTTAATTCTTTATTGGCTAAATTTAACCACTCTTTGTATTCTCTATCAGACAATTTAATACCCTTTAGTTAAGTTCTTTCATAAAATAGTTTGGAAATATATTTTTCGCTTTAATTAAAGCATCTAATTTTTGTTTATCAACATTGTTATTATTATTTACTTCCCTGTGGATACCATCTGTAATTAATACAGATTCAAATTTTAAGTTATTTGCACCTTTTATATCATTTTCTAATGAATCACCAATAACTAGCACTCTCGGATTTTTTTGATCTATGAACTTAAAACAATATTTGTAAATTTCTTCATAAGGTTTACCAAAATATTCTACCTTGCCTCCAATTTTTTCATAAAATTCTGCAAGAAGACCAGCGCAAATCATAAATTTTTCTCCTCGTACGACTATTTTGTCAGGGTTAGAGCAAATCATTGTTGGTTTCATTGCAACTAAATCCTGCAATAAAGCAGTATAATTTTCTAGACGGTCCTGATCGCCCCAAGGTCCGGTATTTAAGATTATATCAACAAACGAGTCTTGCTCAACCATATCTAGATCTAAACCTTCAATAAGATGATTATCTCTAGGTGGTCCAATCATAAGACATTTCTTATTTCTATAATTTTTTTTCATATATAACCAACTTAATTCTCCAGAAGAAATAACTTTATTGTATAAATCTGACATTATTCCGAAATCATTTAATTGTTGTTGAATAACATCAGACCTCCTGGGAGCATTGGTTATGAAGAAAACTGATTTATTTTTTTCTTTTAGTTTTTTAAGAACGCTTTTAACATTTTTAAAAATTCTTATTCCGTTATGAATAACTCCCCACAGATCAATTAAAAATATGTCGTAATCATCCGAGATATCAGATAACTTTTCAAGATGATAATAAGCTTTCATAGTTTTATGTTAGTTCCAATTAAATTATTAATATTTTCTATTTTGTGTTTTTCTAGGAGATAACTTAACTCTGATAAAATATCTAAAACAAGATTCGGGCCTTGGTATATTAAAGATGTATATAGTTGCACTAAATTACAACCCAGTGATATTTTTTCAAATACATCTTTGCCTGAAGATATCCCCCCGACACCTACTATAATTAATTTACCTTTTGTTCTGGAATAAACTTTTTTTATAATTTTATTATTAAGTTTTCTAAGAGGAGGACCCGATAATCCCCCAGCCTCATCCACTTTCCAAGAATTTTTAATGGGACGCGTTGTTAAAAGAGGTCTTGAAATGGTCGTATTGGTAACAATTAATCCGTCAATTTTATTATTTTCTAGTGCAATATCACATATATCATCTAATTCTTTTTCCTCTAAGTCTGGAGAAATCTTCACAAATGTAGGTTTTTTTTTTTTTGAAGGTAGATTTTTAACCAATTCATTTATATTTTCTTTTTTTTGTAAATCTCGTAATCCTGGCGTATTCGGTGACGAAACATTAATAGTTATGTAATCAGCATAATCTTTTGCTATACCGTAAAGAAGAGAATAATCCTCAAAGGAATTGGAAGAATTTTTATTTTTTCCAATGTTAACTCCAATAAAATTATTTTTTTTTTTTTTAAATTTTTTTAGATTTCTTACAAAATTTTCTATCCCTAAATTATTAAATCCTAATCTTTGAATAACAGCTTCAAATTCAGGTATTTTAAATACTCTTGGCTTTGCATTTCCTTTCTGCGGCATTGGTGTAACTGTTCCAAGCTCAACGAATCCAAAACCTAAGTCAAAGATTCCAGAAATTGCTTCTGCATTCTTGTCAAACCCAGCAGCCAACCCCACAGGATTATCTAAAGACATTCCACAAACATTTGTTTGTAAATTTTCAAACCTTTTTTTCTTTTTAAAAAATCTTAATTTTAAAGAGTTTAAAAAAAGAAAATGCAGAAATTCTGGAGGTAAAAAATCTACTAATTTTGAGATAATTCTATAACTCATCAACCTTATAACTCATCAACTCTTTAATATACATTACTTACTTTTTTTACATCAAAGAGTTCAAGAAATCCATAAAGATGAGGAAAAAGCTGATTATTTGTTGATATTTCCCATCTAATATTTTCTTTAATTTTTGTTTCACATATTTGCAGAATAACGATATTTTCCTGGTCTTGAAAATATCTATTTATCGTGTCTTTAATTTGAGACTTTGTTGATAGATGAATGAATCCAGATTCAAGATCAAAAGCATTTCCATAAAACCTTTTTTTTTTTTTGAAATCGTCCCATTCTTTTTTTTTCATAACTCTATAAATAAATCTTTTTTTATCTTTCATCATTCAATTTGCTCTCTAAGAGTTTGATTGTTTGATTTATTCCATAAAATTTTATGAAGGATCCTAGTCTAGGACCTTGATCTTGACCCAATACAACTTGATAAAAAGCTGAAAACCAATCTTTCAAATTTTCAAAATTTAAAGACATACCTATTTCGTAAATTTTTGTTTGAATATTCTCTGGCTCTTCATTAGGAGAGCAATTTTTTAAAACATCTACGAGCAAACTAAATCCCGCTTTTTCCTTATCACTTGCCGGTCTATATTTTTTATTTGGAAGCACAAATCTATTATAATACTGTACTCCATATTCAAGCATATTTATCAATAACGGATTTTCTTCTTTCTTTAGTTTTGGATAATAGTTTTCAATAAAACTCCAAAGTATGTCACTTGATTCAGCATTACACACATTAGCGAGGTTTAAGATCATATTAAATGTTATTTTTTCTGGAATTTTTTGATCATTTTCTTTATCTATAAACCAGATAGGAGTGTCAATTTTCTCATCTTTAGATAATTTCTCATAATTGTTTTTAAATTTTAAAAGCTCATCTGTGGTTTTTGGAATTACATCAAAAAATAGTCTTTTTGCTCTATTGGGATTTTGAAACATAAAAAGTTCCAAACTATTTTTTGAAGAAAATTGAAGCCAATCATCTACAGAAATTCCATTTCCAATAGACTTTGATATTTTTTCTCCTTTTTCATCTAAAAAAAGTTCATAAGTAAAATTAACCGGAGCTTTTCCTCCTATAGTTCTAATAATTTTGTTAGATAATATAAATGACTCTATAAGATCTTTACCGTTCATTTCATAATCTACTCCAAGAACATACCACCTCATTGCCCAATCAACTTTCCACTGAAGTTTACACTCTCCATTAAATATTGAACTTTCTTCTTTTCCATTAGTGTAAGGATTATGATAAATCAGTTTTTTTTCTTTTTTATTTAATTCCTCAATTTTAACTTGTAATACTTTACCCGTAGTTTTACATATCGGTAAAAAAGGTGAGTATGTTTCTCGTCTTTCCTTACCTAGCGTTGGAAGGATAATATTTAAAACCTTCTCATAATTTTCAAAAATAGCCTCTAGACCCAAGTTAAACTTTCCAGATTTGTAATATTTAGTTGCAGATTTAAAATCAAAGTTAAAATTAAAGTTATTTAGAAATCCCATTAATTTATTATTATTATATTCAGAGAAGCTTTGAAATTCTCCAAAAGGATCAGGAATAGAAGAAAGAGGTTTTTCAAGATTCTGTTCAATCAACTCCTTATTTGGGATATTTTGTGGAACTTTTCTCAAACCATCCATATCATCTGAAAATACAAAAAGTTTTGTTGGCATATCTGAAAGATGATTAAAAGCTTTCATCACCATTGTAGTTCTGAATACTTCACCAAATGTTCCAATGTGAGGTAAGCCTGAAGGCCCATAGCCAGTTTGAAATATACAAAAATCTTTGTGTGAATTTTCAAATCTTTTCAATAATTTTTTGGCCTCGACAAACGGCCATTGCTTTAAGTTTTTTTCAACCATCTCTGGTACTAAACTATTAAGTTTATAATTATTATCAAGCCTAAAAAAAAATATTGTACATTATTTATTAGTATAATAAATAATATTGCATTATTTTCTTGTAATATTATTAAAATTCTTTAATTTTGATTATAATTATGTTTAATAGATTATGGCAAAAAAATTAAAAGGAGAACTTTTTTATCTTTCAGCCAATGATTTAAAAACTGGTGAGGTTGTGTATTATTCAAATAAATCTTGGTCAAAAAACTTAAAAGAAGCTCGAGTTATAAGACGTGAGGAAATTGAAGAGTTTGAACGTATTGCAGAGTTAAACGAAAAAAAATGTAAAATTATCTCTCCAATATTTGTTGAATTGAGTGATGATGGTAAAATAAAAAAACTACGTGATATAATTAGATACAAGGGAATAACATTTTAAAACTTATATGTATAAATATTCAGAAAAAGACAAACAAATCGTAAAAAATAGAACAAAGGAATTTTCTTTACAGGTAAAAAGGAGAATTGATGGTTATCTAACTGAGGAGGAATTTAAGCCATTAAGACTTATGAATGGACTTTATCTTCAACTTCATGCTTATATGTTAAGAGTCGCAATACCATATGGCGAACTTTCTCATCAACAATTACATAAGCTAGCTGAAATTTCAGAGAAATATGATAAGAATTATGGACATTTTACCACTCGCCAAAATATTCAGTTTAACTGGCCAAAGTTAGAGGATGTCCCAAAAATTCTTGAGGAGCTTGCAAATGTAGAAATGCATGCCATTCAAACCTCTGGAAATTGCATAAGAAATATTTCGTGTGATCACTTTGCTGGAATAAATAAACAGGAAGTAGAAGATCCAAGACCTTGGTGTGAAATAATAAGAAAATGGTCTACATTTCATCCAGAATTTTCTTTCCTTCCCAGAAAATTTAAAATTGCTGTTATAGCATCTGAAAATGATCGTGCTGCAATGAAAGTTCATGATATTGGTCTAAGGTTAATCAAAAAAGAAGGTGAAACTGGGTTTGAAGTTTATGTGGGAGGTGGCCAAGGACGAAGTCCATTCATTGCAAAAAAAATAAAAGGTTTTTTGAAGAAAAAACATCTTTTAAATTATCTCGAAGCTATTTTATCAGTCTATAACGAACTTGGTAGAAGAGATAATATCTATAAAGCAAGAATTAAGATTTTAATAAACGAGCTTGGTGAAAAAAAATTAAAAGATCTTGTTGATGAAAGGTTTAAAAAATTTTTTGAGAAGAAATTGACTCTTGGCGTTACAGAACTTGAGGAAATAAAGAAATCTTTTCAACTTCCTTTCGATAAAAATATTAGATCGGAGGTTCCAAAAATTAAAAACAAAGATTTTAAAATATGGCGTGACCAAAACGTCTTAAATCATAAATACGACGGTCATTCAATTGTAATGGTCTCACTAAAACAATACGGAAAACCTCCTGGAGATGCATCAGCTTTGCAAATGAAATCATTATCAGAAATAGCAAAAAAATATTCATATGGTGAAATTAGAGTTACTCATGAGCAGAATCTAGTACTTCCTCATGTTTTAAATTCCAATCTTTACTCTGTTTGGACAGATTTAAAAAAAATAAAACTCGCAACTGCAAATATAGGACTAATTACGGACACCATATGTTGTCCCGGTATGGATTATTGTGCTTTGGCTACTGCCAGATCAATCCCAATTTCACAAAAGATCAGCCAACATTTTAAAAATCAACTTCTACAAAAAAAAATAGGAAAAATTAAAATTAAAATTTCCGGTTGTATAAATGCTTGTGGACATCATCACGTCGGAAATATTGGAATACTAGGCTTAGATAAAAATGGGGAAGAATCTTACCAAATCTCTTTAGGAGGCTCAGCTGATGAAAAGACAAATATTGGACAAATTGTTGGACCCTCTTTTACTGAAGATAAACTAATAAGCGCTATAGAAACAATAATAAAAACGTATGAAGACAATAGGCTAAATTTAGAGGATGATTTTATATCTGTTTTCAATAGGGTTGGTATTGATAAATTCAAACAAGACTTATATGAAAAAAATAATTCTTAACAAAGCTAAAGTTTCTAAAAATGAATATTTTTTTATTGATAACGACTCTGAGATAAAGAAATCTTCGAAAATAATTTTTTTCATAAAATTTTGGATTGAAAATAAAAAAACACTGAAAAAAAAAAAACATATTGGGGTGATTTTAGACTCTAATCAATCTATTGATTTAATAAAAGATGACATAGAGCTTTTTAGTTTAATTCAATTTAACTTTATTACATTTAAAGATGGTAGACCATTTACAGAGATAAAAAAACTTAGGAAATATTGGAAATTCAATGGGGAAATAAGAGCGTCAGGTCATATTTTGCCTGACCAATATGTTTTTCTAAATAGATGTGGTGTAGATTCATTCGAGATTGAAGAAGGAAAAGAGAAGTTTTGGATTGATTTTTTTAAAATGGACGAGGGTTTGTATTATCAACCTTAGATAAAAACCCTCGGGAATTCATCTCCGAGGGTCTTAGATTTATATAATGCAATTATTAGAATGTTCTATGGTTGGAAAGGATTTAAAAATCCATTCCGCCCATTCCGCCCATTCCGCCCATTCCGCCCATTCCGCCGGCAGGCATTGGAGGCATCGGTTCCTTTGGTTCAGGCAGTTCTGCAACCATTGCTTCTGTGGTCAATAATAAGCCTGCAATTGAAGATGCGTTTTCCAAAGCAGTTCTTACCACTTTAACTGGATCGATAATTCCAGCCTTTACAAGGTCAGTGTAAGATTCTGTTTGAGCATCAAATCCAAAGCTAACGTCTTCTTGCTCTGATAATTTACCAATAACAATTGACCCTTCAACTCCGGCATTTTCTGCAATCTGTCTGCAGGGTGCCTCAAGTGCTTTTCTTACAATATCAATGCCAGCGTTCTGATCAGCATTAACACCCTTTAAACCGTCTATTGACTTTACTGAGTAAAGAAGAGCTGTGCCACCTCCAGGAACTATACCTTCCTCAACAGCTGCTCTGGTTGCATTTAGTGCATCATCAACTCTGTCTTTTCTCTCTTTCACTTCAACTTCTGTTGATCCACCAACATTGATTACAGCAACACCACCAGATAGTTTTGCTAATCTTTCCTGAAGCTTCTCTTTGTCGTAATCAGAAGTTGTGGCTTCAATTTGGGTTTTTATTTGTTCACACCTTGCGCTAACGTCAGACGAACTTCCAGAACCACCAACAATAGTTGTATCTTCTTTGTCAATTCTAACTTTTTTACAAGATCCTAAGTCATTAATTGTAACGTTTTCAAGCTTAATTCCGAGCTCTTCGCTGATGACTTGTCCACCAGTTAGGACAGCAAGATCTTCAAGCATTGATTTTCTCCTATCTCCAAAGCCTGGTGCCTTTACAGCTGCAACCTTTAAGCCTCCTCTTAACTTATTAACCACTAGAGTGGCTAAGGCCTCACCCTCAACATCTTCAGCAATGATAAGTAATGGTTTGCTTGATTTAACTACAGATTCAAGAAGAGGAAGTAGATCTTGGAGATTAGACAATTTACCTTCATTTAAAAGAATAAATGGGTCTTCAAACTCACAAATCATTTTTTCTGCATCTGTTATAAAATAAGGTGAAAGATAACCACGATCAAATTGCATTCCTTCGGTTGTCTCAAGTGTTGTGTCTCTAGTTTTAGATTCTTCAACGGTTATTACTCCATCTCTTCCCACCTTGTCCATCGCTTCGGCAATCTTTTTTCCGATCTCTTCTTCACCATTAGCAGAAATAGTTCCAACTTGAGCAATTTCTCCAGATGATCCTAATTTTTTTGCTCTAGATTTAAGATCATTTAGAACTTTATCTAAAGCTAAATCTATACCTCTCTTTAGATCCATTGGGTTCATACCAGCTGCAACAGATTTTGCACCTTGCTTTACTATTGCCTGCGCGAGAACTGTAGCCGTCGTTGTTCCGTCACCTGCGGCATCTGAACTTTTACTCGCAACTTCTTTTACCATCTGCGCCCCCATATTCTCAAATTTATCTCTGAGCTCTATTTCCTTTGCTACGGAAACCCCATCCTTGGTTACTCTTGGAGCACCAAAGGATTTATCAAGGATTACATTTCTTCCTTTAGGACCCAAGGTTACTTTCACAGCGTTTGCCAAAGCATCCACACCTGCAATCATTGAGTCTCTGGCATCTGAACCATATGATATTTTTTTTGCTGACATAATTTTCTCCTTTACTCTATAATTCCCATAATGTCAGACTCTTTCATAATCAAAAGATCCTGACCATCTAATTTAACTTCAGTTCCAGACCATTTTCCGAACAGAATTTTATCACCTTGTTTTACATTCATCGGTTTTAATTTTCCGTCTTCTGTTAACTCGCCTGGCCCGACTGCTATGACTTCACCTTCGCTTGGCTTTTCTTTTGCAGTGTCTGGAATAATTATGCCGCCTGAGGACTTATCGTCGCTCTCAAGGCGTTTAACTACTACTCTATCTTGTAAGGGTTTGAATTTCATAGAATCTCCTTTGTTAGACAATTCAAATTAACCACGAGCCTTGCTAGCACTCAATAGTATTGAGTGCTAATATAATTTTTTGAAAAATTTTGTCAACTGTTTTTTGTACTAAACTCTTCTATTATGTAATTTTCAAGTTTCAAAACGCTTTGTTCAAGGCTTTCTTTTTCCGTACTAAGCACTAAATCAGGGTTGAGTGGTTTTTCATAAGGAGATGAAATTCCAGTAAAATTTTTAATTTCTTTTCTAATTGCTTTAGCATACAAACCCTTTACATCTCTTTTTATGCAGGTGTCAATTGATGCATCTACA
>NTKR01000017.1 GCA_002457065.1 alpha proteobacterium MED-G10 | reverse complement strand
TGTTTTTAGTACTCCAATATCCCAGTCATTTACTGACTTAAAGTAATTTTTGCTATTATTAAGTTCGGACATAGTCAAGTTAGATAAATTTTCTATATCTGATTTTGTTATAACGATAATATCTGGAATCTCAAAAATTCCAGACTTCATAAACTGAATTGTATCACCACTTCCTGGCTGGACACACAACACTACAGAATCAACCACATCTTTAACATTCGTTTCAGATTGGCCTACTCCAACTGTTTCAACAATAATAAAATCGAACATTGATCTCATAACAACCATCGTAGGAAATGTTAGTTCTGATAATCCCCCTAAAAAGTCTTTTGCAGCCATTGATCTAACAAATACACCGTCATCTGTCGGATCTAATAAAAATCTTGTTCTATCTCCAAGTAAGGCTCCACCAGTTCGGCTAGATGATGGGTCAATGGCGATGACTCCGACGGTTTTCTTTTTTTGTCTAATTTTATAAATTAATTTATCAATTAAAGATGATTTACCAGCCCCGGGTGGACCAGTTATACCTAAAACATGAGATCGCGCATTGGCGTGGTATTTATCAAGCATTGAAATCACTTTACTTGAATCTCTATTCACTTCTATATCTTCAAGTGTTTTAGATAATAGAATTTTTTTTTCCATATTATTTTTCATTCTTTAAGCCTTCGGAAGAGTAAAAAATAAATTAATGGTTCTTTTACATTCAGCCAGCAAAGCAATTCTATTGTTTCTAACCTTTTGATCTTCAGAATTAACAATTACGTTATCTAGAAAATTATTAATACTATTAGAAATGTTTGCAAAAAAATTGTTATTAATGTTATCTTTTTTTTCATTAAAATGTTTATTTAAGACAATCACATCTGAATACAGCTTAGCTTCATCTTTTTTTTCAAAAAGTGTCTTATCTATATTCATAGATATTTCGTCTTCTTTTAAAATAGAATTAAGTCTTTTATAAGATTTATAGAAGTCTTCTCCAATTCTTGTTTTTAGAAAAACATCTAATAAATTAATTTTCTTTAATAGTTCAAATGGATTGAATTCGTTTTCTTCAAGAGTACTTCTAATTAAATCTAAATTGAAACCTTTATCTAATAAAAAATTAGTAAATCTTTTATTTGAAAACTCTACAATGCCTGAGAAATCGGATTCCACCTCAATTCCCTGTGATTTATATAAAGAAATTATAGCGTCAAAAATCTTAGAAAAATCTAAACTTATTTTCATCTCAATTAAAATATTAATTATTGATAAAACTGTTCTTCTAACGCCAAACGGATCTCCTGATCCAGAAATCTTTTTTTTTGAAAAGAAAAAACCAAAAAAACTATCGAATTTTTGAGACAACATTAAAACTAAAGATAAATTTATTTTTTTTTCATCCAAATTAAATTTATATTGATTTGATATTGCATCACATAGTTGCTTATTCATTCCAAAAAGATTAGCATAAAAACCTCCAACATAACCCTGTAAGGATGGGTATTCTTTGACCAACTCTGTTGTAAGATCAACATTTGAGAATAACAGATTATCTAAATTCTCATCGATAGAAATCTTATTTAATTTTGCAAAGATTTCGCAAAGTTTTTGTATTCTTTCCGCTCTCTCGCGAAGCGTACCCAGATTATCATAGAAAATTATTGATGATAGCATCTCTAACCTTTCAGAAAATGATTTTTTTTTATCTTCTTCTATAAAAAACTCTGCATCTTTAAACCTTGCTTTTAAAACTGCTTGATTACCTCTTACCAAATTCTTAAAATTTTTTAGTTCTACATTTGAAGCAAATCCAAAATAATTGCTAAGATCACCATCTTGGTTTTTAAAAGAAAAATTATCCTGTTTTTCAGAAATTATCGTTGTAAGAAGAAATTCTGGTAAACTATAATCACTCTTTTCAAAACTGCCAAAAAATAAGTTAGGCCACTCAATCGAATCCGAAACTCTTCTAATGAGTTCCTCATTTTTATTAAGTTCAATCTTTTTTTGTTTACAAAACTTTTCTAAATTTTGACTAATCTTCTGCTGTCTATCATTACTATCTAAAATAACATAATGGTCTTCTAATACTTTTCTATAATATTTAAAATTTTCACATTTAATTTTTTTTGAAGAATAATGATAGTTTGGAAAAGTATAGGAATTACTATTAACACCAGCAAAAGGAAATTTTATTACTTTTCTGTTAAAAACACAGAGTATATTTCTAATTGGTCTTGACCACTTTTCTTCAATTGATGACCATCTCATAGACTTTTTCCACCTAATTGAAGACAAAATAATTGGAATTTCTTCTGCAAGAATCTCGACAATATTTTTCTCAACTACTTTTTGTTTAAAAAAATAGTACTCTTTATCTTTAATTTTCTTCTTCAATAAATCTCTTTCATTTTTTATGCCCTGTGATCTCAAGAATCCCTTTAGAGCTGTTTCATTAGCTTGAGTACTTGGTCCTCTAATTTCCTTTATTTTCTCGCTATTCTGTTTTTCTAAATTTGAAACAACAATTGTAATTCTCCTCGGCGTACTAAATGTTTGTAATTCTGAATAGTTAATCTTTTTATCAATCAATAATTTCTCGATAGAACCCTTTAGTTCACTTTCACCGAGCAATTGAGCTGACGGTGGGATTTCTTCACCATATAATTCCATCAAAAATTCACTCATTTTGACCATCTATCATTTTACAACAATGCTGTACTAAGGATCTAATTCTTAAAATATAAGCCTGTCTTTCTGTAACCGATATCACGCCTCTAGAATCGAGAAGATTAAAACAATGACTTGCCTTTATACAAAGTTCATATGCTGGTATAACAAGATCATTTTCTAAAAGTTTTTTTGCATTTATTTCAAGCTGATTAAATGAATCATATAAATCTTTTTCTGAAGCATAAATAAAGTTATAATGAGATTGTTGCTTTTCGTTTTCTTTGAAAATATCACCATATTTCGTTCCGTTATTATCCCATATTATTTCAAAAACATCTTCAATATTTTGAACAAACATGGCCAACCTCTCCAATCCGTAAGTTAACTCTAAACTAACAGGTTTACATTCAACACCACCAATTTGTTGAAAATATGTAAATTGGCTTATTTCCATACCGTTACACTGCACTTCCCAACCAAGTCCTGCTGCTCCTAAAGTTGGGCTTTCCCAATCATCTTCTATAAATTTAATATCATTTACCTTTGAGTTAATATCCACACTCTTGAGACTTTCAAGATATAATTCTTGAGAGTTTAAGGGACTCGGCTTAATTAATACCTGAAATTGATAATAATGTTGAAGTCTATTTGGGTTCTTTCCGTACCTACCATCACTAGGTCTTCTACAACCTTGAACAAAGCAAGTCTTCCAATCTTTTTTACCAAGTGCCTTTAAGGAAACAAATGGATTAAATGTGGCTGCACCCATTTCCATATCGTATGGTTGTAATAATAGACATCCTTTTTTAATCCAAAAATTTTGAAGGTTTATAATAATATCTTGAAATGTCAGCATTTTAAATATAACTAATCTTAGTATAACTTTAAAAATATATTAGTTTAACTGCTAATTTTACATACTTAATAAAATTATGGTGATAGAAAAATTATGAAAATTGTTAATATTAACTCGGTAAGTAAAAAAGACAATTTCGAAGATTTTTTAAATTGGCTTCAAGACGATCTAAATTCTGTGAATAAATTGATACTAGAAAATCTTACTAACAGTTCTTCACTTATTTCAGATTTATCAAATCATATTATAAACTCTGGTGGTAAAAGGATAAGACCTCTTTTGACATTAGCAGTTGCAAAGCTCTGCGGATATACTGGTTCACGACATCTTATTTTGGCTTCAGTAATCGAGTATATTCATACAGCAACGTTATTGCATGACGATGTAGTTGATAATAGCCGAAAGAGAAGAGGAAAAAAAACAGCAAATTTTGTTTGGGGAAACAAGTCAAGTATATTAGTAGGAGATTTTTTATTAAGTAAAGCATTTGGAATTTTAATTTCTGACGGCTCCATCAAATGTATCGGTATAATTTCCAAAGCTTCTGAAAAAATATCGCTGGGAGAGGTTAAACAACTAATGTCTATAAAAAAACTGGAAATTAGCGAATCAGAGTACCTTGATATTATTAGTAGCAAAACAGCTGAACTATTTTCAGCTGCCTGTCAAATAAGTGGAGAGATTAGTGAAATTTCAACTGAAATGAAGAATTCTCTTAAAGACTTTGGAAGGTTTTTAGGAATCTCTTTTCAGATAGTCGATGATACCTTAGACTATTTTTCAGAGAACAGCTTATTAGGCAAAGAGATAGGTAACGATTTGTTTGAAGGAAAGATGACTCTCCCTTTGATCCTTTTATACAAAAGAAGTAATAATGAAGAAAAAAAATTACTCGAGCATATTATTAGTAAAGATAAATTAAATAATAATGACTTTAAGAATATTGTTTTTAGTATGAATAATTATGGTATTAAAAATGATTGTCTCAATAAAGCCAGGCACTTTTCTTTGATGGCTAAAGATAGTTTGGGCCTCTTCCCAGACTCATCAGAAAAACAAAAAATTATAAATTTAATAGATCATCTACTTTCAAGGATTAATTAGTAATTGGAATAAATTTTGCACAATTTATTTTATGTTTAAGCCCAAAGTGATTTCAAAGGAAAGCTATGTGAAAATTAAAATCTTAGAGTTTTTTGCCAAAAACTACTTACTAGTGTCACTAATTTTCATAATTTTTTTAATTTTTATTTAAATTTAATTTTTATACATTAATTTGTTTAGTGTGGATGAATTAAATAAATTTTCAAAAAGAATAAAAAGATACGCCAGCCTTGGCACATCTGCGAGTTCATTTGCACTAAATTTCCTAGGTACAAAATTTTTCAATAAAGAAAATCAAGATAATGCAGAAGAACTCACACGAGTATTGGGAAACTTAAAAGGTCCTATAATGAAGATTGCACAACTTTTATCAACAGTTCCTGACTTACTACCAAAAGAATATTCTATGGAACTAACAAAATTACAGTCTAGTGCCCCTCCAATGGGTTGGAATTTTATAAAAAGAAGAATGACAAAAGAACTAGGAATTGATTGGATAAAAAAATTTGATTCTTTCGAAAAGGAGCCATTTGCTGCTGCGTCACTAGGTCAAGTTCACAAGGCTGTGTATAGAAAAAAAGACATTGTCTGTAAGTTGCAATACCCTGATATGCTTTCAATCGTGGAAGCAGATATCAATCAACTAAAATTACTTTTCAGTCTTTATAAGAGAATTGACAAAACGATAGATACATCCGAAATTCAGAGAGAAATATCTTCAAGAGTTCGAGAGGAGTTAGATTATATTAGAGAGCAAAAACATATGATAATGTTTGCAAAAATTTTTTCAGAGTCACCAAATGTTATGGTACCCAATTTCTTTTCAGATATTTCAACTGAGAGACTACTTTGCATGAACTTCTTAGAGGGGAAAAAATTATTAGAGTTCAAAGATAAATCTCATAGTATAAGAAAAAAACTAGCAGAAAATATGTTCTTCGCATGGTATTATCCTTTTTATCGTTTTGGACTGATTCATGGTGACCCGCACTTAGGTAATTACTCAGCCGATAAAAATTTTAAAATCAATCTTCTAGATTTTGGTTGCGTTAGGTTTTTTCAACCGAGTTTTGTAAAAGGAGTTATAGATCTGTATTTTGCACTAATGAAGAATAACAAAGAACTAGCTGTATCTGCATATGAGAGTTGGGGATTTGAGAACATAAGCAAAGATTTAATAGAAATTTTAAATATATGGGCAAAATTTCTTTTTTCACCTTTGTTAGAGGACAAAGTTATGAAAATGCAAGAGACTAATTCAACAGCTTATGGTGCTGAAGCCGCTTCAAAAGTTCACAAAGAACTAAAAAAAATTGGTGGTGTAAAACCTCCCAGAGAATTTGTTTTTATGGATAGAGCTGCCATAGGGTTAGGTTCTGTTTTTCTTCACCTTGGTGCGGAATTAAACTGGTATAAAATTTTTAACGAATTAATACATAACTTTGATGAAAAAGAAGTTGAAAATAAACAGAATAAGTTACTATCAGAGGCTAAACTGAAAGAAAACTTGTGATTTTCTCATTGGCTTTATCAGCCATTGACAAAAATTTATCGAGTTCAGCCATTGTCTTCGATAGATCATCCGATTCATCATTTAACCAAACTCTGAATGTTAGTGAGTAAATAAAAAAAATAGCATTTTTTTTTAAAAAATCGACTGGCGTATCATCATAATATGAAGAAAGTTCTAAATAAAAATCTAAAGAATTTATGATGTTTTTAGACAATTTTTTTAAAATAATGGGTTGTTCTTTTGCACTAGATAAAATATTTCTCAAAGCTACCTTGTAGGTTTGCATTGCTTCAAGTCGAAGCATAATAAGTTCAAATAAATTATCCTTGTTTGAAGTACTTTTCATTTCTTCTACATCAATGTTAGATTCCACCTTATAATCTATCATTTTAGAAAATCTTTCCAAAACATGATCTTTATTACGAAATAAACTCTTCAAGTCTTGAATAGAAATTTTTTGGTTCTTTGAAAACTGAAGTAGGGAAAATTTTGTCCATCCGTCTTTGGCAATATTGCTAAAAATTTTATCTAAAATAATATATTCTTGTTTCAAAGGTTTCATTGATTTATTTGTTGTTTTTAAAATATTTATATATATTCTTAGGTAGTTGTAAATAAAAAATGGAGATCAAATTATGTTACAAAAAATTTTTATGTTATCATTTATCCTATTTACCTTTACCAGCACCAGCGTTTTAGCTGGAGATCCAGAGAAAGGAAAAAAAGCATTTAAAAAATGTGCAGCCTGCCACAACGTAGCGGAGGGCGCCAAACATAAGTCTGGTCCTAATCTTTGGGGAATTTACGGTGCAAAGGCAGGGGTCCAAGATGGTTACAAATATTCCGATTGGTTAAAAGGAGCTGGAATTGTATGGAATGATGAGGCGCTTGCCGCTTGGGTTTCTAAGAAGAAGGCAAAAGCTGAATACTTTGGAAAAGATGTAAAGAAGAGTAAAATGATTTTTGCCGGTCTCAGAAAACCTGAACAAATTACAAATGTAATTGCATATATCAAAACACTCAAATAAATGTTAACTTTTACTCTATGGAGATTAAGACAATTGAGAGTTACATAAGCAAAATACCTGATTATCCTAAACCAGGTATTTTGTTTTATGATATATCCACTCTAATCTCTGACAAAGCGGCTTTTTCAGCCTCCATCAAGCTTTTAAGTAAAGCTGTTCAAAAATATAATTTCGATATGATAGCAGCCATAGACGCCAGAGGATTCCTTTTTGGAAGTGCCATAGCATTTCATTTAGAAAAGGGGTTAATTATGGTGCGAAAAAAAAATAAGCTACCAGGCAAGAAAATTAGCTTCGAGTATGAATTAGAGTATGGGACAGATACACTGGAATTAAACACCGAAGCAAAAGGAAAAAAAATATTGATTGTCGATGACCTCCTAGCTACGGGAGGTACAGCTGGTGCAACAATCGAATTATTGAAAAAAGCAGGCAGTGAGCCAATATGTTTGTTATCATTAATTGAACTCACTTTTTTAGATGGAAGAGAGAATGTCAAAATTCCAACCGAAACTTTAATTAAATATTAGTAATGACAAAAGCACATAAACTTTTTTTAAAATGGTTAACTCAAATAAGTCTTATACTTTTTTTCATTTTTATGGCTTATGATCAAGGCCTTATTACAAAAATCATTTCTTCAGATAAAAGTTTTATTACAAGTGTTATTCTTCTTCTCTTCATTCTTGTTAGTTTTCATTGTGCATTCTTTACATATTTAATATCCTGCGAACTTAATAAAGCACACATTATAAAAAAAAGTCTACTTAATGAAAATGTTAAGTTAAGGATTATTGAGAGTAGTCTTATTTTGACGTCTAAAGGAGAAATCTCATCAGGGATTGTATGCGACTATTTTAAAGATCTTATTGGTTTAAAAAAGAATGGAGCATCCTCTCATTCTCAAATCTTAGATTCATACTTGAAGAAAACTGTTAGTTTTTATGAATTTGGCTGGTTTTGTTCTGATATTATGCTCAAACTAGGATTAATAGGAACGGTAATTGGGTTTATAATAATGTTAAGTTCTCTTTCAGATATTACAACTTTTGATGTCACACTACTTCAAGGCGTATTAACGACTATGGGAAGTGGAATGGGTGTAGCCTTATACACCACCTTATCTGCTCTCGTAACAGGAGTTCTAATTGCAGTCCAATATTATAACTTGGAGAGTGGTTGTGAGGAACTTTTTGCAGTTTTAAACCAAATTTCTGAAGTCAGTATTGATAGCAGTCTTTAAATGTCATATTCAGGAAGAAGATTAAGAGCCGACCCTTTCACAGATTTACTGTTCAATGTCCTTTTATCATTTACACTATTAATGTTTTTGGCAATTATTTTTATGAACCCCATACCAAAGACTGGTGTTATAAACCCCAAAGCAGAATATATAATAACAGTTAGCTGGAAAGATAATAACCCTGATGATATAGATACTTATGTGCAGAGTCCTACTGGAGGTCTTGTATGGTTTAGGGGTAAAGAGGAAGGTTTTGTTCATCTTGACAGAGATGATAGAGGTTTATTAAATGATACAATTACTGTAAATGGCGAAAAGGTTCAAAATCCTCTCAATCAAGAAGTAGTTACTCTAAGAGCTGTTGTTCCTGGTGAATATATTGTTAATATTCATTATTATGCAACCAAAACTAATCAGCCAATTGATGTTAATGTTAAAGTTGAAAAAGTTAACCCACAACTTGAAGTAATTTATTATGGTACTATCAATCTTGAAAAAAAAGGTGTAGAAAAAACTGCTACAAGATTTAATATAACTCAGGACGGAAATGTAACCGTGACTGGAAATTTATTTAAAAAATTAGTTCCAGAAAATTAAATGAAAGGACAAAAATGAATATAGAAATTTTCTTTATTGTTATATGTTATGTTTTAATAGGTTTTTTACTTATAGTATTCAACTTAAGAACTAACTTTCACTGGCTAATAAAAGCCACAATGATTGTAATTGTTACACTTTTCTATGTTCTTACCTATAAATCATTTAAAAACTTGTTGGGATGGCCCTCTAGTGAATTACTTCCAGATAGGTTTAGATTGGTTGCAGCTCAAATATATGAACCGAATGCTCTAATTAACTCTGAAGGAGCCATCTTCTTATGGGTTACTGATATGAATGATACAGCTGGTCTTGGCACACCAAGGTCTCACACTATTAACTATAGTAAAGAATTGCACGAAAAAATTTCTAAGTCCCTAGTAAATTTAAAAAATGGTGTTCCTCAAATGGGTGAAAACCTTGATGAAAATAAAAAAGGTATTGTATCCTCACTTTTAAAGAAAGAAAAAGCTAATGCAGTTAGCACAAAATTAAATTTTTTTGATATGCCAAATCAACTATTACCAGAAAAATAATGAAGTTCCTTCTTTTATTTGTTTTTTTATTTTCTTGCTCAGAGAAAAAGTCAGATTACTTTCCGTTAAAAAAAATTAAGTCTTGGACTTACAGTGTTGAGATAATCCCAGAGGTTGAGAAAAAAATACTTTATAAAAAAACAAACACTTCGCTTGGGGAAAGAAAAATTAAAGTTGAAGGTAAAGAGAAAAGCGTTTTTCCAGTTCTTAGAGAAGATGGGACAACTTTTTACTATGAAATATCAAATGATGGAATTTACAGAAAAGGTGTGAGATATCTTAAGGATAAAAAAATAAGTTTTGATAAAAAGAGATTAGTTTTACCTAAACCAGTTAAATTAGACAAAAAATGGAGCAATGATAGTAAAACTTTCTTAATTTTGAGACGCTACCCTTATTACGACTATAAAGCGACAACAAATTTTGAAATTAATTATGAGATAACTTCAGTAAATCAAAGTATTAAAACACCCTACGGAATTTTTAATGACTGTATTCTCGTTGAGGGAGTAGGTCAAACAAACTTTATTGGAGATAGTGAAATTGGTTCAATAGGAATTAAAATCAAATCTCAAGAATGGTACTCAAGGAAAATTGGCTTAGTAAAAATGATAAGAGAGGAAGCGACCGATACCGACTTATTTGGAACAACAAGAATGATACAATTGTTAGAAAAATACGAATAAAAACTATGAAAATTTTAAACACTACAATAATCTTTTTTTCTATAATCATTGTCCTTTACTACGCAAAGTTCCTTCTTTTACCGCTTTTTCTGTCAATTTTTTTGTACATAATTATCAACTCCTTATCTAAAGATTTAGTTTTATTTACAAAAAATAAATTTTTTAAGATTAATGATATTTTCTCTTTTATTATAATTTTAATAGGAATCTGTGTTTTTTCTTATTTTTCATTAAAACTTCTTAAAATTAACCTTACAAAAGTAATAAACGATTCTGATCAATACCAAAATAATCTCAATGATTTGGTAGTTCTTTTTCAATCAACTTTTATTAATTTTTCCGTAAATGAGAATTTGTTTAACAAAATAAATGTAATTAGTCTTTTCTCAAATATTCTAAATTTCGTAAAGAGTTTTGCTGGAAATTTTTCATTAGTCTTAATTTATTTAATTTTTATTGTTATGGAGCAAAAGTTTTTTCATATAAAGGTAAATCTTATACTAAAAAAAAGTAATACAAAAAAAATAATTTCGAAAATAAATAATGATATTTACAGTTACTTTAGAATAAAAACTTTAACAAGCCTTTTAACGGGATTCTCAACTTTTTTGATTCTATTTATAATTGGAAATGACCTGTCCTTAACATTTGCTATTTTTGCTTTTTTCTTAAATTTTATTCCTTACATCGGTTCTTTGTTGGCTGTAATTTTTCCAACCTTTTTCTCAGCCATTCAATTTATGAATTTGTCTGAACCACTGATAACTTTTACAACATTAATACTGTCCCAAATTCTTATTGGTAATTTTTTAGAAACTAAACTTATGGGAAAAACATTAAATATAAGTCCTTTAGCTTTATTAATTTTTTTATCTATGATGGGAAAATTATGGGGTATAGTAGGAATGTTTCTAAGTGTACCACTTCTTGTGATTCTAATAATAGTTTTGAATAACGTTAAAGAAACAAAAAAAATTGCAATTTTTCTTTCTGAGAAAGGTATCGATTAATATTTACTATCTAAGCTAATTTTTAATGATAAGATTAATCCAAAGCCTATAAAATATGTCAACATTGATGAACCACCGTATGAAACTAGAGGCAACGGTAATCCAACTACGGGAAGAATTCCAATAACCATTGACATATTAATTAATGCTGCAAAGAAGAAATTAGAAATTACTCCATAACCCAAAATTCTTTTAAAATTATCAATTTTTGGATTATTAAGTATTCGGTATGTTAGATAAGTTATTACTATAATAAGTCCAATAACAGAAATAGTTCCCAAAAAACCAAATTCTTCCCCTAACATTGAAAATATAAAATCTGTATGTTTCTCAGGAAGAAAATCTAAATGTGACTGAGTGCCCTTCATCCATCCCTTACCAAATGTTCCTCCGGACCCTATAGCTATTTGAGATTGAATTATATGATATCCAGAACCTAAAGGATCATTTTCAGGATTAAATAAAGTTAAAATCCTTTGCTTTTGATAATTTTTTAACAAACTCCATAAGTAAGGGGTTATAATCAAAAATCCAAATCCAATTGTTGTAAAAAATTTCCAGCTAAGACCTGAAATATAAAAAATTATAAAGCTTATAAACAATACAATTGCAGCAGTACCAAGATCTGGTTGAGATAGTATTAGTCCAACTGGAACTAAGACGATTATTATAGGAAATATTAGAAAAAAATAATCACCCTTATCCTTAATTTTTTTCTCATCAAAAAATTTTGCTAAAGACAAGATAATACATATTTTTATGAGTTCAGATGGCTGCATATAAAAACCTGATATGTTTATCCACCTTCTTGACCCTTTACCTAAGTGTCCAAAAATTGAGGCCCAAATTAGTAAAATTATAAAAAAAAAATAAATATAAAAAGCATTCCTTTTCCAAAATTCAATATCAACAACTGCAATAATCAACATTGCAATCATCCCAACTAACATTTTCATTGTATGAGAGAATAAAACATTGTATTCCATCCCCGAAGTTGCACTGTATATCATTACAAAACCTACAAAAGATAAAAAAAAGATTAAGAAAACATAGAACCAATCTATTTTTTTTAATTTCTCAATGACTTCGAGCATCATCCTAAGAAAAACTCCTTAAGGCAAAATCAATTATTTTTTTTGAGATGGGAGCAGCGACCTTTGACCCATTACCCATATGTTCTGCTACAACAGTTATAGCAAATCTTGGATTATCGTATGGAGCATATCCAGTGAATAGTGAATGATCCCTCAATTTATAGGCTAATTCCTCATTCTTCAGAACTCCACTCTCTCTTTCTTCTTTAGTAATTCTTCTTACTTGTGAAGTGCCTGTTTTACCAGCCATTTTTAATCCACTTTGGAGCCTTGATCTAAATGCAGTGCCTTCAAATTCATTCACAACTCTGAGCATTGAATTTCTTATAAAATCGAGATTTTCCTCTGACACATTTATATTTTCAAAAAAATATCTATTTCTTTTTAGTATTTTTGGTTGCAAATTTTTTCCAGACGCTATTCTTGCCGTCATTAAAGTAATCTGAAGCGGTGTGGATAATGTAAAGCCCTGTCCAATAACAGTGTTTAAAGTCTCTCCTCTCTGCCACTTTTCACCTCTATTTTTTTTCTTCCATTTTGAATCTGGCATAAGACCACCGCTTTCATCTGGCATATCAATATCTGTTAATTTTCCAATAGAAAACTGATTTGAAAAACTAGAAAGATCATCAATATTTATATTCTTAGCCAAATTATAAAAGTAGCAATCACACGACTTTTTTATTGCTTCGGATAAATCTAAACTTTTATGCCCTTCTTTTTTCCAACAATGAAACTTTCTATTTCCAAATTCAACAAAGCCAGGACAGAAGTATTTGGTATTTTTATTAAACCCCATTTTTTCTAACACAAACAAGGCTGTCAAGAGTTTGTATGTAGAACCTGGAGAATACAGTCCAGAAACACATCTATTAAGTAACGGATTTGACTCATCGATAACCAACCGATTCCATTTTTGACTACTTACACCATTACTAAATTCATCATTATCAAATGATGGTGTGGAAACCATACAATTTACTCCGCCTGTTTTACAATCAATAACAACTGCGGCTCCTCTAATTTCAGACAATAACGAATATGCTTTTTCTTGGAGAGGAGCTATCAAACTGGTGTTAATATTTTCTCCAGGAATTGCAATTTTCTTGTTAAGTTCTTTTTTTATCCTACCCTTTGAATTAGTTTCTAATTTTATCCACCCATCTGTTCCAAGAAGTTTTTTATCAAATGTTTTTTCAATTCCTGATATACCAAATTTCAAATTATTTAATTTTTGCTCTTTTAAATCTTTTTTGTAACCAACGTAGCCAAGCACATGAGAAAAAATGAGATTATTTTCATAGCTTCTCACTTTCTCTTTAGTGATAAAAGAAAATGGAAATTTGTTAGACACAAGTTCAAATATTTCAAGCTCTTCCCATGTTAAATTTTTCTTTATAACTATAAAGTCAGATAAATCTTTGGTTTTTATATTTTTTTTTAACTCTTCATAGTCCCTTCTGGAAAAATAAATAATATTTTTAAGTTTTGAAACATACCTATTAATTAATTCTTTTTTTTCTCTGAAAATATTTAATTGAAAGTCGGATCTATTTGCTGCTATTGGATTCCCCATATTATCAAAAATTGTACCCCTTTCTGGATAAAGAATTTTGACTTTAGTTCTGTTCAAGTCAGACAATTTTCCATATTTAGATTTATTTTTGATTTGAAGATAATAAAGCTTACCACAGACGACTAAAGTAAAAGCTGATTTAACTGCTGCCAATATAAGCGAGCGTCTTTTAATTCTTTGTGAATTACTTAGATCTCTAGTTATCATAATTTCCAAACCTAACTGTAAGTTTTCTTATTAAAGAAAAAAAAATAGGGAAAAGTATTATTGTAAATACAAAACTTATAATGTTTTTTCTAAAATCATAACGAGAATTATCAAAAAATAAATCTAGTGATAATAAAATTAAAAAGTAGGCTATCAGAAAAATTATAAATTTTATCCAAGTTTCCTTAAAATCAAATGATAAAAGCAAGCCTGTTTTTTTTTGTTCAAAATGATATAAAATAATAAAAAATAAAGGTGTTATCCCAACAATACCATCTTTTAAAAAATCATAGAATAAGCCAAAGATTAAAAGCCAAACTGGTCTAAATCTTGACGAGTCATGACATATCCATGAATACATTACTACAAAGGTTAAAAAAGGTTTTACCAGCTTACTTTCGTAGAAATAAATTGGTGTAAACTCAAAAAAAATGAATGAAAAAATAAAAAAATATGGAAAAATTTTTATAAAAAAGTTAACGAACATTCTTTTAAAAATTATAAATTAAGATCATTTTCAAAATCAAAAACTAATACGTAAACATAAATTGAATCAGATAATTTTGCAAATGGTTCTACATAAACTTTATCTAGGGTTTTTTTAACTTTACCCACTTTTATGCCCTCTTTAAAATAACCTGCCGCTTTTGTTGTAACGACAGTTTCGTTATGATTAAGGCTAAATGAATTATCTAAATGTTTAATAAAAAGTTTTTCATTAGAGCCCTGAACGAAAAAGGATTTTTTGGTTCTCATTGAAATCACAGGGACAACCGAATCTTGGTCGTATAAAGTAATAACTTTTGAAGAAAACTGTCCAAGCTCCGTTATTCTTCCAATCATCCCATTCTCATTAAAAACTATGTCGTTAATTTTTAGACCATCATTCTTTCCTAAATCAATCATAAAACTAAATTCATCATTTTTATATGAATCGATCAGAATTCTCCCAACTAATTTTTTTGAATAATTTTTCTCTTTAATTTCTAAAAGTTTTTTTAATCTAAAATTTTCTATTTCGAGGAAATCAATCTTTTTTATTTTCTTTAGTAATTCACTTCTTTCTATCTCCAAATTTTCTTTAATATTTTTTATTTCCCTAAAATTATTGAAAAATATAAAAGTATTGTTGATAAACTCAAAGGGTTTTGAGATTAATACAAGTCCGGGTTTGCTAAATAAATAAACGTAGTGTTTTACATTAACAAAAAAATTTGTTCGATTATGGGATGCTATTATGAAAAAAAGAGAAATTACAACGCAAATAAAGATTTCCATTCCATAGGGATTAAGTATTCCTGATCTAAAGCCCCTAGAAGTGAAGGACGATCTATAACCCATTTCAATAGCTACTAGATAAAACTGATCTTAAAGATTTAAGATTTTCTGCACATTTACCTGTACCTTGAACAACACAACTCAAGGGATCATCAGCAATTGTTACAGGTAATCCAGTCGCGTCTCTAATAACCTGATCTAACTCTCCCAAAAGTGAACCTCCACCTGTCAAAACTATGCCTTTATCAACAATATCTGCAGCTAGTTCAGGATCTGAATTCTCAAGGGTATTTTTAACTGCTTCAATGATTGCTTGAACTGGTTCTTGAAGAGCTTCAGCAATTTGTCTTTGATTAATAACCACTTCTTTTGGAACACCTTTCAAAAGATCTCTACCTTTAATGTGCAAAACTTTACCTTCGCCTGATGAGGGGGCTGCCGCAACCCCTATTGCTTTCTTTATCCTTTCAGCACTACTCTCACCGACAAGTAAATTATGCGATCTTCTAATATAATTAATTATTGCTGTATCCATAGCGTCTCCACCAACTCTTACAGAGTGTGCGTGAACAATTCCGCCAAGTGCTAGCAGAGCCACCTCAGTAGTACCGCCACCTATATCAACAACCATTGAACCAGATGGTTCAGTAACTGGAAGACCTGCACCAAGAGCTGCTGCCATAGGTTCGTCAATTAAAAAAACTTTTCTTGCACCAGCTGCCGCTGCTGAACCTTCGATTGCTCTCCTTTCAACTGATGTTGCACCAGATGGAACACAAACAACAATTACTGGGCTAAAAAAGCTATTATGATTATGTGCTTTTCTTATAAAATGTTTGATCATTTCCTCGGCTACATCAAAATCAGCAATAACACCATCTCTCATTGGCCTAATTGCAGCAATATTGCCTGGTGTTCTTCCTAACATTGTCTTTGCCTCGTGGCCCACAGCTAGAACCTTAGGTTTAGAATCTTTTTTTTCATTTGAAAGAGCTACAACTGAAGGTTCATTGAGAACAATACCTTTGCCCTTGATGTATATTAGGGTATTAGCTGTTCCAAGATCAATTGCGATATCCTGAGAAAGAAAAGAAAAAAATTTGCGCATAATTTATTCCATCAAACTATTACATTTTAAAAAAAAATCAAATCCTTTATATAACGTGTTTATCAATTTTCTTTGACTGAGACTTCAGTGTTCGTTTTGAGTCGGCAGCTTTATCTTTTTTTAATATTAATTTGTTAAGAGCATTAATATATGCCTTTCCTGAAGCAACTATGGTATCAATATCATTCCCTACTCCTAACACACTCACTCCATTATCCTCTAATCTAACGCTTACTTCAGCCTGAGCGTCTGTTCCCTTTGTAATAGCATTAACTTGGTAAACAACTAAACTTGATTTAATGTTAACAATTTTTTTAATAACTTTAAAAACTGCATCTACTGGTCCAGATCCAAAACAGTTTTTTGATAAAATCTTGTTTTTATATTTTAATTTTACTTCCGCCTTTGCTTTTTGTTTTAAACCGGAGGTAATTTCTACATCAATAAGTTGGATTAGGTTAGACTTATTTAGTGCTTGTTCTTCATCTGCGAGAGCAAGCAAATCCTCATCAAAAATTTGTTTTTTTTTATCTGCAAGGTCTTTAAATTTTTCAAATAAATCGTTTATCTTATTTTCATTAAATTTATAACCCAAATCATTCAATTTAACTTTAAAAGCATGTCTACCTGAGTGCTTACCTAAAACTAGTTCCGAAGATGAAAGTCCAACAGATTCTGGTGTAATTATTTCATAAGTATTACTGTGTTTCAACATTCCATCTTGGTGAATGCCAGACTCGTGAGCAAATGCATTTTTTCCGACTATAGCTTTATTAGGTTGAACATTAAAACCTGTAATTGTTGAAACTAAATGAGAAATATTGGATATTTTTTTATTATCAACTTCTGAATAAAATAAAAGAAGATCTTTTCTTGTTTTTAAACACATAACTATCTCCTCTAAAGCAGCATTACCTGCTCTTTCTCCAATACCATTTATAGTGCATTCAACTTGCCTTGCACCCGACATAATAGCGCTTAATGAATTAGCTACTGCTAAACCTAAATCATTATGACAATGAACAGATATTGTTGCTTTATCAATATTGACAACGTTATTTTTTATGTTGGAAATTAATTTTCCAAATTCCTGAGGAATTGCGTAACCAACGGTATCTGGTATATTGATAGTTGTCGCCCCTGATTTAATTGCTAATTCGATGGTTTTATAAAGAAAGTCAAGTTTTGTTCTAGACGCATCTTCCGGCGACCATTCAATATCATTTGTATACCTTCTTGCTCTTTTAATACTTTTCTCAATTGCTTCAAGAACCTCTTCTTTTTCCATCTTAAGCTTAAATTTCATATGGAGCTCACTTGTAGAAATAAAGGTATGAATCCTTGAGTTTTTTGCACCCTTTAATGCTTTGCCAGCACAATCAATATCATTAAAATTTGCCCTTGCAAGACCACACACTGAAGAATTTCTTGTCTGTTTAGAGATTTTACTCACTGCATCGAAGTCACCCTTTGACGCATACGGGAACCCAGCCTCTATTATATCTACTTTCATCAAATCAAGATTTCTGGCAATTAACAATTTATCTTCAACAGACATTGATGCACCGGCTGATTGCTCTCCATCTCTTAATGTAGTGTCAAAAATTTTTACTTTTTCCATAAGCAAATCTTACTAATTTTTGTTCTTATTTACCAGTTTATTAGAAGTAATCCAAGGCATCATTGATCTTAACTTTTCTCCCACTACTTCAATCTGTTTTTCATTTTGAATTCTTTTCTCTGCCTTAAAATTTAGCTGACCGGACTTACACTCTAATATCCAATCTCTTGCAAACTTTCCCGATTGGATTTCTTCTAATACTTTTTTCATCTCTTTTTTTACTTCCTTATTGATAATCCTGGGTCCTCTTGTAAGATCTCCATATTCAGCTGTATTAGAAATTGAATATCTCATATTGGCTATACCTCCTTCATAGATTAAGTCAACAATCAATTTAACCTCGTGAAGGCATTCAAAATATGCCATTTCTGGTGAATAACCAGCTTCAACTAATGTCTCAAATCCTGATTGAATTAAAGCAGTCAATCCTCCACATAGAACTGCTTGCTCTCCAAAAAGATCGGTCTCGCACTCCTCTTTGAAAGTAGTTTGGATGATACCTGAACGTCCGCCACCAATTGCTGAGGCGTAAGATATACCTAAATCCAAGGCACTTCCTGATGCATCTTGATGTATCGCAATAAGACATGGAACTCCAGCTCCTGCTTGATACTGCCCCCGAACAGTATGTCCAGGACCTTTAGGAGCGATCATAAAAACATCAAGATCTTCCCTAGGCTTGATTAACTGAAAGTGTATTGCAAGACCATGAGCAAATAATAAAGCCGAACCATTTTTAAGGTTATCTTTCAAAAAATTTTCGTATAAGTCAGCTTGAAGTTCATCAGGAACAAGTATCATACATACATCAGCATCTTTAATTGCATCTTTGACTTCTAACACTTTAAATCCATCGTTTTTTGCTTTTTCTACGGATGTAGAATTTTTCCTTAGCGCTATTACAATGTTTTCAACTCCACTGTCTTTTAAGTTTAGAGCGTGGGCATGGCCTTGACTTCCATATCCAATTATACAAATTTTTTTTTCTTTTATCAGATTTAAATCTGCATCACTATCATAAAAAACTTTCATTTTAACCCTTCCTTATTTCTTAATGTAATCTGTTCCTGTTGCTATTGAAACTAAACCAGATCTTGTTTGCTCAATAATCTTAGTGTTTTTAAGCAATTTTACAAGTTTAGTTATTTCTTCTGGTGTTCCAGTATATTCAACTATCAATTCGTTCTTATTTTCAAGTAAGGTTTTGATACCAATTTTTTTCAATTTATTTAGTAAATTAATTAGATTTTTATTTTTTACATCTAATTTTACTAGAATTAATTCTTTTCCAATAAAACTATCTAGTTCAGAAATATCAATTAAGTTATGAACTGGAATCAATTTTCCTAACTGGGCCTTAATTTGATCAACAATTAATTTAGTTCCAGAGGTTACAACGGTAATTCTAGACAAAAACTTATCAGAATCTACTTCTGAAACTGACAAACTTTCAATATTATATCCTCTTCCAGAAAACAGACCAACTACCCTAGCCAAAACTCCCGGTTCATTATCAACCATTATTGATAATATATGTTTAGTATTTTTTTCATCCATAATGATTAGACGAGAACCATTCCCTCTTCGGAAATCTCTCCATCTACCTTATCATTAGGTCCAAGTAACATTTGGTTGTGTGTTGAACCAGATGGAATCATAGGAAAGCAGTTTTCGGCAGGATCAACTATTACATCACAAATAACAGCACCTTTAGTTTTAATCATTTCTTCAATTACTCCATCTAAATCATTGGGATTTTCAACTCTAAGTCCTTTTGCACCAAAAGATTCAGCTAGCTTTACAAAATCTGGAAGAGATTCCATATACGATTCTGACAATCTGTTTCCATGAAGAAGCTCCTGCCATTGCCTAACCATACCCATATAATTATTGTTTAAAATAAATACTTTTACTGGAAGTCTGTATTGCTTGATAGTTGACATTTCTTGAATATTCATCAGTATAGAGGCCTCCCCTGCTACATCTATAACCAATTCATTTGGATGGGCTATCTGAACGCCCATAGCTGCTGGAAGACCATATCCCATCGTACCTAGTCCACCAGATGTCATCCAATGTTTTGGCTTATTAAATTCAATAAATTGAGCCGCCCACATTTGATGTTGACCAACTTCTGTAGTTATGTACGGGTTAAGTTTCTTCGTTAGAAAATTTAACCTTTGAAGTGCGAACTGAGGTTTAATAATTTTTTTTGAATTCTTATAACTTAGACAATTTCTTGATCTCCATTTATTGATTTGCTGCCACCAAGCACTATACTTTGATTTTTTAAAGATTAAAGATTGTTCATTTATTTTCATATTAA
Organism: alpha proteobacterium MED-G10; assembly: GCA_002457065.1. Lineage (GTDB taxonomy): Bacteria > Pseudomonadota > Alphaproteobacteria > Methylaequorales > Methylaequoraceae > MED-G10. Next base: position 1,011 of record NTKR01000017.1, on the reverse strand, counting down.
TTAATTTTAGAATCTTGGATAGATCTCCTTTTACGGTTAAGTCAACATTAACGCTTTTGTTAAAAGAAGAGGCGTCTATATCTAAATGAATTTTTTTAGAATTCGGAGAGAATCCAGAGACTTTCCCAGTAATCCTATCATCAAATCTAGCTCCCACGCATATCATTAAATCACATTGATGCATTGTCATATTAGCTTCATATGTTCCGTGCATTCCTAACATACCAATAAATTGACCGTCAGACATTGGGAAAGCTCCGAGACCCATTAATGTTTGTGTACAAGGAAAACTTGTTGTTTTAAGAAGTTGAAATAACTCTTTTGAAGCACTTGAGCCTGAATTAATAATACCCCCTCCAACATAAAATATTGGTTTTTTGCAGTTTTTGAACATCGTTATTAACTTATCTATGTCACTTTCTAATGGGTTAGTACTGGGCTTATAATAAGAGATTTTTTGAGTTAACTTTTTTCCCTTGTATATTGTCTTAAAAGTTTGGATATCTTTTGGAATATCTACAAGAACTGGACCAGGTCTACCATTTTTAGATATAAAAAATGCTGAATGTATTGCACCCGCCAATTTAGATACATCTTTAACTAAATAATTATGTTTTGTACAAGGTCGGGTTATCCCAACTATATCTGCTTCTTGAAAGGCGTCATTCCCAATCATATGAGTAGGAACTTGCCCTGATAAACAAACAACAGGGACAGAATCCATCATTGCATCGGTTAAACCAGTCACGGTATTGGTTGCACCTGGACCGGAAGTAACCAAAACAACTCCAACTTTACCAGTTGATCTAGCATAGCCTTCTGCTGCATGAACAGCTGCTTGCTCGTGACGAACTAAAATGTGTCTAATCTTATTTTGTTTGAATAATTCATCATAAATAGGAAGAACCGCTCCTCCTGGATATCCAAAAATAACTTTAACACCCTCTTGGATAAGAGATTCAATAACAATTTTTGCACCTGTTAATTTCTTCATATAATATTAAATTAAAC
>NTKR01000016.1 GCA_002457065.1 alpha proteobacterium MED-G10 | reverse complement strand
TACCCTAAATTATTCCGTTATCTCAGCAACGACTCCTGCACCAACAGTCCTTCCACCCTCTCTTATTGCAAACTTTAATCCTTTATCCATCGCAATAGGTGTAAGAAGTTCTACAGATATTGATACGTTATCTCCAGGCATAACCATTTCAGTTCCTGAAGGTAACTCTATTGTTCCAGTAACGTCGGTTGTTCTAAAGTAAAACTGAGGTCTATAATTCTTAAAAAACGGTGTGTGTCTTCCACCTTCATCTTTGTTAAGGATATAAGCTTCTGCCTTAAACTTTTTATGAGGTTTAATTGAGCCGGGTTTAGCTAAAACTTGGCCCCTTTCAACTTCTTCTCTCTTGGTTCCTCTTAGAAGAACACCAACATTGTCTCCAGCCTCTCCTCTGTCAAGAAGTTTTCTGAACATCTCAACCCCAGTACAAACTGTCTTAGTTGTATCTTTTATTCCAGTAATCTCAATTTCATCATTAACATTAATTACACCTCTTTCAACTCTACCAGTAACAACTGTGCCACGACCTGAAATAGAAAAAACATCTTCAATTGGCATTAAAAAGTCTTGGTCTAATGGTCTGGTTGGTTGTGGAATATACTCATCAACCTTAGACATAAGTTCAAGAATAGCTTTTTTTCCTGTATCCTCATTTGTACCTTCAATCGCAGCAAGTGCGGAGCCTTTTACGATAGGAATATTATCTCCATCAAATTCATATTTTGACAACAACTCTCTTACTTCCATTTCGACTAAATCAAGAAGTTCTGGATCATCAACCTGGTCAACTTTATTCATAAAAACTACAATTGATGGAACACCAACCTGCCTTGCCAGTAATATGTGCTCTTTTGTTTGAGGCATGGGTCCATCAGCAGCAGATACAACCAATATAGCACCATCCATTTGAGCAGCACCTGTGATCATATTTTTGACATAGTCTGCGTGACCTGGACAATCTACATGCGCATAGTGTCTTTTTTCAGTTTGATACTCGACGTGTGCAGTTGAAATTGTTATTCCTCTTTCCTTTTCTTCAGGTGCTTTATCTATTTGTGCATAATCCATTGCTGTTGCACCACCTGTTTCTGCTAAAACTTTTGTAATAGCAGCCGTAAGAGTTGTCTTACCATGATCGACATGACCAATTGTACCAATATTGCAATGCGGTTTGCTTCTATCAAATTTTTCTTTTGCCATTTTTTCCTCCTTAAATTAAAAAATTAACCAGAAACTTTTTCTTTGACTTCCTCGGCTACATTATGAGGAACCTGCTCATAATGATCAAAAGTCATTGTGTAACTTGCTCTACCCTGGCTCATAGAGCGTAAATTATTTACATATCCAAACATGTTTGCAAGTGGAACCATTCCATTAACAACATGGTTTACTCCCCTTTGCTCCATACCTGAAACCTGTCCCCTTCTTGAGTTTAAATCACCGATTATATCACCCATATACTCTTCGGGTGTCACTACTTCTACCTTCATCATTGGTTCAAGTAACACTGCGCTAGCTTTAGGCATAGCCTCTCTAAAAGCAGCTCTAGCTGCAATTTCGAAAGCCATCACACTTGAATCAACATCATGAAAAGCTCCATCAACTAGTGTACACTTAAAATCAATTACTGGAAAACCAGCAAGGAAACCTGTCTCTGTGGATGATTTTATACCTTTTTCAACACCAGGTATGTATTCTCGGGGTACTCTACCTCCAACAATTTTACTTTCAAAAACAACACCTTCACCTTTTTCTAGAGGCTCAAAGTCCATAACGACTTTTGCAAATTGTCCAGCACCGCCTGATTGTTTTTTGTGGGTATAATCTATTGTGGTAGGTTTAGTAATGGTTTCTCTGTAAGCTACTTGAGGGGCACCAACAGTTGCGTCAACTTTGAACTCTCTTAACATTCTATCAACTAAAATTTCTAAATGTAATTCTCCCATACCTTTCATTACGGTTTGACCAGATTCGTGATCGATACTTACTTTAAAAGATGGATCCTCTGCAGCTAAACGTTGAAGAGCTATACCCATCTTTTCTTGATCCGCTTTAGTTTTTGGTTCCACAGCAACTTCAATCACTGGATCTGGAAATTCCATTCTTTCTAATATAACAGCGTTCTCTGAATCACATAAAGTATCACCAGTTGTTGTATCTTTTAGTCCAGCGACTGCTATTATGTCTCCAGCATAAGCAATCTTAATATCTTCTCTTGAGTTAGAATGCATTTGTAACATTCTACCAAATCGTTCTCTTTTATTTTTCACCGAATTTAAAACTGATGAACCTGCCTCAACCTTTCCAGAATAAACTCTCATAAATGTTAGAGAACCAACAAAAGGATCATTCATTATTTTGAAAGCCAATGCTGAAAAAGGTTCAGAATCTGAGCTTTTTCTTGTAATAGCCTCATCTTCTTTATTATATTTTACACCTTTGATGTCAGGAACTTCTACAGGAGAGGGTAAATAATCTACGACTGCATCGAGCATCGGTTGTACTCCCTTATTTTTGAATGCACTTCCACACAAAACAGGAACAAACTTACTATCGATCGTTCCAGTTCTGATTAATTTTTTAATTGTCTCTTTTGTTGGTTGGGTTCCTTCAAGGTAACTTTCCATTACATCATCATCCATTTCAACAACAGTTTCAATAAGCTTCTCTCTGTAAGACTCGGCTTTTTCTCTATAGTCCTCTGGGATATCTTCGTGCGTAAATTTAGCACCAAGTGTCTCTTCTTGCCAAACTATAGCTTTCATTTCTATCAAGTCTATAACACCTTTAAAATCTGATTCAGCTCCAAGCGGTAACTGTAACACTAATGGGTTTGCCCCAAGTCTATCTACAATCATATCAACGCATCTGTAAAAGTCTGCACCTACTCTATCCATTTTGTTAACAAAGCACATTCTTGGGACACCATACTTATCTGCTTGTCTCCAAACCGTTTCGGATTGTGGCTCAACCCCTGCAACGGAATCAAAAACACACACACTTCCATCTAATACCCTTAATGACCTTTCAACTTCAATTGTAAAATCTACGTGACCGGGTGTGTCAATAATATTAATTCTTTTATCATTCCAAAAACAGGTTGTTGCTGCTGAAGTTATTGTAATTCCTCTTTCTTGTTCCTGCTCCATCCAGTCCATTGTTGCAGCACCGTCATGTACTTCGCCAATTTTATGCGACACTCCTGTGTAATATAAAATTCTCTCAGTGGTAGTGGTTTTGCCAGCATCTATATGAGCCATAATCCCGATGTTTCTATAATCTTTAAGTTCTGACGATCTTGTCATAATTACCACCTATAGTGAGCAAATGCTCTGTTAGCCTCAGCCATTTTGTGAGTATCTTCTTTTTTTTTTACAGACGCCCCTTTGCTCTCATTAGCATCTACAAACTCCTGAGCCAGTCTGTCTACCATAGATTTTTCATTTCTTTTTCTGGACGCATCGACAATCCACCTTATTGCTAAAGCTTGAGCTCTCTCGTTTCTTACTTCCACAGGCACCTGATATGTAGCTCCCCCAACTCTTCTTGATCTAACCTCAATTCCGGGCTTAACATTATTCAAGGCACTTTTGAATAAATCCATTGGGTTTTTAATTTTTAACTTCGACGATGCAATGTCTAAGGCATCATAAACAATTTTCTCAGCAGTTGACTTTTTTCCATCATTCATAACAATATTGATAAACCTTGATAGAACCCTATCATTGAATCTAGGGTCAGGTATAACGTCTCTTTTTTCAGCTTTTCTTCTTCTAGACATATTATTTAGGCCTCTTAGCCCCGTATTTGGATCTTCTTTGTTTTCTATTTTTGACACCTTCTGTATCTAAAATTCCTCTGAGGACGTGGTATCTTACACCAGGTAAATCTTTTACTCTCCCACCCCTGATAAGAACTACAGAGTGTTCTTGAAGATTGTGACCCTCACCTGGTATGTAACTGGTTACCTCAAAACCATTAGTAAGCTTTACTCTTGCGACTTTTCTAAGAGCAGAGTTAGGTTTCTTCGGGGTTGTAGTATAAACACGAGTGCAAACACCTCTCTTTTGAGGACAGTTCTGTAAGGCAGGAACTTTATTCCTTTTAACTTGTTTAGATCTTGGCGATCTAATTAACTGGTTTATCGTTGGCATAATAATCCTTAAAAAATTTATAAAGAAATTGTGTTTGGTTTAAAACCACTACCAATTATTCGTTGCATAGTAATATATCTTAATTGGCTGTCAATATAAGAAAAAAAAAAAATCTTATTTAGTCGCTTCCTCAGATTTATCAGAGGCTTTACTAAGTAGCTCACTATCTTTTTTTGATGCCTCAAGCTTTACTCTAGACATAAAGGAACCGGTACCGCAAGGTACAAGTCTTCCAACAATAACATTTTCTTTTAGCCCAAATAATGTATCTACCTTACCTGAAACAGAGGCTTCAGTAAGTACTCTCGTTGTTTCTTGGAATGAAGCTGCAGAGACAAAACTGTCTGTTTGGAGAGAGGCTTTAGTAATACCCAACAATATTTGGTAACCTTTAGCTGGAGTTAAACCTTCTGCAATTGCCTTATCATTTACATCTTTGAATTCTTTTCTGCTTATTTGCTCTCCTGCTAAGAAAGTTGTTTGACCTGGGTCTGTAACTTCAACTTTTTGCATCATTTGTCTAACTATTACTTCAATATGCTTATCATTGATCTTTACTCCTTGAAGTCTATAGACATCTTGAACTTCTTTTGTGAGATAACCAGCCAATGCTTCAACGCCTTTAATTCTTAGTATGTCATGAGGGACTGCACTGCCATCAACAAGAACATCTCCAACTTCAACGATATCTCCCTCTTGAACTGTCAAGTGTTTTGATTTCGAAATTACATATTCAACAGGTTCAAGTGAAGCATCTTCGGGAACTATCTCAATCTTTCTTTTCATTTTATAATCTTTCCCAAACTGAATTTTTCCTGAAACTTCAGCAATTATAGCATGATCTTTTGGTATCCTTGCTTCAAATAACTCTGCAACCCTCGGCAAACCCCCTGTAATATCTTTTGTTTTGGAGGACTCTTTTGGTACTCTAGCTATTACATCTCCCTCTTTAATTTTCATTTCATTATTTACCCCAATAATTGAGTCGGCTGTAAGTTCGTAGGCAGCAGGACTTCCATTCTCAAGAACTAAAATCTCACCTTTAACTTTTTTGTTATGAAGTTCAATTCGAGGGACTAAGTTCTGATTTTTAGCTTGTTGTTTCCAATCCATAACTATGTTACTAGACAAACCAGTTGAATCATCTAGTATTTCTCTTGTTGTAATTCCTTCTTCAAGGTCCTTAAACACGACAACTCCATCAATCTGAGCAATTATTGGAAGTGTGAAAGGATCCCATTCAGCCAAAATATCGGTGGCCTTTACGCTAGATTGGTCTTTGAATTTTAACCTTGAGCCAAACGGTAGTCTGTGACGAGCCTTTTCTTTATTTTTATCATCAAGAATACAAAGTATAGCGTTCCTAGACATATTTATAAGATTAGAGCTACTGTCTGTGGCAATCTTAATATTCAAGTATTTTATTTTTCCACTAAATTTTGATTCGATGCTTGAAACTTCTGTACCTTTTTGAGCAGCCCCACCTATATGAAAAGTTCTCATAGTAAGCTGAGTTCCAGGTTCTCCAATTGATTGAGCAGCTATTACCCCAACTGCCTCGCCTATATTAACTTGAGTACCTCTAGCAAGATCCCTTCCATAACATTTAGCGCATACTCCGAACTCAGATTCGCAAGTCAAAACCGATCTAACCTTTACACTGTCTAAATTTGCATTATTAATTAGAGGTAAATGTTCTTCCGAAATCATATCTCCGGCGTTGGCAATGACAGTTTTATTGGACTTATCAATTATATCCTCTGCTAATGTTCTACCAAGAATTCTTTCAGAAAGACTCTCAACTACTTCACCACCATCTACTTGTTCTTCTAACGTTATATACTTTGTGGTAAAACAATCATCAATTGTGATAATACAGTCTTGCGCAACATCAACTAATCTTCTGGTTAAATAACCTGAGTTAGCAGTTTTTAATGCTGTATCTGCGAGACCCTTTCTAGCACCATGACTTGAATTAAAGTACTCAAGCACAGTTAGTCCTTCCTTAAAATTTGAAACAATCGGGGTTTCTATGATCTCTCCAGATGGTTTCGCCATCAATCCCCTCATTCCTGACAACTGCTTCAACTGAGCTGCTGAACCCCTTGCTCCAGAATCTGCCATCATATAAACAGAATTAAAATCTTCCACATTATCTGTTTCTTTGGGAACCATTATTTTGGTCATTTCTGCAGCTACAGTGTCAGAACACTTTGCCCATGCATCAACGACTTTATTATATTTTTCACCCCTAGTTATTAAACCTTCAGAATACTGTTTCTCATATGACTTAACTTTTTTCTCAGTTTCCAGCAAAAGATCAGTTTTACTATCTGGAATTAGGAGATCATCTTTACCAAATGAGATTCCAGCTTTACATGCTTCTTTAAACCCAATATTCATTAATTTGTCAGCAAAGATAACAGTTTTTTTCTGTCCACAATGTCTGTAGACAATATCAATGGCATTGCTTATCTCTTTTTTGGTCAAGACCTTATTAATAATCTCAAAACTAACTTTTGGATGTTTTGGAAGAATTTCACTTATCAACATTCTTCCAGGAGTAGTTGTTACAGTAACAGTCTTGGCATTAAAGTTTTCATCGACTGTGTGATATCTACATTTAATCTTACTGTGAAGAGAAACAACCCCCTGATCAATAGCCATATTGAGTTCTTCAAGACTAGAGAAGCTCATATTCTCACCTTCTCCTTTATGACTTGTCAAACTTAAATAATACAACCCTAATATCATATCTTGTGAAGGAACAATAATTGGTTTGCCGTTAGCAGGTGATAGGATGTTGTTCGTAGACATCATCAGAACTCTTGCTTCAAGTTGAGCTTCCAATGAAAGTGGGACATGCACAGCCATTTGATCACCATCGAAATCTGCATTAAAAGCGGTACAAACAAGTGGATGTAACTGAATTGCTTTACCCTCTATTAAAGTTGGTTCAAAGGCTTGGATTCCCAACCTATGAAGTGTTGGTGCTCTGTTTAATAGAACCGGATGCTCTCTTATAACTTCTGCTAAAATATCCCAGACTTCTGGTCTCTCTTTTTCCACCATTTTTTTAGCTGCTTTAATTGTCGCGGCGAGGCTGTACTTCTCCAGTTTAGAGTAAATAAATGGCTTAAAGAGTTCTATTGCCATTTTTTTGGGAATCCCACATTGATGCAATTTTAATTCTGGACCTACAACTATTACTGAACGCCCAGAGTAATCTACTCTTTTACCAAGAAGATTTTGTCTAAATCTTCCTTGTTTACCTTTTAACATATCAGAAAGTGACTTAAGTGGTCTCTTGTTTGTTCCAGTAATGACTCTCCCTCTTCTTCCATTATCAAAGAGAGCATCACAAGCTTCCTGAAGCATCCTTTTTTCATTTCTTACTATAATATCAGGTGCTTTTAATGTTAATAATCTTTGAAGTCTGTTATTTCTATTAATTACTCTTCTGTACAAATCATTTAAATCCGATGTAGCAAATCTACCACCATCAAGCGGGACAAGTGGCCTTAGCTCAGGAGGTATGACTGGAATAACGTTCATAATCATCCACTCAGGCTTTAATTTCGAATTCAAGAAGGCTTCGATAAGTTTTAACCTTTTTACCAACTTTTTCTTTTTGGTCTCGGAAGATGTAGAATCAAGCTCTTCTCTAACCTTTACTTGTTCGCTTGGGAGATCAACCTCTGACAGAAGCTTTTGTATAGCCTCAGCTCCAATCATACTTTGAAAACTATCACCATATTCTTCTTTCAGTTCTGTGTTTTCTTCATCAGATAAAATTTGGAATTTATTTAATGACTTAACCATACCAGGCTCTGTCACTATAAAACTTTCAAAATAAAGAACCTTTTCGAGATCTTTCAATGCAAGGTCTAGTAACAAACCTATTCTACTAGGTAAAGATTTTAAAAACCAAATATGAGCTACGGGGGCTGCTAACGGGATGTGTCCCATCCTTTCTCTTCTGACCTTAGTCAAAGTAACTTCAACCCCACACTTTTCGCAAATAATTCCTTTAAATTTCATACGTTTGTATTTACCACAAACACATTCGTAATCTTTAATTGGACCAAAGATTCGAGCGCAAAACAATCCACTTCTTTCGGGCTTAAAAGTCCTGTAATTAATTGTTTCAGGTTTCTTGATTTCTCCATGTGACCAGGACGAGATTTCTTCAGGTGAAGCTATTGAAATTCTAATTTGGTCAAAGTTAACTAAATTAGGTTTTTCGATTAATTTTATTAGATCATTCATAAATTATACCTTAATTAACATTTCTTTCTAAAAGCTCAACATTTAAACCTAATGATTTTAATTCCATTATTAGCACATTAAAAGACTCTGGAATTCCAGATTCAATATTGTCATCTCCCCTAACAATAGTTTCATATGCTTTTGTTCTACCTGAAACATCGTCTGATTTGACGGTTAACATTTCTTGGAGAGTGTATGAAGCACCATAAGCCTCTAAAGCCCAAACTTCCATTTCCCCAAATCTTTGACCACCAAACTGAGCTTTACCTCCAAGTGGCTGCTGAGTGACCAAGCTGTATGGACCAATTGAACGGGCATGTATTTTATCATCGACTAGGTGGTTAAGTTTTAACATATAAATCTGACCTACAGTAATTTTTCTATCAAAATAATTACCTGTTCTTCCGTCAACAAGAGCTTTTTGACCGCTCGTATCGCTCGAAGCTAACTCAAAGAATTGATTAATATCAAGCTCTTTAGCACCATCGAATACTGGAGTTGCAAATGGGACTCCATCTCTTAATTTTTTTGCCCTCTCAATTATCTCTGAATTTTTAAGTTTAGAGAATCTTTCATTATAGATATTCTCACCATAAACTTTTAAAAAAAGACTTTTTAGATCTTCAATTTTTTTAACATCCTTTTCTGCTTTTAAAGCTGTTTGAAAAAAAGTTTTACCTAAATCCACAGATGCTGCTCCAAGATGTGTCTCTAAAATCTGACCAACATTCATTCTCGAAGGAACACCTAAAGGATTTAATACTATATCAACAGGGGTACCATCCTCCATATAAGGCATATCTTCAACAGGGATGATTCTAGATATAACACCTTTATTACCATGCCTACCAGCCATTTTATCACCAGGAGCAAGTTGCCTCTTTACTGCAACAAAAACTTTTACTAACTTCATTACCCCCGGCAAGAGTTCATCTCCTGATTGAACTTTATCTACTTTAGTTTGAAAAGTTTTATTAAGCAGGTCCAAACTTTTATCAAATGCTATGTTTAGCATTTCAATCTTTTTCATAACAGAATCATCCGTTACTGATATACTTTTTAAGTCAGATAATGCAATATTTTCTAGAGTATTATCATCAAGTTTATCATTTTTTTTAAATTTTATTTTTCCAGAGTTAAATGATTTTCCATTTAAAAGTGATTTAAGATTATTTTTAAAACTACTTTCAAGAATAAATCTTTCATCTTCCATATCTATGTGCAATTGCTCAATTTGCATCCTTTCATTTGAGAGAGACCTTTCATCTTTATCAACCCCTCTTCTGGAAAAAACTCTGACTTCAACTATTGTACCTGAAACACCAGGTGGAAGTCTTAGTGAAGTATCCTTTACATCTGCGGCTTTTTCACCGAAAATTGCTCTTAGTAATTTCTCTTCTGGAGTCATTGGAGATTCACCTTTTGGGGTTACCTTCCCAACAAGAATATCCCCAGGATTAACTTTTGCACCTATATGTACTATCCCAGCTTCGTCTAGGTTAACAAGAGATTCTTCTCCAACATTTGGAATATCTCTAGTAATCTCCTCTTGTCCAAGCTTAGTGTCTCTGGCTAGAACTTCAAACTCTTGGATATGAATAGAGGTAAAAACATCATTAACAACTAAATTTTCAGAAATAAGTATTGAGTCCTCGTAATTGTATCCATTCCAAGGCATAAAAGCCACAGTGACATTTTTTCCGAGAGCCAATTCTCCAATTTTTGATGCTGGACCATCAGCAATAATATCACCTCTTTCAACATAATCTCCTTCTCTGACTAAAGGTGTTTGATTAATACATGTATCTTGATTTGATCTTTGAAATTTACTCAATCTGTAAATATCAACACCTGTGTCATTATCTTTTTTTTCAATTGCACTAATCACAATCCTTGACGCATCTACCTGATTTACGAAGCCTGAACGCTTGGCAACCAAAACAACGCCTGAATCTCTAGCAACAACGGATTCCATCCCAGTACCAACATACGGTGATTGACTTTTTAGTAAAGGCACAGCCTGTCTCATCATATTGGAACCCATCAAGGCTCTGTTTGCGTCATCATTCTCTAAAAATGGAATAAGTGCTGCCGCAACAGATACTAATTGCTTGGGTGAAACATCAATAAAGTCTACATATTTTGGATCAATCATCAAGAAATCTCCACTTTTTCGGCAAGAAACAAGTGACCTTTCAAAAGAACCATCTGATTTTAATGGTTCATTAGCTTGAGAGATAGTGTATTTTTCTTCTTCCATTGCTGAAAGATAAACAATTTCTGAAGTTACTTTTGAATCAACAACTTTCCTGTAAGGCGTTTCTATGAAACCATATGTGTTAACTTTTGAATAAGTAGCTAAAGAATTAATTAATCCAATATTAGGACCCTCGGGAGTTTCTATTGGACAAATCCTGCCATAGTGTGATGGATGAACATCTCTAACTTCAAAACCGGCTCTCTCTCTAGATAAGCCTCCAGGGCCAAGAGCAGAGAGTCTTCTTTTATGTGTTATTTCTGACAATGGGTTTGTTTGATCCATAAACTGAGACAACTGACTTTGTCCAAAAAATTCTCTGATTGCTGCTGAAGCAGGCTTAGGGTTTACAAGATCGTTTGGCATAACTGTTTCAATATCTGGCGCATTTGTCATCCTTTCTTTTATAGCCCTTTCCATCCTTATTACACCTAATGTATACTGATTTTCCAGCAGTTCGCCAACGGATCTAACCCTTCTATTCCCCAAATGATCAATATCATCAATATTACCGTAACCATCTTTGAGGCCAGCTAAATATTTGATTATTTGAATAAGGTCTTCATTTTCTAAAACTCTTTTTTCTAGGTCAGCTTTTAAAGACAACCGTGTATTTATTTTTAACCTTCCAACAGGTGACAAATCATATCTTTCTCTATCAAAAAAAAGACTTCTAAAAAGTTTATCAGCCGCTTCAATTGTAGGAGGCTCCCCAGGTCTTAATATTTTATAAATTTCTGTTACGGCATCATTCCTATTTTTATTCTTATCAGCAAAGAAAGTGTCTCTAATGTAGGTACCTTGTTTGTCAGAATTTATATTAAGTATTTCAACTTCATCAATCTTATTTTCATCCAAGAAGTTTAAAGTATTCTCCGAAATTTCGTCACCAGCCTCAAAATAAATTATACCTGTTTTAGAATTAAAGATATCTTTCGATAGAAACTTCCCAATCAGTGTTTCGTTATCGATAAAAATATTTTTGACAGAATCTTTTTTTAAATTTTTAGAAGTCAAAGTATTAAACTTTTCTCCCACCTTACCGTAAACCTTACCCGACTTAGAATCTACAATATCATAATCCAGCTTTGATCCTAAAAAATCATTATCATTAAAAACAAACTCCCAACCATTTTTTATTTTCTTTAGTTTTTTTGATTCGTAAAAAAAAGAAAAAAGCTTTTCATGAGTCATTCCATTCATTTTAGCATAATCAATCTCAAGACCTTTTTCACTGCACTCTTTTCTATACTTTGATGACTTTTCATCATCAAGGGCTAAAAGAAGTGAAGATGCTAAAAGCTTTCTTCTTTTGTCAATTCTTACATAAAGCAAATCCTTTCCGTCAAACTCAAAATCAATCCAAGAACCATTGTAAGGAATCAGTCTGGATGCAAACAAAAATTTTCCAGTAGAGTGGCTTTTTCCTCTATCATGATCAAAAAAAACCCCCGGAGATCTGTGCATTTGAGACACAACAACTCTCGTTGTACCATTAAAAACAAAAGTGCCCTTTGAAGTCATTAAGGGCATATCTCCCAAATAAACTTCTTGCTCTTTAATATCTTTAACTGAGGATACACCGGTTTCTTCATCAATTTCCCTTACAATTAAGTTTAATGTAACTTTTAGTAAAGAACCATATGTTCCACCTCTTTGGATACATTCATCAACATCATATCTAGGATCTTCAAGCTCATACTTTACAAATCTAAGCTCAGCTATTCCAGAGAAATCCGTAATTGGAAAAACTTTGTTAAAGACTGCTTGTAAGCCAACGTCATCTCTGTCTTCAGGTTTTACATCTTTCTGTAAAAAAAGCTCATATGAATTTCTTTGAATTTCCAACAAATTTGGCATATCTACCAAGTCTGGGATTTTACCAAAGCTTTTTCTGATATTATGATTTAGAGTAAAAGATTTTTTCATAATGATGCTTATTTAAGTTCTACAGTTGCGCCTGCCTCTTCTAACTGTTTCTTGAACTTCTCTGCATCATCTTTACCAACACCGTCTTTTAATTTACTCGGAGCACCATCTACTAAATCTTTAGCTTCTTTCAAGCCGAGACCAGTGATTGTTCTCACTTCCTTAATTACATTGATTTTTTTATCACCTGCGGCTGCGAGATGAATTGAGAATTCTGTTTTTTCTTCAGCAGCACTATCACCGGCAGGTTGTCCGCCAGCTGGAGCAGCAACTGCAACTGGAGCTGCAGCAGAAACACCCCATTTTTCTTCCAGAATTTTAGTGAGTTCTGAAGCCTCAAGAACTGTCAAGCCAGACAAATCGTCAGCAATTTTTTGTAAGTCAGCCATAATTTACTCCTTAATAATAAGATTAACTTTTAAAATTTGAATTTAACAATCTGACAATGCCAGATTGATTGCCTTGTAGAGCGAGGACAGTATTTCTCTGTACAGAGGTTAAAAGTCCTAATAATTGAGCTCTTAGAGAATCCATACTTGGTAAAGATGCAAGTTTCTTAATTTCATCTACTGAAAGTTCCTTATCTCCCATAGCACCGCCAAGAATTTTTAAATTCTCGTTATCTTTTGCAAAATCAACCATAACTTTTGAAGTGGTTACAGGGTCATCAGAATATGCCAATGATGTTGGTCCGACGAAAAGCTTCTCAAGAACTTCAAAATTGGTATCTTTAATTGCTCTTCTTGTAAGAGTGTTCTTTGATACTTTAAAGTTTGAGTTTGAAGCCTTGATTTGAATCCTTAAGTCAGAAATCTCAGAGACTGTAAGTCCTTTGTAGTGAGCAACCATAAGGAACTCTGTGTTTTTCAATACACCATTAAAGTCTTTTACGAACTCATGTTTTTCTGAACGTTGCATCAAATTCTCCATACTAATCTGTCTGAGTGAATCAAGGATTAACCCATCTATTCAGGATATTTAAGGGTCACTCCACCTGAAGTCTGTGACAGAAATTAATTTATAAATTACATAACACTTGTTGGATCAACTTGCAAGCCCGGACCCATAGTTGAGTTAATATAAATTTTTTTAATAAAAATACCTTTTGAGGAAGCGGGTTTCTTTTTCTGAAGTTCTGAGAAGAAAAAAGTAATATTTTTCTTTAGCTCCTCGTCAGTAAAACTTACTTTTCCAACACTTAAATGGACTATCCCAGCTTTATCTGTTTTATATTCAACCTGTCCTGCTTTAATATTTTTTATAGCTTGTGTTAAATCTTTAGTAACAGTTCCAAGTTTAGGATTTGGCATAATACCTTTCGGCCCAAGTATTTGTCCAATTGAACTAACCTTTACCATCATCTGAGGAGTAGAGATGCATTTATCAAATTTTATGTCACCTTTTTTTACAGATTCAATTAAATCATCTGATCCAACAATATCAGCACCGTTTTTCTTCGCTACATCAGCATCATCTCCTTCAGCAAAAACAGCAATTTTAATTTTTTTTTCTGGCATCTTTGGTAAACTAAGTACACCACGCACTTGTTGATCTGATTTTTTTGCGTCAATTCCTAGTATAACTGACACATCAAGCGATTCGTCGAACTTCTTTGAAGTGTGTTTTTTTACTAAATCTAAAGCATCATCAAATTTATGCGAATTTCCTGGTTTAATGTTTGCATTAATAAGTTTTTGCTTTTTTGAAATTCTCATTACTCTACCTTTATACCCATTGATCTAGCAGTACCAGATACCATTCTTTCAGCTGAATCTATGCTATCAGTGTTTAAATCTTTTATTTTATCTTCAGCAATTTTCCTTACGTCACTTTTTGATATGGATGCAATTACCTCCTTCCCAGGGGTTTTTGATGCTTTTTTTAACTTTAATGCTTTTTTTATAAAAAAAGAAACAGGGGGAGATTTTGTTTCATAAGTAAAACTTTTATCTTGATAAACCGTTATTGTTACAGGAATTGGCATACCCTGTTCAAGCTTTTGCGTTGCAGCATTAAAAGCTTTACAAAATTCCATAATATTCACACCTTTTTGACCCAGTGCTGGACCAACGGGAGGTGAAGGGTTTGCTTGACCTGCAGGAATTTGAAGCTTTATATATCCATCGATTTTTTTTGCCATTGAATTCTTATACCTTTTTTTTAAATTTTCTCAACCTGTGAATAATCTAAATCTACAGGTGTAGATCTTCCAAAGATTGAAACACTAACTTTAAGCCTGGCTTTTTCTTCATCAACCTCTTCAACCATACCATTAAAAGAAGAAAATGGTCCGTCAGAAACTCTTACTTGCTCTCCAATTTCAAAACTAACAGATGGCTTCGGTTTATCTAATCCATCTTTCATTTGGTTAAGTATAGAATCTATTTCATTCTGTGAAACCGGAAGTGGTTCGCCTTTCTTTCCGCCAAGAAAACCGTAAACCTTGGGAATTCTTCCAACAATATGCCAAATTTCATCATCCATTATCATCTTAATCATCACATAACCAGGAAAAAATTTTCTTTCTGTATTTATCTTCTTACCTTTCTTCATCTCAATTACATCTTCAGAGGGAATTAATATTTGTTCAATATTATTCTTTAAACCTTTTTTTTCTAACTGAGCTAACAATTCTTTTTCAATTTTTTTTTCATTACCTGAATAAACTTGTAAAATATACCACTGATGCATTTTAACTTTCTAAAAAAGAATATATTCAACCACAAATGAAATAATTTTATCAATCAATAAAAAGAAGATTGATGAGAGTATGACAAAAATAAAAACCATTATGGTGGTTGTTATAACTTCTGGTTTTGTTGGCCAGGTTATCTTAAGACCTTCTTGTTTTACTTCTTTGTAAAAGTTAATAATTTTTTGCATTTCAGATTTGGTTTATTTTTTGTGTATTGTTAACATAAACTACTTAAATATCAACAAATAATTAACATTTATGAATACAAAAAAAAATTTATTTATCTTAACTGGAGCAGGGGTGTCAAAAGAAAGTGGAATAAAAACTTTCAGAGAAAAAGATGGTTTGTGGGAAAATTATAAAATTGAAGATGTATGCACTGTTGAAGCTTTTATAAAAGATCCAAACTTGGTTAATAATTTCTACAATGAAAGAAGATCATCAATTATTGATCAAAAAATTTTACCTAATGAAGCTCATTATCAATTAGCAAAACTTGAAAAAAAGTGGAAGGGTGATTTTATTCTTGTTACACAAAATATTGATAATTTGCATGAACAAGCCGGCTCTATAAAAATTCTTCATATGCATGGTTCTTTGGATAAATGTTTTTGTATGAATTGTGGTGCAGAATACAAATTTAATTTTGATCTTTCAACAGAATTTGTTTGCAAAAAATGCAATGTCAAAGGGAAAGTCAGAGTTGATATTGTATGGTTTGGAGAGCAACCAAAATACTTAGATAAAATTTATAAGTACCTCGATAGAACTGATGTTTTTTTGTCGATCGGAACTTCTAATAATGTTTATCCAGCTGCTGGTTTCATTGATTACTTAAAACATCAAAAAAGAAAGATTGATTTTTATGAATTTAATATCGAAAAAACCAGTAAAAGCTTTTTATTTACAAAGTCATTTATTGGGCCGGCAAGCGAAACATTGAAAAAATTAGTTGATTCAACTTAGAATATGGCAGGGGCGGAGAGACTCGAACTCACGACCTACGGTTTTGGAGACCGTCGCTCTACCAACTGAGCTACACCCCTAAAAAATGGAGCGGGTGAAGGGAATCGAACCCTCGTAACCAGCTTGGAAGGCTGGGGCTTTACCACTAAGCTACACCCGCACAAAATATTATACTCTCTGCTTATCATGTGATAAATTCAATGTAAATAATTTTGTATTATGCAAATAACTCTTTATCATAACAAAAACTGTTCAAAATCAAGGATGTGTAAAAAGTTACTTGAAGACAATAAAATTGAATTTAAAGTTATAGACTATTTAAAAAATCCCTTAACCAAGACTGATATCAGAAAAATATTAAATAACTTAGACGAGGATCTGTCAGAAATCTTAAGAAATAATAAGTTTAAAAATCAAAAAATTAGTGTATCAAAGTTAGCAGACATAATTTTTAAAAATCCAAATCTTATGCAACGACCAATTGTTTTCCTAAAAAAATTTTATATCTGCAGACCACCGGAAAAGATTTTTGAAATTCTAGATAGAAATAATTAGGTTTCATTATTATGGTGGAGGGAGTAGGATTTGAACCTACGTAGGCTTACGCCGTCAGATTTACAGTCTGATGTATTTGACCACTCTACCATCCCTCCGTAAAATGAATGTATACTTTGCAATTCTATTATTTGTAAAGTAAAAAATAAATTTAAAATTAATCAAAATGTCAACAACAGAAACTCAAATCATCCTTGGATTACACTCTTCACTAGCAGCAATTATAAATAAAAAAAGGAAAATTAAAAAAATAGTGTGTACAGAAGAAGTTTATAGAAAAAATAAAGAATTATTTGACAGTTTTAAAAAAATAGAAAAAAAGATTCAAAATAGAAAAAAAATTGATCTATTAACCGGAGAAAAATTCCATCAGGGCATTGCAGTGTATTGTGAAAACTTACCTAAAAGAACAATTTCAGACATAGGAAATGAAGAAAATTTAATAATCTTTTTGGATTCTTTAAATGACCCTCAAAATGTTGGGTCAATAATCAGAACAGCACATGCATTTGGAGTTGAAACAATAATTTATTCAAAACATAACTCTTTTGAAATTAATCCATTATTAATAAAATCAGCCAGTGGTGCATTTGAACGAGTAAAACTTATAGAGGTTACTAATTTAAACAAAACATTAAATTTTTTTAAAAAAAATAATTTTTGGATTATAGGTTTGGATAATAATTCAAATACTGAAATTCAAACAGTCCCGAGTGATTTAAAAAAAGTAGTAATTTTAGGTTCTGAAAACAAAGGTATAAAAAAATTATTATTAGAGAACTGTGATTTCCGAGTTAAAATACAAATAAAAAAAAGTAAATTTGTTGACAGTCTAAATGTTTCGAATGCAGCAGCCATAACACTATTTGAATTAAGAAAAAAATGAAAGAAGTTCCAAAGTTTTATAACGATTTAGATCTTACACTGAAAGAGATTGAATATCTTTTAAGTAGAGGGGTAAAAGATAGAAAATCTTGCTTTCATTACACAATACTTAGCACAGTAAATAATAAAACTCCAGAATCAAGAACCGTTATCTTAAGAAGTTTTAACAAAGATGTATTTGAATTAAATATTCATAGTGATTCGAGATCTGAAAAAATCAATCAAATAGAAGCTAACAAAAACGTTTCCTGTTTGTTTTATGATGATAAAAAAAAAATACAAATAAGAATTAATGGTCAAGCCAAAATTGAGAAGTCATACCAACCTTCCTGGGAAAAGCTTACAAATTGGTCAAAAAGATGTTATCTCAGTGAAAATAAACCAGGAACCGAAGTTGGAAAACCGTCATCAGGATTCCCAGATAGATTTGTAAATGAGTCTCCAACCGATAAAGATTCTATTGAAGGTTTGAAAAATTTTTCTGTAATAAAAGTTATAATCAGCAGAATTGAATGGTTATATCTGGCCAGTCAAGGGCATAGAAGAGCAATATTTAAAATTTTAAGAGAGGGTTCATCTTATAAAATTGATAAAAAATGGCTGATACCTTAAAAAAGTTAGAGTTTTTTTTTATTTTCTTAGCACTACCTTCTATAATTTTTCTCTTTGACTCCACAACTATTGTTTTTCTGACTCTTTACTTAGTTTTCATTTTTTCACTAGCTATTTTATATTTTGATAAAACTTTTTTGTTGGCATCCCTGAAAAAAAAAATTGACTGGAAGTTTGTATTAATATTTGCCGTTTCATTCATATGCCTTGGTTTTATTTACGTACTTTTAATTGATAAAAACTTACTTTTTATTTTTCCCAAAACAAATTTTAAGCTTTGGCTTGTTGTAGTAATTGTTTATCCCTTTTTATCTGTCATTCCTCAAGAGATAGTTTACAGGGTTTTCTTCTTTCAAAGATATTTTCCAAAAAATAATAATTCTAATTTTTTGATATTATTAAATATGTTTGTATTTTCATATGGGCATTTAGTTTTTAATAATTTTCATGCAATCCTAATCACTGCGATAGTTTCACCAATATTTACATTTGCTTATTTAAAAAAGTCTTTCTTAACTTGTGTTGTTCTTCACTCGCTTGGTGGTCAAATAATTTTCACTTTGGGCCTTGGTAAATATTTTTATTAAGAATAACTGACTTCTAGACCTTTTAAGCCACAATATCCATTAGGGTTTTTGTGTAAATATTTCTGGTGATAATCTTCTGCAACATAAAAATTTCCAATCATCTTAATTTCGGTATGTATTGTGCCTAAAGATTTTGCTGACAGTAATTTCTGATATTTTTCTTTAGATTTTTCAAACTCATTTATTAAATTTTTATGTTCTGTTAAGATAACAGATCTGTATTGGGTGCCTATATCGTTGCCTTGTCTATTAAGTTGAGTAGGGTTATGTGACTCCCAAAAAATTTTCAATAAATCATTCAGATTAATTTTTTTTTCATCATAAATTACTTTAACAACTTCAGCATGGCCGGTCGTGCCTGTACAAACTTTTTCATAATTGGGATCATTGGTGTGTCCTCCTGCGTAACCAACAACAGTAGTGTACAGACCATCAAGATGCCAAAATCTTCTTTCGGCACCCCAAAAACAACCCATTCCAAAATAAATTTGAGATAAATGATCTGGCTTGTTTTTTTTTACATCGATTTCAAAAATACTCATAATTTAAACTCATCAGTTATTTGACATTTTACTTATAGGGTATAATATATTTATAATACATAGTGCTCGCAAGAGTTAAAAGGGAAACTAGTTGAAGTCTAGTACAGCTCCCGCTACTGTAAGTCGTGTGTTCCTTCATTATGCCACTGATTGATTTCGGGAAGGCGAAGGAGCCCCAAGCGATAAGTCAGGAAACCTGCTATGTTAGCGTCATTCGATCAGACTGCGGGTATGTCTTCTGATATGGATAAACCATCGTGGTGACGTGTCAACCATGGTGGGATTATAATATATTCTCACTAAAATTTAACATTTTCAGACTAAACGTCTGTGAAAGGAAAAATACATATGTGGAATCTTATTATAATGATCTTTGCAACTCTAACATTAAATATTAATTTAAAAGTCAAGGCACAGTCATCTAACGAAGAAATAATTGTTCAATCAAGTAAATTACAAGCTGATGGAATATATGGTGCCGAAACTTATGTTATAAACAAAAGTGATATTCAAAACTCAACCAGTGATTCTGTGATTGATTTGATAACAAATTTTCCTGGAATAAAAAAACAATTTGATATTTACGGTACGGGTTTTGGAGTGGGATCAAGAGTGGATATCAGAGGATTTGCTGATACTGCAAGAGATAACACAGCCATTCTTATTAACGGACAAAAACTAACGCTTGGAGATATGAGTTTGGTAGATCTATCAATAATACCAGTTGACAGTATTCAAAAAATAGAAATAACGAAAGGTAATAATTCCGTTCTTTATGGAAACAACTCTTCGGCAGGAACAATAAATATTATTACAGATACTCTTCCGGGACAGAAAGATTCATTGTTTACTAAATTTACAGTTGGGTCATTTGGTAAATTTGAAGGAGCCTTATCTGGTACAAAAAAATCTGATAGTTTTTCAATTACAGGAAATACTAATTTTATTTCAACGGATGGTTTCAGAAGAAATAATGCGCTGAGTCAGAGAAATGGCAATATTGAATTTAGAGGAATAACAGAAAATCTTTCCTACCACTTAAATGTTCTATTGCATAACCAATTTCTTGAGTTGCCTGGGACACGTACTCCAATAACACTTAGGAGTGATCCAAGAGGAACTACTACTCCAACTCAATTTAACCAAAGAAATGGATACAAGACTTTCTACGGATTAAGCTATTCTTTACTTAATAATCATGAAATTGTTGTTGATGGAAGTTACAGTTTTGATAAAAGTCAAATGAATTCTGGAGAGTATATGGACACAGAGATCTATAACTACCAAATTTCTCCTAGGTATCTTTTTCAATATAAAGTTAATCAAATAAAGTTAGATAATATAATTGGACTTGATCTTATATATGCTAACTACTATTCCGATAGAATGCAATCTGATGGAAGTTATTACTATACAAATTATAAAATGACTGACAAAACAGCAGCTTTTTATTTCAATAGTAATGTTGCCTTAGACTCAAAAAATAAATTATCGGTTGGGGCAAGATATCATGGCAACTGGTTTCGAGCATCCAATAGTGTAACACCGGGAGCGTATTATGGTGGAACATTTACCGATAAATCAGCTGAAAGTGTCTCAACTCCTCAGTTTGCTTACCATCTTGGTTATGAGCATAAAATAAATAACTACAATACAATATCTGCAAAAGTTGGAAGAAGTTTCAGATACCCTAATTTGGATGAAAGAATTGGGCTCGGAAGTGGATTTACAAATTTTTCACACTTTACTTTAGGACCCCAAAAGTCTCACGATTTTGAGTTTAGTCATAAATTAAGGTATGAAAGATTTGATATTACAACGGCTATTTATTATATGAGGCTTCGTTCAGAAATTTCTACAACAGATAATTCTTTTTATAATCGAAATTTAGCACCAACTGAAAGATATGGGGTTGAGAATAGTATTAAGTATTCTTTTTCAGAAAACTTAAACATTGAAAATAATTTTACACTAACACAAGCCAAATTTAGAGGGGGCGAGAGAAATAATAATGATCTTCCAGGCATACCAGCTTTTGTTGATTCATTGCAGGTTAATTATTCACCTTTTAAAAATATTTCAACATACTTTAATGTTTATTATCAATCTAGTTCACGTCCAATAAATGATTTTGCTAACTACCAAATTATTCAGAAAGGTTATCATACTTTGAATCTAGGCTTTATAGGAAATTACAAGGGATTTAAGGTTTCATTGGCTTTAAACAATTTACAAGACAAGATATATTACAATTATATGGTTGGGTCAGGCTCCGGGGTTTATCACTCAGCAAGCTACTACACACTTCCAGGTTTCAATACATTGTTAAAAATATCTAAGGAATTCTGAGAATAGTGAAAAACACTTATCGCAAAAGTTTAATTTTGTCATTAGGACTTCATACGATAGCATTATCGTTCTTTTACTTTAATAATAACAATTTTAAGAAAAGTGAATCTTCAATGACAGAGGTTATTATAGTATCATCTGATGAAAACACTCATTCAGACGAAAAAAGTGAGTATAAAAGAAGTGTTAAGAATACTTCAGTTGATCAAAAAAAAATTAATAATGTTAAAAAAAAATTTAATAAATCAACAACTACATCTGAACTTAAGAGTAATAAAAATAATTACCAATTAAAAGCCACTGTTGAACCAAATGCTTTTGAAAAAGAAAATTATTCGGAAAATAATAGATCAAAGAAAGATATATTTAACAAATTAAAAGCGAATGAGGAAGTTACAAAGAATACAGGTGGAAATTTTTCAGTCAAATCAGCAAGCAGAAAAATCTTACAATCTAGTGCATCATACAAAATAGGTTCTGAAAATAACCCTCATCCAAATTATCCTTTACTTGCAAGAAAAAAAGGATGGGAAGGAAAAGTAATAATACAAGCTATTGTTGACAAAAAAGGAAATGTTAAATTCATAAAAGTTTTAGAATCTAGTGGTTATAAAGTTCTTGATGATGTAAGTTTAAAAACTTTAAAAATATGGAAATTCAGACCTGCAATATTGGGAGGTAAATCCGTTGACGACACCGTTAATATTCCAGTTAGATTCGTACTTACCAATTAATAAATTGAATCACTTCGTTTATGGCGTCCCCTACGGGATTCGAACCCGTGTTGCCGCCGTGAAAGGGCAGTGTCCTGAACCACTAGACGAAGGGGACTTGACTTTTTAATATAAAATAATATATCTATCTAAAAATTTTAGTAAATAAATTTATTATGAAATACCTTATATATATATTCTCAGTTGTTTATTTATTTCAACCTTATAATTATTTAGCTTCTAAAGAGGCAAAAAATTATATGTGTTACAAAAGAGGTTACGAAATAATCTTTCCCTACCAAGAAGCCGTGTTTAAGCTAAAAGATAAACTCAATATCTCTGCAGATCAAAAAAAAGCTGAACTAAATAAATTTAAAGATCATTTCGAAAGAAACTTTAGGGGTATTCCTCTTTATAAAGAAGCTGGTTGCTCAAACGCCAGACTTTCGGAATATTTAGAGTGTTTAATATCTACGGATGGGAAAGATTGTAAGATTTATTATACACAAATGAGAATTGTAGATTAACTTTTGATAATATCTTCAATTTGAACTTGTATTGTTCTTTCTCCT
>NTKR01000015.1 GCA_002457065.1 alpha proteobacterium MED-G10 | reverse complement strand
GCTGGAATAGGTTTATCTTGGTTATCACCATTCGGACCTGTAAAATTTTACCTATCAAAAGCTATTTTGAAAGAAAATTATGATAAAAAAGAGATTTTTAGGTTTAGTTTTGGTACAACATATTAAATAAATTATATAAAGGAGTTTTATGAGAAATATTTTTACATTTATTTTTACATTTCTTTTCTTAAGCTTTTCTTATTCGCAAGAAAAAGTAGAGTTAAAAAAAACAACTAATAGTTTTTCTGCTGGTATAGGTGTTGTGGATATGAAAAGAATACTTGGGCAATCGACTGCATATCAGAGCATAGTTGAGCAGTTCGAAGAAATAAGAAGGAAGCATAGAAATACTTTTACAAAACAAGAGGACGTTATTAGAGATGAGGAAAGTAAACTCCTTAAACAAAAAAATGTTCTATCTAAAGAAGTCTATGCAGAAAAAGTAAAATCATTAAACAAAAAAATCAATGAATTAAAATCTAAACAATCAATGGATGCCCAAAAGTTTGAAAGTGATTTCGAAAAATCAACTAATAAAATACAAGGCGCTCTAGTTGATGTGTTGTCAAGTATTGCTAATAAGAAAAAGCTTGATCTGGTCTTAGCAAAAAGTCAAGTTCTTCTGGTTGGTAAAGAAATTGATATTACAGATCAGGCAATACAAGAGTTAAATAAAGTATTGCCCAAAATTTCTTTAAAGAAGTAAATAGGCTCTTCATTGATTGACAAAGATTTTTACAAAAATTTAGGTCCTTTTACTCTTTATGATCTTTCTTTGAAGTTAGATGGCATTCTCTTTGGTGATAAAGAAAAGAAAATTTTTGATGTGGCTCCACTTGATGCTGCCACAGAAACAGAAATAAGTTTTTTTCATAATTCACGATATAAACAAGACTTACAAAACACCGCTGCTGGTGCAGTAATCGTCAGTAAATCTTTTAAAAAATTAGAAAATATAAAAAACTTTATTGTTGTAGATGACCCTTATGTTGGTATGGCCAAAATTGCATCATTCTTTTATCCTCAATGTGAATACCAAGATTTTTATTTTGACTCTAGTGATTCAACAAGAGATCTTGATAAATCCGTAAAATGCTCAAAAGATGTCTTCATTCATAATACTGCAAATATTGGAAAGAATTGTTCAATTGGTTCATTTGTTAAGATTGGTCCTGGTGTAACTATAGGTGAAAATTGTATAATAGGTGACAATGTGGATATTTATTTTTCAAAAATCTCTGAAAATGTAAAAATATATCAAGGAGTGAAAGTTGGTGGTGAAGGTTTTGGTTTTATAGCAAAGAAAGACTTTTTTAAAAAAATTCCTCAATTAGGAAGGGTTATTATAGAAAAAAATTGTGAAATTGGTTGCAACTCGACAATAGATAGAGGTTCAATTGGAGACACTGTAATATCAAAAAATACAATGATTGATAATTTAGTTCATATTGCTCATAATGTAAAAATTGGTGAAAATTCAATCATCGCTGCTATGACTGGAATTTCTGGTAGTACAGAAATTGGAAAAAATGTTATGATCGGTGGACAGGTAGGAATAAGCGGTCATGTTAAAATAGGTAATAATGTTAAGATTGCTGCTAAAAGTGGAATTATGAAAGATATTCCAAATAATTCTAATGTAGGTGGCTATCCAGCTGAAAATATTATTGATTGGCATAGGTCAACGTTGTTATTAAGGAAGCAATTAAATGACAAAAAAAAAAGAACTTAATATTGAAGAAATAAAAAAATTAATTCCCCATAGATATCCCTTTTTATTGATTGATAAATTAATTGAAATTGAACCAAATAAAAGCGCCGTTGGAATAAAAAATGTAACCTTCAATGAAAATTTTTTTCAAGGACATTTTGAATCTATGTCTGTTATGCCCGGTGCTTTAATAATTGAATCTATGGCCCAAGCAGCTGGAACTTTAGTAATGTTTAGTTTGAAAAAAAATATTGAGAATCTTTCTGTTTATCTTTTAACGATTGATAAGGCTAAATTCAGAAAACCTGTTTTTCCTGGAGATGTTTTAAAACATCAAGTTGTAAAAAAACAAAATGTTAAAAATATATGGAAATTTGTTTGTAAGTCATTTGTTGATGAAACTTTAGTTGCTGAAGCTGAAATTTCAGCAATTTTAAATTATTAATCTTGTAATAATTTGAAATTATTTTTTATTTTGTTCTTTTTTTCAAATGTTATAATTTAATTTTATGATTCATAAATCATCTGTAGTTCATAATAATGCAAAAATTTGTTCTGACGTTGAGATTGGACCTTTTTGTTCTATTGGAGAGAATGTTAAAATAGGAGAGAAATGCAAACTGCACAGTCATATCAATATACAGGGAGACGTTACAATAGGTTCAAATACTGAAATATTTCCTTTTGCTTCTATAGGTTCCGTACCGCAAGACCTAAAATATAAAGGTGAAGATACAAAAGTTATAATTGGTTCATCATGTAAAATACGAGAATATGTTACTATTAATAAGGGGACAAAAGGTGGTGGAAGAGTAACAATGATTGGAAATAATTGTTTGATGATGATAGGAACTCACATAGCACACGATTGTTTAATTGGGAATAATGTTATTTTTGCAAATCATTCAACACTTGCTGGTCATGTAATACTTAAGGATAACGTTGTTGTTGGAGCATTAAGTGCAATACATCAATTTTCAAAAATAGGAGAGGGTGCTATGATTGGAGGAATGTCTGGCGTTACTGCAGATGTTGTTCCTTACTCAACTGTTGTTGGTAATAGAGCAAAATTATCTGGTTTAAATATTCTTGGATTGAAGAGGAGAAATATTGAAAAGAAAGAGATATCTGAGTTAAGGAAAGTCTATAAGTATATTTTTCATAATAATCAGAACACTCTGAGGGAAAGAGTAATTAATATGAAACAGAAAGAATTCAAAGAACAGACTATACAAATTTTCTTAGAATTTCTATCGGAGGACTCTGATAGATCCTTTACCCTACCTTAAAAGAGGAGAATGGATAAAATTATAGTAATTTCAGGTGAAGGAAAGCTACCAAAGCTTGTGACTAAAGAATTAAAAACAAAAAAAATTCAATATTTTGAGCTAAGACTAATTAAACAAACTGTTTGTAGAAAAAATAATATCAAATACGTTAAATACGGAAATATTGTCTCTGAATTAATAAAGTTAAAGAAAAATGGTTATAATGATATACTTATGGCAGGTTCTCTTCAAAGACCTAAAATAAATGAGATTAAACCAGACATTAATTCAATAAAACTTCTTCCAAAGTTTATAAAAAAAATATTAGAGGGTGGTGATAATAATCTATTAAAATTTGCAATAAATGAGTTGGAAAAAATAGGTTTTGCTATAGTTAGTTTAAAGAAAGTCCTGCCAGATCTCTTCTTAGGTAAAGGTAACCAAACCAAAGTTAAGATTACTCAAATTAATTCTGACGATATTAAAAAAGGAATTAAAATTCTTAAAAATAATTCAAAATTTGATATTGGACAGTCAATTATTATTCAGCAAGGGTCAGTGGTTGCAATTGAAGCAGCTCAAGGAACAGATAATTTAATCAAACAATCATATCCATATATTAAAAGTATTAAACAAGCAGTTTTAGTAAAAATGATAAAATCCAATCAAGATATAAGAGTAGATTTACCCACTCTGGGGATGAAAACAGTAAAAAATATCAAAAAATATTCTTTGCGTGGAATTGCATATAGCTCTAATTTAACAGTTGTTTTAGAAAAAAGTAAAGTTATCGATTACTGTGATAGAAATAAAATTTTTTTATTTGGGGTATAAATGAAAATCGCAATAGTCGCAACTGAGGCTTCAGCTGATTTTCTAGGTTTAAAATTAATTAATGTTTTACAAAAAAGAAATAAAAACTTGAAATTTTTTGGTATCGGAGGTCCCTTGATGGAAAGCACTGGATTTAATTCCTTTATATCAATAAATAATTTTAATACAATCGGAATTGCTGAGGTTTTTTTTAGAATTCCAAAATTTTTAAGAATTCTTAAAGAAATTGAGAATAAGATTCGCTTAGAATCTCCTGATCTAATAATTACTATTGACTCACCAAGCTTCAGTTATAGGTTAGTTAATAAACTACAAGATTTAAGAAAAGAAAATGTTAAGTTCTTTCACTATGTTGCTCCAACAGTTTGGGCATGGAAAAAATATAGGGCTAAATTGTTTTCACAACTTTATGATAAATTGTTTACATTATTTAAGTTCGAAAATAAGTATTTTATTGAGCATAATTTAGAAACTCACTTCGTAGGACATCAAATATTCTTTGATAAAAAGGTTTTAAAAAAGAAGAGGATAATAACTTTCTTACCGGGCTCAAGAAATATTGAAATTAAAAATAATCTTCTTAGATTAAAATCAGTAATTAGTCATACTGCAAAAGCTTACAGTGATTATTCAATTTATATTCTTACTTTTGATCACAGTAAAGGTATGGTCAAGAATATTCTTAAGAATACTAATGTAAAGATCATTACAAATTTTGATGAAAAGCAAAATATTTTAAGCAAATCATTCTTAGCAATCGCAGCATCAGGTAGTATCTCTTTAGAATTGTGTAAATATCAAGTACCTTCAATAATAGTTTACAATACCCATATTATTACAAGAATCTTAATAAAGCTTTTTGTGAATGTTAGATATGCATCAATCATAAATATTCATTTTAAAAAAGAAATTATTCCAGAGTATTTATTTGAAAAGTTCACATACAATAATTTAATAAAAGAGATAAGTATATTAGTTAAAAATCAAAAAAAAAGAAAAAAACAGATCGAGTTTATGAATAATTTTTCGAATCATATGCTATTGAAAAAAAAAAATCCTGCAGAGATAATTTCTGATCATATTATATGATCATAGAAAAAAAATTATTTTATTTCACCTGGAAACATTTGCTTTATATTTTTCCTTTTGTCTATATCAACAAATTTCCTGTGTTTATTCCCCATATACAGTTGTCTGGGACGACTAATTTTTTTGTTAGTTTCTTCAGTCATTTCTTTCCACTGCGAAATCCATCCCACTGTTCTTGCTACTGCAAAAATAACTGTAAACATTGATTCAGGCAAACCTAATGCTTTTAAAATTATGCCTGAATAAAAATCTACATTTGGATATAATTTTTTTTTGATAAAATAACTGTCATTTAAAGCTATCTCCTCTAGTTTATTCGCTAATCTAAATAAAGGAAGGTTGAAGTTATCGGTTTCTTTAAGCAAATTATGGCAATATTTTCTTAGAACATTAGCTCTAGGATCATAATTTTTATAAACCCTATGCCCAAAACCCATGAGTCTAAATTGATCATTTTTATCTTTGGCTCTTTCAATGAATTTACTAATATTTTTTTCGTTTTCAATTTGTCTTAACATTCTTATGACTGATTCATTGGCGCCACCATGTGCTGGTCCCCATAGTGAAGCAACACCAGCAGAGACGCAGGCAAAAGGATTTGCACCTGATGAACCAGCTATTTTTACTGTAGAAGTTGAAGCATTTTGCTCATGATCTGCATGTAATATAAGTAGTTTATCTAATGCATCTACACTTGCTTTTGATGCTTTGTATTCTCCACAAGGGGTTGAAAACAGCATATGTAAAAAATTTTCTGCATATGTTAAATCATTTTTTGGATAAATAAACGGTTGCCCCAGTGAGTATTTATAAGCCATAGCAGCCATTGTGGGGAGTTTTGCTAATAGTCTACTAACTGCAACCCACTTACCTTCAGTTGAAGAAAAATCGTAAATTTTTTCTGAATAAAATGACGATAAGGCTCCAACTATTCCAACCATAATTGCCATAGGATGTGAATCACGCCTAAAACCACTGTAAAATCTTAGAATTTGCTCATGCAACATCGTATGGTGTGTAAGTATGCTTCTAAATTTGACTTTGTTTTCTTTAGACGGAAGTTCACCATTTAAAAGCAAATAACATACTTCGGTATAATCTGAGTTTTCTGCTAAATCTTCAATTTTATAACCTCTATGAAGTAAAGTTCCATTATCACCATCAATAAATGTAATTTTTGAAGAACAACTTGCTGTTGACGTGAAACCTGGATCATACACAAACATTCCTGTTTTAGAAAAAAAAGTAGTTAGATCAGCAACATCAGGACCATAGGAACCAGGTTTTACTGGAAATTCAAATTTCTTTCCATTCCTATTATCAATTACGGTTATTGATGTTTTTTTTTTCATATTTTCTACTAGCTTTGATCAAGTTTGTTTAATGAAAGTTCCTTACCAATTATTTCCATAACTTTGGCAACCGATGGACCATTTAAACTATTTGTTAATAGTAATCTTATTGGTTGACCAAGTTCTTTAAACTTTATTTCAAGTTTATTCAAAATATCCTTAAGTTTCTGATCAATAATATATTCATTCCATTCTTTAATACTAGTAAATTCGTCAATGATGAATGATTTATTTTTGTAAAATATTTTAAGTATTTTCTTTTCTTCATTGTTGAAGTTTTTTTTATTTGAGAAGATATTATTAATTTTATCTTGTATTTCAATAGTAGTTGATGATCTGAGTTTAAAAATTTTCATTAATTGGAACTTTTTTTGTTTTAACTTTGAATCTAAATCTGAGTTTTTTTCATCAATTATTTTGATTCTTTCGAATAGATCTTTTTCTTCAATGTTGTTAATAAAATAATTATTCAAAAACAGTAGTTTTTTTTCATCAATCATTGAAGGTGATTTTCCTACTTTATTGAGAGTAAAATGTTTTATTGCTTCATTTACAGTAATTATTTCATTGTTGCCATAAGACCAACCCATTCTTAACATATAATTTATTAAGCTTTCCTTTAAAAAACCTTTTTTTTTATAATCATTAATTGAGACAATGTTATCTCTTTTTGATAATTTTTGATTTTTTTGATTATGGATTAATGACATATGTGAAAATGTTGGTTTGTAATTTAAATATTTAAAAATTTCCAGTTGCCTAAAAGAGTTGGTTAGGTGATCATCCCCACGAAGGATATCTGTGATTGACATTTCAAAATCATCTAGAGCTGATGAGATAAGAAAAGTGGGTGTTCCATCACTTCTTTTAATTATAAAATCATCAATTTCATCGTTTTTAAGCTCGACTGTTCCTTGTATTTGATCATTAATAGTACTAACGCCATTTTCTGGAGATTTAATTCTCACACAAAAATTTTCTGTATTACTTTTAGTTGTTTTTTTATCTCTCCATTCACTCTTAAACTTTTTATTTTTCTTTCTTTTTTCATTTAGTTCCTCCTCACTATGGTAACACCTGTAAGCTAAACCATCTTTAATCATTCTTTCGATTACATCAATATGTTTTTCTTTATTAGCACTTTGGTAAATAATTTTTTCATTAGTTTCTATACCCAACCATTTTAGATCATTTAAAATAGAGCTTACAGATTTTTCAATATGCCTTGATTTATCAGTGTCCTCAATTCTAATCTTAAAAATTCCTTTTTTTGATTTTGCAAAAATATAGTTAAACAGAGCTGTTCGAGCACCACCAATGTGCAAAAGACCTGTGGGTGAAGGTGCAAATCTTGTGACTATTGTCATTAAAAGTTAAAATTTTCTAATTAATCCAACCAACTTACCCTGAACCTTGACTCTATCTTCTCCAAAGATTCTTGTTTTATAATTTTTATTTGCTGGTTCTAAAGCTATTGAATTTTTGTAAGATCGAAATCTTTTTAAGGTTACCTCATTATCATCAATAAGTGCTACAATAATATCTCCAGTTTTTGCTTGATCTATTTTTTTGATAACTACAATATCTCCGTCTCTTATTCCCTCATCATTCATAGAGTCACCGGCTACTTCTAGGGTAAAGTGTTCATCTTTACTATTAAGAAGATAATTAGGTACAGATATTTGCTCAAAACTACCAGTTATTGCCTCTATTGGGTTTCCAGCAGCAATCCTCCCCAAAAAAGGCAGGTTCTTCTCATCAGTTTTTGGGAAATCAATGACATTTTTTAGTTTAAGAGCTCTTGCTTTATGAGGAAGTCTTTCAATAACCCCTTTATCTTCAAGGCTTGAGAGTAATTTGTGGACCCCAGATTTGGATTTTATATTTAGAAATTTTCTCATTTCGTCAAAAGTTGGATAAATATTCTTTGAGTGAAAATAATCAACGATAAAGTCTAATAATTCTTTTTGTTTTAAGGTTAACATAAGGAATGTTCTACATAAGTTCTACTATTAAGTCAAGTTAAATTTCTTGAGTAAAAGAGTCATTAAACAAAATAACGTCGCATATACTATTTTTTGATATTTCTTTAGCATATGGTTTTCTGATTAGAATACCATCAGATTCCTTGAGGATTTTCTGCATTGAACTATCTTTATTTTTATAAACTCTAAAAAAATTCGTATTATTCTTGTATAACTTAATTCTCAGAAACTGTGTAAGATTGTTATTTTTTTCCTCTGAATGATTGATTTGTAGTTTTTTTTTTTTAATTTTTACATATTTCATTCCAAAAAAACTGTTTATAAATGTACTGAAAAAAAACAACATTGAAGTAAAACATGAAACAGGGTTGCCTGGAAGACCAAGAAAGTATTTTCCGCCTTCTATTTTTCCAAATGTTGTAGGTTTTCCTGGTTTCACTGAGATTTGATCAAAAAGAATTTTTAAATTAACTTTTTTCAGGCTTTCTTTAACAATGTCATACTTACCTTTTGATATTCCTCCAGATGTAATTAATAGATCATAATCTTTTATTTTTTTTAAAATCGAATGAAAGTCTTTTTTATTATCTTTTATAGTAAAAGTGCCCTTTAAGTTTCCACCAAATTTTTTTATCATCATACTTATCAAAACCTCATTAGATGACTCAATAATACCGTTAACATTATCTTTTGAAATAATTTCGTCACCAGTAATTATTATATAAATGTTTGGTTTTCTTTTAACATAAATTTTTTTGACACCTGCAGTCTTTGCTAACGCAAGAGATCTAATATTAAGGATTTCATTTTTTGAAAAACAAATTTCATTTTTTTTAAAATCCTCTCCTTTAAATCTGATAAAATTCCTTCTATCAATCTTTTTAATAATTACTGAATTATCAGTTTTTTTTAAAAAGAAGTTCTCTTTTGGAATTATTGTTTTATTGACCCCCGGTATTGGAGCACCTGTATAAATAAAAAGAAATTCACCTTTCTTAAAATCCTTAGCAATTTTATCTCCTGCCTTCGATTCTCCAATTGCTTTTAAAATATTGTTAATTTTGGCATCCGTTGAGTTAATAGCAATTCCATCCATTGCCGAAGAGTTGATCTTTGGGCTTTCATTACTAAAATATATTCCTTTAGCGACTATTCTTCCGTGAGCTTCTTCAATATCCAATAATTCTTTTTTATTACACGGTTTGATAGCCTCTTGACAAAAATCTAAAGCTTTTTCGAAACTAATCATTTTTAAAAATACCTGACTTACCACCTGATTTATATATAAGTTTTGTCGTTTCAATTGTTATTTTTTTATCAATAGATTTACACATATCATATATCGTTAATGAAGCTATTATACACGACGTTAAAGCTTCCATTTCAACACCAGTTGCAGAAACCGTACTTACTTCAGATTTAACTTTTATTGTTAGCATTTTCTCATCAATCTTAAAATCAATATTTACATCTGATAGATTTATGTTGTGACATAATGGAATTAGTTCAGAGGTTTTTTTTGCGCCTAATATTCCGGCACATCTTGCTGTGTTAAATATTTCTCCTTTGGGCGAACCTTTATCAATTAATTTCTTAAAAGATTTTTTAGTAAATCTGACATATGAAACTGCAATTGCACTTCTTGAAGTTGATTTTTTTTTTGAAATATCAACCATATTAATTTCTTGATTTCTAAGATGAGTAAATTTCATTTTTTTATTAAATTTTTTGTTGCTATTTCGATGTCTTCACTTTTCATAAGTGACTCTCCAATTAAAAATGCATCTGCTCCATTTTTTGAATACTCATAAAGTTGTTTATTATTATTAATTCCACTTTCACAAATTTTAATAATATTATCAGGAATTTTTTTAGATAAAATATTAAACGTTTCCGGATTTATTTCCAGTGTTTTAAGGTTTCTATTATTAATTCCTATACATCTGACATTTAGCTTTAGGGTTCTTTTTAATTCTTCAGTATTATGAACTTCACATATAACATCCATACCTAACTCCTGTGAAAGATTATAAAATTTTTTTAGTTTATCATCATCTAAAATAGCCAGAATTAATAAAATACAATCAGCTCCTGAATAAAAACTTTCAAAAATTTGCCATTCATCTAAAATAAAATCTTTTCTCAAAATTGGTATGTCTACTTTTTCTTTTACTTTTTTAATATATGTAATATCACCCTCAAAGTAGTTTTTTTCAGTAAGTATAGAAAGGCATTTGGCGCCAGCATTTTTATATTCTTTAGCTATTTCATATAACTTAAAATCTTTTCTTATCAAACCTTTACTTGGAGAACGCTTTTTTATTTCAGCGATAACATTGAAGTTAATTTTATTTACTTTTATTAACTCTTCCAGAAACTTTTTGGGTTGTACTTTCGGGCTTTTTGCAAACTTTATTTTTTTTTTCAGGAGATCTATTTCTTCTAATTTAATTTTACAAATTTGATCTAATATATTCATACTAAAAACTTATAAGTTGATTTAGTTTTTTTTTGGCAAGACCTGAATCAATGTTTTCTTCTGCTTTTTTTATTCCTTCCTTTAAAGATTCAGCCTTTTCACAAATTACTAGGGCAGCGGCTGTATTAAGGAGTACATTATCTCTGATAGCTCCAGTTTCTCCCTCAAATAACCTTCTCATCAAGAAAGCATTTTCCTCAGGAGTACCTCCCTGAAGATCTTTATCTTTTCTTTTTTTAAAACCCAGTTTTTCTGGATCTAAAATCTGTTTAGACCAAATTTTATTTTTACTTACCTCAATATAATAATTTTTTGATGTTGTTGTTAATTCGTCGTATCCGTTTTCATTAAACACAACCCAGCCTTTTTTGAGTCCCATTTTTTTTAGACATGCAGCATGAGTTGATAAATTCTCTTTCTTACTGACTCCTAACAATTGGTATTTTAATTTTACAGGGTTCAATAAAGGTCCTAATAAATTAAAAATTGTTTTGAAGGGAATTGACTTTCTTACATTGGCAACAGTTTTAAGCGATGAGTGAAAAAATGGAGCATAAAGAAAACAAATGTTATGTTTTTTGTAATAATTCTCTAAATATTTTATATTGCTTGTGATTTTTATTCCTAATGATTCAAGTACATCAAAACTTCCAGACTTTGAAGTAACACTTCTATTACCATGTTTTGCAATATTAATTTCAAATGTGGAGAGTAGAATTGATGTTGCTGTTGAAAAATTAAAACTATTTTTATTATCGCCCCCCGTTCCGCAGGTATCCATTAAATCACCTTTAAGTTTTAATTTTATAGAAAGCGCCCTTAAATACTCTACAAAAGAATGAATTTCAATTAAACTTTCTTTTTTTATATTTAATAATGTTAATATTATTCCAGTTTGAATTTCGTTAAAATTATTATTTAAAATACTTTTAATCAAACTTTTTGACTCAGTACTATTAAGATCAATTTTATTCAATAATTTATTAATTATTATCTGATCATCTTTTTTCATTGATTCTTTCTATAAAATATTAAATTACCCTAAATTTTACGACTATTAAATTTTTTTTATATCAATAAAATTTTTTAGTAATTGATGTCCAAAATCAGTTGCTATGCTCTCTGGATGAAATTGAACGCCAAAAAATGGAAGTGTTTTGTGTTGTATTCCCATAATTACTTCGTTATTTACAGATGCAGTAATATTTAAACAACTTGGCAGAGTTTCTTTTTTTACAATTAGTGAATGGTATCTTGTTGCATTAAATGGGTTTTGAATTTTCTTAAATAAACAGGTATTATTATGTTTTATTTTACTTACTTTTCCATGAACGGGTTTGCCACTTTGAATAATCTCTGCTCCAAACGCTTCAGCTATTGCTTGATGTCCCAAACATACACCTAACATTGGTTTCGGTTCTTTTAATTCTGAATTTTGTTTTATTAAGTCTAAGCATATACCTGAATTTTTTGGTGTACTTGGTCCAGGTGAAATGACAATAAAGTTAGGGTTTAGATTTTTTATATTTTCTATTGATACTTCGTCATTTCTGAAAACTTTTACTATTTGTCCTATTTCTTGAAAATAATGAACTAAGTTGTAGGTAAAACTATCGTAGTTATCTATTAGAACGATCATAAATTTTACTTAAAATTATTTGCATATGCACATGCCGTTAAAATTGCTAATGCCTTATTTTCTGTTTCTTTAAATTCATTATTAGGTTTACTGTCTGCAACTATACCTGCTCCTGCTTGAACGTAAATATAATTATTTTTTATTAATGCTGTTCTTAGCGCAATACAGGTATTAACGTCACCGTTATTTGATATATACCCTACAGATCCTGCGTAGACATTTCTTCTACTTTTCTCTAATTCTTCAATAATTTCAATGGCTCTAATCTTTGGAGCACCAGTTACAGTACCTGCTGGGAAACCACTGAATAAAACATCTGTGCTGTCATTATTTTTTTTTAATTTTGCATCAATGTTTGAAACAATATGCATAACATGAGAAAAATATTCTATGTACATTTTATCTGTTACTTTAACAGTTCCAGGTTCTGATACTCGACTTATGTCATTTCTACCTAAATCGAGAAGCATGAGATGTTCAGCAATTTCTTTAGAATCATTTAATAAGTCATTTTTAAGTTTTTTATCTTCTTTTTTATTGATACCTCTTTTTCTGGTACCCGCAATTGGTCTAATGGTAACTTTTTTGTCAGTTAATTTTATTAAAATTTCGGGACTTGAACCTACGATAGTAAATTTTTTAAAATTCATATAAAATAGATATGGCGAGGGGTTTAAGTGTCTCAGAGATCTATAAATTGATAGTGGATGATTATTGATTTTCTTCTTAAAAACCCTAGACAAAACTACTTGGAATATTTCGCCCTCGAGAATAAGCCTCTTGGCTTTTTCAACCATACTTTTAAATTCTTTGAAACCTGTATTTGATTTTACTCCTTTAAAAACATCTATTTTTTTTTCAAATCTTTTTAGTTTTAATGTTTTTTGGTTTAATGGCTTATTAATTTTATTAATTAAGTTTTCTATTTCTCTTTTTGCAGTTTTAAAAGCAGTGACAGAGTTTTTATCGTTTGGTGAAATAGTTTTTGTCACAAAAAGTTTATCGTTCACATTATCAAAAACAAGAGTTAAGGAGGGTCTAATAAAAACAGAGTCAGGTAATTCTAGTTTGTTTTTTTTTTTTAAATCAATTCTTTCAAAGTACTGTATCATTTCATAACCCATATATCCAAAAAGGCCTGATGAAATTGAGGGTACCTGATTTGAAGTTTTAAACTTATTATTTTTAATTAGATTTCTTAAACTTTTCAAAGGAGTTATGTTTGTCTCACTGGTTTGTTTTTTTAGGTTTTTATCAATAACTTTACATTTATTATCTTTACATTCCCATATTAAGTCTGGCTTTAAACCAATAACGGAGTATCTGCCTTTTTGACTTCCTTTTTCTACTGATTCAAATAAAAAAACATAATCTTCTTTTTCAAGTTTTATTAAAGAAGATACAGGTGTATGAACGTCAGCTGGAAATGATGAAAAGACAACCTGTCTTTGACCTGATTCGTAATTTTTTTTAAATAAATTAAGGTCAGGCTTAAAGATATCCATTTTTACTAATTAAGTTGATTTATAACATCATCATTGATCGTTATCTTATACTTTTTCCTCAAAGCTTCAGAAAACTGGGCTAATAAATCAATAGTCAGATCGTCTTTAATTTTTGCAGAAAACTCTTTTATTTCTTTTTTATCTTTTGACAAATTGTTTGATATTTCAACTGTTTTTGCAACAATAATCTCATTGGTTCCTCTTTTTTCAATATTTATATCTCCCATTTTTGATTCAAAAATCTTACTTACTAAAGGAATAGGCAATTTACTGGTGTCAGGAAGGATTCTGGTAAAAGGCTTTACACCTTTTAGTTCTAAATTTAATTGTCTTGCAACGTTTTCGAAGCTTTCACCATTTTTAACTCTTTTTTTAATATTATCACCCTTTTTCATCGCCATATCAAATTGAAGCTTTAAAATTAACTCCTCTTCAACTTGTTTTTTTGCATCCTTTAACTCTAATTGTTTAGGCTCAACAATCCCTGTGACTATGCTTATTGCAAGCCCCTCATCTTTATCAATATTGATTATATTTCCCTCTTCGTTAAGCTTTTGATTAAAAATAGTCCTTAAAATTCTCTCATCTTGATAATCTTTATTTTTTTTTCCATCTTCGTCTAATCCAATTCTATTGATGTTTGCAGCTCTAATTAATTTGACATCTAGCGTTTTTGATATTTCTTCAAATGTGTTTCCCGATGCAAGAAGATCCTCTAAATCGTCCTGAAGGTCATACACCGCTTCTTTGCCTTTATCCAAAAGTATTTCATTTTTGAACTTGTTTTTAATTTCACCGTAAGTAATCTCTTTCCTCTCTTTTTTGTCAATTAGTTTAACAATATGCCATCCAAATGAACTTTTTAGTGGGAGGGAGTTTTCTTTAATCTTAAGCTTAAAAACTGCATCTACAATTTCCTCCGGCAATTCACTCTTAGTATTCCAGCCAAGATCAATATCTTCATCCGTTAGTTTAGCTTTTTCCTTTGCTACATTTTCAAAATCATTTGATACTTTTAATGCTTTTATTATCTTTGTGGCTTTATCTTCGCTGTCTACTAGGATTTGTTTAAGATATCTCTGTTCAGGTTCAATTAACTGTTCTTTTCTTTCTTCATATAAAAGTTGAACTTCCTCTTCGGTAACAGTTAATTTTTGAGCGTATTTTTTTGCGTCGAGCAGAAGTGTTTCAGCGCTTCTTAATTCCTCCGTCATAAAATTATTTTTATTGCTTTCGTAATGTTCATTAATTAATTTTTCTTTTATTCTTTTAACTTTTTCTTTTGTTGAATCAATTACTAAATAATCAACAGCTCTCTCTTGTAGGTTGTATTCACCTAAACTTTCTTGAATAACGTCTGGTATGATCAAGCTAGACCTTATAGTTTCAACCATTTGTTCCCTTGCTAAGTCCTGTCTTGTGCCCTCAACATATGAATCTTCTGTATACCCTGACTCTGAAATTAATTGTCTAAATAATAACTCGCTAAATTGACCAAGGTCATCTTTAAATGCTTCATCTTTAAGGATCTTATCTCTTACATTCCTATCACTAACTGATAAACCTAATTCAATTGCTTCATTATTAAAAAGAGCTCTATTAATTAAAGAGCTGAGTGCCCTGTCAACGTACCCAAACTCTCTAGACTTTTTTATGTCTAAAGAAGAGCCAAGTAATTTTCTAATTTCTTCGGTTTGTCTAGAATACAAAGAATAAAACTCTTGAGCTGAAATATCTAGCTTACCAACTGAAGCAACTGTATTTTGCCTTTTAGAAACTCCTACAAGATCTTCAGTTCCCCACATAGCAAAACTAAGTATCAAGATAGTTAGCAGTGTGCCTAACACAAATTTTAATATTGTATTTTTTGAACTGTTTCTTAATGTAGTAAGCATAATTTAATAAAAATTTTATTGTATAACATAAAAATGGCTAAAAATAAATTAATTGTTTCGAACTGGAAGATGAATCTAAATCTCTCAGATTCTAAAAAATTAATAAATAAACTTATCAAATCAACCGTTAAAAAAAAACCTTACTTAGAAAATATTATATGTCCACAATTTTTATTAATCCCTAGTATTTCGAATTTAATCAAGGGCACTCATTTGTTGTTAGGCGCTCAAAATTGTCATTTTGAAAGAAAAGGTCCCTTTACTGGAGAATCGAGTATTGAACTATTAAAACAATTCAACTGCAAATATGTAATTTTGGGTCATTCAGAAAGAAGATTATTCTCAGCTGATTCAAATTTATTAATAAAAAAAAAAATTAAAATTGTCTTAAGTGAAAAGATTAAACCAATAGTTTGTATTGGTGAACCTTTAGAGTTTAGAAAAAATAAAAGTTATTTAAAATTCCTAGAGAAACAGTTAAATGAGTGTATTCCAGAATGTAATGAAATTGTTATTGCATATGAACCTATCTGGTCAATTGGAACAGGTTTAGTCCCAGATTATGAAGAAATTTACGAAGTTCAAGAATATGTTAAAAGCTTTTTAAAAAATCAAAAATCTATAAAAAATATATCAGTTTTGTATGGTGGTTCGGTTTCTTCAAATAATATAAAACATATTATCAAGGAATCTAAAGTTGATGGAGCCCTCATTGGAGGTTCAAGTCTAGATGATAAAGAAATCCTTAAAATAATCTCTATTTTGTAATTTTTATTGATTTTTTTGATTTTTAGAATATTGTTTATTCATGTTTGCAATAGTTTTGTCAATACACATCATAATATGTGTTTTTCTAATTATAATGATTCTGTTACAAAGGTCAGAAGGCGGTGGCCTCGGTATCGGTCAAGCAACTAGTGGTGGTGGATTAGGTGATTACTTGTCAGCTAGGAGCACATCTAACATCCTGACTAAAACTACCTCTTTTTTAGCATTATGTTTTTTTTTAACCAGCTTTTCACTTGTTCTTATTTCAAATAAGGAATATAAAAAAGAATCGATTATTGACTCTTCAGAAGACTCTATAATAGACAGGCTCGATTTGATACCAGAAGAATTTGATGTCGAGAAACAAGAAAACGAAGAGGAAATGAGTGTACCCTCAGAGTAAGCAACTTTTACATTCTTTTCAGTTCTATAAAGTATGACTAATTTGATTTTCATCACTGGAGGTGTGGTTTCTTCAGTAGGAAAAGGTATAGTCTCGTCATCATTAGCTTCACTTTTAAAATTATCAGGTTATAAAGTTAGAATTCGGAAGCTTGACCCTTATCTAAATATTGACCCTGGCACAATGAATCCTTCACAACATGGCGAAGTTTTTGTGACAGATGATGGTGCTGAAACTGATATGGATCTTGGTCATTATGAGAGATTTACAGGAGTAATATCAAAAAAAAGTGACAATATAACAACAGGTAAAGTATACGAAGAAGTTTTAAGAAAGGAAAGAAAAGGAGAATATTTAGGTTCTACCGTTCAAGTTATACCCCATGTAACTGATGAGATAAAAAAGTTTATAAGAAAAGATTTAAATCAAGAAGATTTTGTAATATGTGAAATTGGTGGCACAGTAGGAGATATTGAAAGTCTTCCTTTTTTAGAGGCATTAAGACAATTAAGAAATGAGCTTGGAAGAGACAAAACCTTATTTGTTCATATGACTTTAGTTCCATTTATTTCCTCTGCGAATGAATTTAAAACAAAGCCAACTCAACATTCAGTTAAAGAGTTGCTTGGATTAGGGATTCAACCAGATATTTTGTTATGCAGGACTGAAGAAAAATTTAGTGAAGAATCAAGACAAAAAATATCTTTATTTTGTAATTTGTCAATTAGCTCAGTAATTATGGTTGAAAATGCAAAAACAATTTATGAGGTTCCATTAAAATTATATGATGAAGGTGCATTAAGACAAATATATATTCATTTTGGAATTAATAAAAAAAAGGAAATTAAGTTAGATTTATGGAAAAAATTTTTAGAAAAGCTTAAGAATTTAAAAGATGAAGTAAATGTTGCAGTTGTTGGTAAATATACCAATTTATCTGAGTCTTATAAATCTCTTAATGAAGCACTTTTTCACAGTGGAATATATAATAATTCAACTGTAAGGATTTCTTGGATTGATTCCAGAAAATTAAAGAATAGAAAAATTACTAACAAAATTCTTCAAGACTTTGATGGGATTTTAGTGCCCGGAGGTTTTGGAAAAGACGGTTCTGAAGGAAAAATAAATGCTATAAATTATGCTAAGGTTAATAAAGCACCATATTTGGGTATTTGTTTCGGTATGCAATTAGCTATTCTAGAATCAATAAGAGATATTAAGGGTTTTGAATCTTCTTCATCTACAGAATTTGGTCCTACTGAAAAACCAGTTATTTCAATGATGAATGAGTGGCAAAAAGATAATAAAACATTTAAGCAGGATCTAAGTAATCTTGGAGGAAGTATGAGGTTAGGTTCTTATGTATCAATACTAAAAGCGAATACCTTGATTCAAAAAATATACAAAAAAAATAAAATCAACGAGAGACATCGTCATAGATATGAGGTAAATTATAACTATCTTGATACAATAAGAAAAAGTGGGGTAACTTTATCAGGAATGTCACCAGATAAAAAATTAGTTGAGGTAATGGAAAGAGATGATCATCCCTGGTTTATTGGTGTCCAATTTCATCCTGAGCTAAAATCTACTCCGTTTAAACCGCATCCAATATTTAATTCTTTTATTAGGGCATTAATTGAATTTAAAAATGAAAAAAATTAAGATTAGTAGCAACCTTTATTTTTCTAATGATACAGAAATAAAATTTATCTTAGGACCTTGCCAAATTGAAAGTAAAGAT
Organism: alpha proteobacterium MED-G10; assembly: GCA_002457065.1. Taxonomy (GTDB): domain Bacteria; phylum Pseudomonadota; class Alphaproteobacteria; order Methylaequorales; family Methylaequoraceae; genus MED-G10. The sequence continues at coordinate 5,323 of NTKR01000015.1, read as the reverse complement.
CATGCTTTCGAAATCTGCTCTGAAATTGACAATTTGTCAAAAAAATTAAAATTTCAATATATTTATAAGAGTTCTTTTGATAAGGCTAATAGATCAAGCTATAAAAGTAAAAGAGGCTTAGGTATTAAAAAAGGTCTTGAAATATTGGCAATGATTAAAGAAAAATTTGATTGTCCAGTTACATCTGATATACACGAACCATATCATTGTGAAATTGCAAAAGAATTCTTAGATGTAATCCAAATTCCAGCATTTTTATGTAGACAAACTGATTTACTTTTATCAGCAGGAAAAACAAATTTACCAATAAATGTAAAAAAGGGACAGTTTTTAGCACCCTGGGATATGGAAAACGTTTCTAGTAAGATCTCTTCGACTGGAAATAAAAAAATTTTATTAACAGAGAGAGGAACTTCATTTGGATATAATAATTTAGTTTCAGATATGAGATCATTACCAATAATGAAAAAAACTGGTTATCCTGTGATTTTTGATGCAACTCATTCTGTCCAATTGCCAGGTGGTTATGGTGATAAATCTGGAGGTCAATATGAATTTGTTGATACTCTTGCTAAAGCTGCAGTAACAACATCAATATCAGGTTTATTTATGGAAACACACGAAAATCCAAAAAATGCTCCCTCCGATGGTCCAAATATGGTACCATTGAAAAGCTTAGGTAAATTAATTCATTCTCTAAAACTCTATGATAATATTTCAAAAAATAATATAATCTAAATAAATAATGTCAGCTATAAGAAATATATTTGCAAGAGAGATCGTTGACAGTAGAGGAACGCCAACAGTAGAAGTTGAAGTTTCTCTTGAAAAATTATCTTCTTTAGCTTCTGTCCCGTCTGGAGCATCAACAGGTACTTACGAGGCATATGAATTAAGAGACGAAGATAAGAATAGGTTTTTTGGTAAAGGTGTAACTAAAGCCGTTGATCTTATAAACTCAGAAATAAATGAAACTATTCAAGGAATGAAAATTACTGATCAAAGTCTAATCGATAAAACATTAGTTAACTTAGATGGTACTCATAATAAATCAAGGCTTGGTGCTAATTCAATACTAGCTGTTTCACTTGCTTGTGCAAAGGCTGCAGCAAAGTTTTTGAACCTCCCGTTGTTTAGTTATATTGGCGGAATTTCAACATCTCTTCCCACTCCTTTAATGAATATAATTAATGGAGGCTGCCATTCAAATAATAAGCTCGATTTTCAGGAATTTATGATAATTCCACTCGGTTTTTCATCTTTTAAGGATGCTTTAAGAGCTGGCTGTGAAGTCTTTCATTGTCTAAAAAACTTATTAAATAAAAATTCCTTTTCAATCTCTGTTGGCGATGAAGGAGGTTTTGCTCCTGATTTTTCAAGTAATAAGCAGTGTTTAGACTTTATAATAAATGCAATTGAGAAATCTGGTTATAAACCAGGTCAAGAAATTTACATAGGACTTGATGTAGCCTCTTCAGAATTTTTTGATGGAAAAAAATATAAACTTGCAAGTGAATCGCTTGAATTATCATCCCAAGATATAGTTAGATATTACCAAAATCTTATTGAAAATTATCCTATCATTTCAATTGAAGATGGTTTGGATGAAAATGATTGGGATGGTTGGAGTTTAATGACACAAGAAATTGGAAGAAAATGCCAACTTGTAGGCGATGATTTATTTGTTACCTCAACTGAAAGATTAAAGACTGGATTAGACAAGAAAAGCGGTAATTCAATTCTAATAAAGTTAAATCAGATTGGAACATTAACCGAAACTATAGAGACAATAAATTTAGCAAAAAAAAATAATTTTAACACTATAATATCTCATCGATCAGGCGAGACAGAAGATACGTTTATTTCCGACTTATCTGTGGGAATAGATTCAGGACAAATTAAAACAGGTTCTTTATCACGATCAGAGAGAATTTCAAAATATAATCAGCTTTTAAGAATTGAAGACAGAAACCCATCAATAAAATTTTCAGGAAACATACCCTTCAAAAAATTTTTAAATGTTTAAAAAAATAAAAAATTATAACTCAATTTATATAATTATTTTGTTAGCGGGAGTTGTTTATTTCTTTCTAAGTGAAAAAAATGTAATCATCTTGCTTCAAAATAAGAATCAATTGCAAGAAAAAGCAGCTTTGTTAAATAAAAAGTTTACAGAGAAAGAATTTTTAGAGAATAAAATAGATAAGTTCAAAAATAGTGAAGAATTTAAAGAACTAATAATAAAAGAAAAATTATTTTTAAAACAAGAAGATGATAAGCTAATTTTTTATGAATTAGATAATTGAGTTACACAACATAATCATTTTTTCTACAGTTTGTTCTATAACTCTAATTCTACTCAATTTCTTAAACTCATATTCTTTAACAATTGATTTTTTCTTATAATGGGCAGCAATAAATACTTTACAGGATTTCAAGTGCTTCAAGTTTTTTGATATTGAGGCCACACCGGTGCATGATATACCCAACTTATTTTCACTCTTTGAGAATTTGATGATATTTTCCGCCATTCCCTTTGCAACTATTCTACTGAATTCTGTCTTTTTTTTTATTTCTTGTTTAAGTTTCAAAAATCGAATTTTTGAATCATTACTGTAAGACACTAACGAATAGTCAACAATATCTGATGCTCCTTCTTTTTTGACAAATTCGTAAACAAATCTCCCACCTGTTACTGACTCTGCTATGCACAATTTAATTTTCTGTTTAACTAATTTAGTTTTTAAATTTTTTTTAATTTGTTTTATGTTCATAATAAAATTACTAAAGCTATACCTGAGATTAAACCAGCGGCAATATCATCAGCAATTATTCCAAATGAATTATCTATTCTATCAAAATAACTAATTGGGAAAGGTTTTAAAATATCGAAAAATCTAAATAATATGAAAGCTAATAAATAATTTAGAATAGTTTCATTGCAAAATAATAACGCTACAGCTTGACCTATATGTTCGTCAATAACAATATAACTAGGATCTTTTTGTTTTTCTTTTTTTATGCATATTTTAATTAAAATTAGACTAATTAAAAAATAGAGAAACAGAAAAATTGAAAAATAAAATATACCATAATTTTGTTTAAGAAACCAAACCAGAGGTAAAATAGATAAGGATGCGAGAGTGCCTGGAAAGAATGGAACTTTACCAATTCCAAAGCCTGTACACAATAAATTAGAAATCAAAATCATTTTTCATAGAAACTGTTACATTTGCTTGGCACGCAATACCTTCCTCTCTTCCTAGAAATCCAAGTTTCTCTGTAGTAGTTCCTTTTATATTTATTTTGTTTAACTTAATATTTAATGCCTTACTAATTTTTTTCTTCATTTTTTCTTTATATTTTGAAATTTTTGGTTTCTCACAAATAATTGTTAAGTCAAGATTATTAATTTTAAATTTTTCTTCATCTAAAATACTTGCAGCATATTCTAAAAAAAACAATGAATTCTTGTTTTTCCACTTTTTTTCTGATGGAGGAAAATGTTCACCAATATCACCCTTTCCTATGGCACCCAGAATTGCATCAACAAGAGAATGAAAACCAACGTCAGCATCTGAATGTCCCTCTAATGATTTATCAAAAGGAATTTTTATTCCAAATAAAATTAAAAAATTACCTTTAGTAAATTTGTGGACGTCAAATCCGCTCCCAGTTCTAGTAGTATTATTCATATTTTTAGCTATTATGATTTTACTCCTTTCCAGATCACTCTTTTCAGTAATTTTAAAGTTAAAATATTCACCTTTTAACACCTTTATTCTACAACCATTTTTATATGCTAACAATGAATCATCGGTGATATTTAAATTTTTAAATCTATTATGTGCATTAAATATTTCATTGTAATTAAAACCTTGAGGGGTTTGTATCAATTTAAGATTGTCTCTATTTATATCACTATAGTTGTTACTTTTTATACTTCTAACTGAGTCAAATATTTTTAATACTGGTATTACACATACTTTTCTATCAATTTTTTTTAATATGTCGTTTAAAAATTTTACTGAAAAAAAAGGTCTAACTACATCGTGTATAATGATTTTACTCGGTTTAAATTTTTTACAAAATTTTAATCCATTATATACAGAATCTTGCCTTGTTTTTCCTCCTAGCGTTATTAAGACGTTTTGATTTCTTAATACTTTTTTAGTATCATTTAAGTAATCTTTAGAGCAAACGACTACAATTTCGTCTAATAATTTTGAATCTACAAATTTTTTTACTGTTATCTCTAAAATAGTCTTTTCGTTGATTTTAAAGAATTGCTTTGGTTTTTTCTTATCAAATCTTTTTCCTTCACCCCCACTAACAATTAATGCTATATTTTTTTTATTCATAATACTTATTATAAAATTAATGACGAATTATTTTTACATAGAAACAATTACATTTATATGCTTTTTAATTTTTTTTGTTACAAGCTTTATAAATTTGGATAAGAACGAGTTTATTAATAAATTTATATATTTATCCAATTTATTTTTTTTAGGTATAATAAATGCTTTTTATTATATATTTACATTAAATAGCGAGTTCTTGAATTTAAATCTTATTACTTCACTTTTATTAGTAATTTTTCTTTTTACATATTTTTTAATATCAATTTTCTACTTTGAATTTTTAAAATTACGCCTTTTTTTTATACCACTCTTTTTGATTTTAATTTTATTTAGATTTGTAATTTCGATAACTTCTGATAGCAGCAGTATTTCTTTGGATATTTTTAATGATAAATTTTTACTTTTTCATATTTTTAGCTCACTTTTATCCTATTCAATGCTTACTATTTGTGCCGTAAGTTCATTTTGTGTTATTTTAAAGAGTCGTTTAATAAAAAATATGAAATTTAATCCTGTAATTTTTAATATATTACCATCTTTATATGCCAGTGAGCTTTTAACGTTAAGAGTTTTATACCTATCAATGCTTTTTTTATTCATCTCCATTATTTCTGGTTTAGTTTTTCATTTAAGTGAATATGAAAACCTAATAAAATTTTTTGATTATAAAGTTACTTTGAGTATTTTTTGTTTTTTTTTTATATTTATCTTCCTTATTTATAGGAGTATTAAAGGGTGTTCAAGCTTTACAACTTTTAGATTGATTTTACTATCTTATTTATTTATAAATTTTGCTTACTTTGGTATTAAGGTTTACGAATCATTATGATTATTGATAACATAAAAATTGAATCTGATTTACTTTTAGCTCCTATGTCTGGTGTGTCAGATTATCCTTATCGTGAAATTGTAAAAAAATTTAAACCAGCTTTAGTGTTCTCAGAAATGATTGCAAGTAG
>NTKR01000014.1 GCA_002457065.1 alpha proteobacterium MED-G10 | reverse complement strand
GATATTATCGTTATAACAAAATCAGATATAGAAAATTTATCTAACTTGACTATGTCCGAACTTAATAATAGCAAAAATTACTTTAAGTCAGTAAATGACTGGGATATTGGAGTACTAAAAACATCAGCTACAAAAAACTATGGTTTTGATAGACTTTATGATGAAGTTTGTAAGAGATGGGTTTATCTAAACTCAAAAAATGAATTAGTTAATCAAAGAATCTCTCAAGATAAAAGTTGGATAAAAAAAAGTATTTTAAGAGAATATGGAATTAATGGTATTGAAAGATTGAAAGATAATATTTCTTATAATAAGAATCCATTTTTGACTCTAAAAAACATTAGAAAAACTTTTTAAGTCATTTTTTTGACCACCAGGGTTCTTCATACCTAATTTTTGAATCACCACATATTAAATATTCTGATGGCTTTATATCAGTCATCATATCTATGAAGGCAAACCCTTTAACATTATTATGACTTAAAATCATTCCTACTTCTTCTTCATTAAAAAAAATCTTTTCATCTAACCTAGATTTAAAATCAATGGAGATGCTAAATATTTTTTTTTTTACTTTACCTCTATACTTCATTCTTGCTGTAATTTCCTGTCCTAAGTAGCAACCTTTTTCCCACGAAATACCATTCAATTCATCAAATCTCATTTCAAGAAGTAGTGATTTCTCTTTTTTGGAATCTTTTGTAAAATCAGGTATACTCATATTAATTCTAAAGTCATTATATTGATCCTCATTCATTAGACTTATCTTTTTATTTTTAATTGTAAACTCTTTGGGCGCATATACCCTCATTAAACTATTATTGAACCTAGGATCCTGAAAAAATAAACACTCAGAATTATTTATGGTAAACTCATCTAGGTTTAATTTACTTACCAAAAAAATATCAAATGTTTCAATTATCTTAATTTTTACATCAGACCTTAATTTATATAAATTAAGTTTCTTATAAATTTCAGTTGCTTGAAAGCTGGGACATTCAAGTAAGAAATTATTATTATGATTTGTAATAAAAAAATCATAAAGATATCTTCCTTGTGGTGAAAGCATTGCTGCATAAATAGATTTCTTTTTTTCTAAAAATTTAATATCATTTGATATAATTCCTTGAATGAAATCAAATTTATCATTTCCTTCAATTAGAATGAGTGATCTTTTATTGAGTTTAAATATTTTATTAGGTTCTAACATTAAGAATAATGTATTTGATTATTTTTTTTTAACAAGGTTTCTTATATGAAAAAAGTTTTAATTATTTCCTCAAATAGACTTGGTGATTCAATCTTAGCCTCGGGACTAAATAAATATTTCAAGCAACAACAGTTTAATATTACTTTAGTATGTGGTCCTATTCCATATGAATTATTTAAATTTTGTGGACTAATTGACAAGGTTATTAAGTTAAAAAAAAAAAAACAATCTCTTCATTGGTTTGATTTATGGAAAAAAGTTTTTCTAATATATTGGGATTGTGTAGTAGATCTAAGAGGGACAGCATTGAGTTTTTTTTTATTTTCAAAAAAAAGGATTTTGTATAAAACCTCTAAATTTTCAGAAATTCATAAAACTAAAAGCATATCTGATTTAGTTGGCAATAAAATCCATTTACCACAAATAAATTTTGATTTTAAACAAAAGACTTCTAATTTGAAAAAATTTGAAAAATTAAAAAGAAAAAGCAAAGATTTTATCCTTATAGCTCCTTGTGCAAATTGGGTTGGCAAAACATGGCCCATTGATAGATTTTCGAAATTAATTGAAAAACTAAAAAATGAAGATGTTTTTTCACAATCAATCTTTTTAATTTTAGGATCAAAAGAAGATAAAAAAAATATGAAAAGTCTATTAGATGATAAATCATCATTTATTACGGATTTTGTAGGTCAAATTAGTCTCGCTGAAATGTTCGTAATTATGAGACAATCAAGATTATTTATTGGGAATGATTCAGGTTTAATGCATTTAGCAGCTCTATCAGAACTTCCAACAATTGGATTGTTTGGTCCAAGTGATGTTAAAAAATATTGTCCGATTGGCTTAAAAACTTTAGTCATAAAAACTTCAAAGAGTTATAAAGAGCTTATGGGTTATGAGGGTTTTGACCCAAAAAATGTTGGGTCTTTAATGAAAGATCTATCAGTATCTGAAGTTTTTCGTAAAACTCTTAAATTTTATAGAGAAGTAAAATGAAAAGTTTATCTGCATTAATAGTCGTACATAATGAAGAAAAACAACTCAAAAAATGTTTGCAAACTTTAAAGTTTGCCAATGAGATAGTTGTAATTTTAGATAAATGTACTGATAAATCAAAAACAATAGCTCAAAAATTTTCAAATAAAATCTTTCAAGGGTCATGGGATGTTGAAGGGGAAAGAAGAAATTTCGGTATTGAAAAATGTTCAGGAGACTGGATTTTGGAAATTGACGCAGATGAGAGAATACCCAAAAAACTCCAAAAAGAAATTCTCAGCATAACTCAAAATAGTAGAAGTGATTGGCACCCAATAAATGTTGAAAACTATTTTGGAGAAAGAGTAGTTAGGTATGGTTGGGGTTGCTACATTGGTAAATCTTCATATGCAGGTTTATTTAAAAAGAATTCAAAAATTTGGGGGTTACAAAGAGTTCATCCAAAAATACTTTTAACTGGTAAAAAAGGTGAGATTCTAAAAAATAAAATTTCACATTTTTATTGTAAGTCTATTTTTGATCTTTTTGAAAAACTAGATAGTTACTCAACTGCAAGAGCGCTGGACTTGAAAAATAATAAAATTGATGAAGGTTTATTTAAGAATATCAGAAGAATCTTTTCAAGATTTTGGAAGTGCTTTATTATTAGAAAAGGTTATAAAGAAAAAGAATTAGGTTTAGCTATTGCGATAGTTGCAGGATTATATCCACTGTTATCATACTTAAAATTTAAAATTGAGTTATCTAATGACTAAAGTTTTATTTATTGACGATGGTATCGATTTTGATGCAGAAACTGCAAGACAGAAGCCAATAGGAGGTGCTGAAACAGCTTTTGTTTCTCTTGTTGAAGAGTTAGCAAAATTAAATATAGAAGTCGTTGTTTACAATAATTGTTTAAATCAAGGCATTGTTAATAATGTGACATGGAAAAAGCTTGATAGAAACATTTTAAATGAAAAGTTTGACTGTTTGGTGGTTAATCGCGGAGACAAATTTCTAAATTTTAAAAAGGATTGTAAAAAGAGATTCTTTTGGATTCATAACCCGGCTAAATATTTGTTAAAATTCAGATATTTATCAAAACTTTTCTTTAATGATTTTAAAATAATTTTTTCCAGTAACTATCATAAAAATACTTATCCTTTCTGGGCTCCTGGCAAAAAAATAGTAATTCCTTATGGAGTCAGTACTAATATTAAAGTCAGAAAAAAAACGCAACCTCCACCCTCATCTGCAATTTTTACATCAAATCCATTAAGAGAATTAGACTGGTTGTTAGATAGATGGAGATTAGAAATATATCCTTCGAATAAAAATCTAAAATTAAATATATATTCTGGGTCTCTAACTTATGGCAAATTCGGGAAGAAACATTTTAAAAATTCTGAAATTATTTTGAAGAAAGCAAAAAGACTTAAAAGTTTTGGTATCAATGTTTTTAGTCCTTTAAAACGAAACGAACTGTTCAATAAAATTAAAGAGTCTAGAGTTTTTTTATACAAAGGAACCAAAGATGAAACTTTTTGTATGTCAGCGGCTGAGGCTCAAGTTTTAGGAGTTCCTTGTGTCGTTTGTAATTATGGATCAATGCAGGAGAGAGTCAGAAATAATCAAACAGGTTTTGTATGTCAAGATGATAAAGAGTTTGTAAAAAAAACAATTAAACTCTTGAATGATGATGATATTTGGATGAAAATGCACTCAAATCTTATTAAAAATAACAATCATTTAAAGTGGTCTAAGGTTGCTAAAATATGGCAAAAAATATTAAAATGAAAATACTCAATGTCCTTGGAGGTGCCAATAAGGGAGGAGCCGAGAATTTTTTTGAGAGACTTTCCTTTGCAATAGAAAAAAGAAAAAATATAGAGCTTGAATTATTAATAAGAAAAAATCAGGAAAGATATGATTTATTGAATAAGCGGATAAAAAAAATTCACCAAATTAAAAACTTTTATTTTTTTAATCCATTTTGTCATAAAAAAATTGAAGATATTATTGAAGAGTTCCAGCCAAACATAGTTTTGTCGTGGATGAATAGGGCTTCTAGTTTTTTACCTGTTTCCAATGGTTGGGTAAATATTGGAAGAATAGGTGGATACTATAAATTAAAAAATTATGTAAATTGTGATTTCATTATTACAAATACCGAAGATTTAAAAGAATATGTCATTGAGTCAGGCTGGGATCCAAATAAGGTAGAATATATTCCAAATTTTGTAAAAAATAATGAATCAACCAAAACGTTAAATAGGTCTGCTTTTAAAGAAATTGTTTGTTTATCTAGATTTCATAGAAACAAAGGCATTGATATTCTTTTGAAAGCTATGCCGTATTTAAAAAACTTTAGATTGAAGATAGTCGGTCAAGGAAGTGAAAAAAATCAATATGATAAGTTAATAAAAAAATATTCCTTAGAAAAAAATGTGACTTTCTATCGGTGGACAAATAACATCTCAGAGTTTTTGAATGCGGCAGATTACTTAGTATGTCCATCACGACATGAACCATTCGGAAACATTGTGATTGATGGTTGGGCACATAAGATTCCCGTCATAGTTTCTGACACAGGTGGTCCAGGTCTTTTAGTTAAAAATAATTTCAACGGAATAAAATTTAAAAACGAGGACGTCTTTGATTTAATCGATAAAATCAAATTTTTGGATCTAAATAAGGTCTTGCAAAAAAAATTGATTAAAAATGGTTATAATAATTATAAGACTAAATATTCAGAACAACTAATTATTGATAAATACATAAATTTTTTTGAGAAAATAAAATGTGCGGAATAGCCGGAGTTTCTCTTAAAAAAGAAAACCTTACTTTTCAAAAGAAGTTTTCAAAAGTTTTTAATTATTTAAAGCATAGAGGACCTGATGGAAAAGGGACTTATAAAAAAAAAAATGTGGAACTTATACACACTAGATTGTCTATCGTTGATTTAGATGGAGGTGCTCAACCAATTATCAATGATGGAGTGGTTTTGATTGCAAATGGAGAAATTTATAATGATTTAAATTTAAGAAAGAAAATAAGCAAATATAAATATAAAACTAATTCTGATTCAGAGAGTATTATCGCTGTTTATAAGGAAGATGGAATAGAGGGGTTCAAAAGACTAAGAGGGATGTACTCATTTTCATTATTTGATCAAAAAAAAGGCATTACATTTATTGGAAGAGACGTTTTTGGAATAAAGCCTTTATATTTTTCGATTTTTGAAGAGGGTATAATTTATAGTTCTGAAATGCAGTCTATACAAAGACTAAATATACAAAATAATGATCTTTCGCAATTTAAACTTCGAGAGTACTTTCAACTTCAATACTGTTCAGGGAAAAAGACAATTTATAATAATATCCAAAGGGTAAGACCTGGAGAGACAATAGTAATTGAAGACGGAAAGATAATAAGAAGTCAATTAGAAAGACTTCCCACCAGAAAAAAAAATAAGAAAATTAATGATGAATATATCTTTGATAAAATTAAAGAATCAGTATCCGTGCATTTAAGGAGTGATGTTCCCTATTGTTTGTTTTATTCAGGTGGGATTGATTCAACTTTGATTATGTATTTTATGAAAGAATTAAATCTTAATAAAGAAATATGTGCATATAATGTTAATATTGACAACACATCTTGTAACGAAGCAAAAATTACTGATGAAATTTCAAAGAGTTTTAATATAGAATTAAATCAAATAAGTTTTTCTGAAAATGATTTTTGGAACACACTTCCTTTTGCAGCAAAGCATATTGACGAACCAGTTGCTGATTACGCAATTATTCCTACCTTTAAAATGGCCGGTATAGCATCAAAAAAATTTAAAGTAGCTTTAACTGGAGAAGGTGGTGACGAGCTATTCGGTGGTTATGGAAGGTATAAAAAAATGAAAAGTTTTTATAAAGGTGCTTTTAGAAAACTAGATTTTTTAGACCAAAAAGATTGGGACTTTGACATAAAATTTTTTGAGAATCAAATATCAGATCTTTCAAAACTCCAAAAATATCAATTCTTTGATTATATTAATTGGCTTCCAAATAATTTACTAGTTAAGTTAGATAGATGTTTAATGGCCTATGGTATGGAAGGAAGGACTCCATTAATTGATAAAGAAATTTTTGAAAATTTTTTTTATATAGACGATTCATTTAAACAAAAAAATGGTTATGGCAAATTCCTGATTAGACAGTTCCTCAATAAAAGAGTTACAAACTATAATTCTTTTTCGAAAAAAAAAGGTTTTACAGTTCCTATAAAAAAATGGATTCCAAAGAAAGCAAAATATTTACAAAAAATTTTACCAAAAATGGAAATCTTAAGATATTTTTTTAAAGAAGATGATATATTTTCATTGTGTAAAGATGTTATAAATAATGATATGTTGGTTAGACCTTTATGGCATATGATATTTATTTCAGTTTGGTACGCTATAAACATAAAAAAAGTAAAGACAAAAGGTGATTTTTTTGATGTTATTTCATCTTCAATTTAAGAAAAATGAAAGAAAATTTTGATTTATTAATTTGCGGAGGTTCGGTATGTCTTCCTAACGAAAAGATAGAGAAGGTCGATATTGGTATCAAAAACTCGAAGATTCAAGAGTTAGGAGATCTTTCGCGTAAAAGTTGTAAATTAAAATTAGATTTGAATAATTTATTAGTACTTCCTGGAGTAATTGATTCACAAGTACATTTCAGAGAGCCCGGACTAACATACAAAGAAGATATTTATTCTGGGACAAAAGGTGCAGTTTTAGGTGGAATTACATCTATTTTCGAAATGCCAAACACCAAACCATCGACCACCAATCAATCAGCATTAGAAGATAAATTAGAAATAGCAAAAAGCAGTGCTTTTTGTAATTACAGTTTCTTTGTTGGGGCGGCGAAGGATAATATTCAAGACTTAACAAATCTCGAGAGAATAAGTGGATGTTGTGGTGTTAAAATTTTTATGGGTTCGTCAACAGGAGATTTATTGGTTGAAGATGATGAAAGTTTGAAGCAAATTTTAAAAAGCATAAATAGAAGAGTGGCAGTCCACAGCGAGGATGAATACAGGTTAAGAGAGAGAAAAAAAGTTTTAGATCTAGAAAATGTAACAGTTCACGATCATCCAAGATGGAGAGACGTAGAGACTGCAGTTAATAGTACAAAAAGACTATTAAAAATTGCCACAGAGTTGGAAAAAAATGTTCATGTCTTGCATATTTCTACTAAAGAAGAAATTGAGTTATTAAAATCCTACAAACACATAGCAACTTGTGAGGCTACCCCTCAACATCTTTTTTTTAGTTCTCCTGATTGTTATGATAGGTTAGGATCATTTGTTCAAATGAACCCACCAATTCGTGATGAAGCCCACAGAGAGGGTATATGGAATGGAATAAAAGAAAAAGTAATAGATGTAGTTGGATCTGACCATGCCCCTCACACAATTGATGAAAAGAAAAAAGTTTATCCTGACACACCTTCGGGTATGACTGGTGTTCAAACAATTTTGCCAATTATGTTAAATTTTGTTAATCAAGGTAAGATTAGCATCCACGATTTAGTTAGACTTTTATGTTTCAATCCAGCGAAAATTTATAAAATTTTGAATAAAGGAGAAGTTAAAATTGGAAATGATGCTGATTTTTCAGTAATTGATTTAAACAAAGAATTTTTAATCACTAATGATTGGATCGTTAGCAAAAGTAGATGGACACCATACGATAATGTTAAAGTAAAAGGTTTTCCAGTTATGACAATTGTAAATGGTAAAGTTGTAATGAGAGATGATGAAATAATTTTAAATTCATCGGGCAAACCAGTCGAATTTGAAATCACTTGATCTTTTTACAACTTACAATATTTATGATTTCTTTGGAGCAATTGTATTTTTTTGATGTCTGATGGAGAGTAATAAGCTCGCAATCATCTTTGTTTTCAGCTTGAACTACTTCACTTAATTTACCGTAAATATCTATTTCAAGTTCTACTAAAAACCAATTCATTTTGCTTCACTTTTATTAATTAAAATAGTTACAGTTGCATCGCCTGCTACATTAAGTGAAGTTCTGAGCATATCCAACAATCTATCAACTCCCATTACAATTGCAATTCCTTCTAATGGTAATCCAACTTGTGATAAAACCATTCCAAGCATAATCATTCCTACACCAGGAACACCAGCAGTACCAATAGATGCCAGTGTTGCAGTTATAATTATTGTAAGAAAATCTGAAAAAAGTAATTCAATTCCATAAAAATTTGAAATGAAAATTGTTGCCATCCCTTGCATTATTGCTGTTCCATCCATATTAATAGTTGCACCTAAAGGAACAGTGAATGATGAAATTTTTTTTTTTACTTTCAAATTATTTTCCACATTATTTAGTGTTATAGGAATTGTCGCGCTACTGCTCGATGTAGAAAAAGCAAATAATAAAGCTTGTTTAATGCTACTCAAAAAAAAGATTATGTTTGTTCCTGAGACATATCTTACTAGAGGTAGATAAACTAAAGTTAAATGAATAAATAAAACTAAAACAACTCCAAAAAAATATTTTAAAAGCTCTAGAATTGCCTCAAGCCCTTGCGAAGCCAATGTCTGAGCTATCAGACAAAATATTCCAAAAGGAGCAATTGTCATAAGAACATTCAACATTTTTAAAACCAATTCATTAAGTTTAAAGACAATATCTACTAGTAATTTGTTTTGATTTAATGTCGATAGACATCCTCCTAGTAAGATTGAAAAAAAGATAACCTGCAGCATATTTCCTTCTACTAAAGACTTAAAAGGATTATCTGGGATAATATTAAGAAATACTGAAGAAAGTGAGGGGGGGGGATCTACATTCAAATCAATTTTTTGTTGAGTAATTGCAACTGAACTTCCAGGTTCCAGAATCTTTCCTATTGAAAGAGAGACAGTAATTGCAATTAGCGTAGTAAAAAAATAAAGACTAATGGTTTTGGTGCCAATTCTTCCTAAAGAGTTTATATTTTTCAGATTTGCTACACCAGTTAAGAGAGAGAAGAAAACAATGGGAACAACTAACATTTTTAAAATTTTTAAAAAAAGGTTACCTCCAAAACTGAATAAATTTAATAAAATACTAATCGATGATGGAAATAAGTTTGAAAGTAGCTTTGCAAGAATACCTAGTATTATTCCCCAAAAGAAACCTGCGAAAATTCTTTTTGTTAATTTATCTTTCATATGGTGCCCTCTACTGGTTACGCTCCAGTGGCTGAGTCTTACCAAGACCCTGTTTTACTATTAAACTAAGAGGGCTTTGAATTAACTCCAACGTTTAAATTTTCATTTATTAATTAATCTGTAATCAAATATTGTTTTTGTAAAGTAGAAAAAAAAATAATCTTTTATGAATTTTAATTAATTTTTTCTAGCATTTTAACAAACTCAAAAGAGAATTGCTTTGAATCAAAAAGTAATGAATTCGAATTCATTTCATTTAATTTATTTTTAATATCACTTATAAATTTTTTATTACAAAATAATAATGCTTTTTGAATATATTCATCCTCATTTTTAGCTATCCAATCTTTCATATTTAGGTTTTGGTTTATACTTTCTCCACACCTAAACATACAGGAATTATTTTTTAAAGTTAATGTGGGTACATTCATAAATGTGGATTCGAAACTTGTTGTTCCTCCATTGTAAGGAAATGTATCTAAATTGATATCAATTAAGTTGAAAAAACTTATATACTCTAATCTATTTAATGGAATTTTAAAGAAAATTTTTGAGAGATTTACATTATATTTCTTGAAAGAATTAATAATTCTTTTCTTTTCATAAGAATCAAAGGATTTATTTATAAATATGATGATGCTATTCTTCTTTCTTAATAATATATGTGACCAAGTTCTTATAACATTTTGGTTTATTTTTTCTGGTCTTTGGAAACACCCAAAAGTGATTTCTTTGGAGTGAATTGCTCTCTTTCTAATTACTTTGTTTTCTAACAAAGAGCGTGAATAAGTACACCAAATATTTTCCATTCTATAAACTTTTTCTGTAAAATTTTTATCATCCTTTTTAGGAGTTGCGAAATTATCACCGATGATATAATCAATTTCTTTCATTTTTGTAGTTGCCAACCAACCAGCCCATGAAATTTGTTTTTTTACCGGTTTAAGTCTAAATACATTAAGGTTATTAGTTCTAGTAATGCCTGACGTATCAATAAGAGTATCCAGCTTTTTTTCATAAATTAATTCAGATAATTGCTCAAAATTTTGATTTTCACAGTCTATCCATTTAACATATTTTTTTGAATACTCAGATATTTGATCTTGATGAACCCCAGTATTAAAAATATTTATTTCAATTTTTTTACTCAATACAGGTAGCATATCCTTCAGAAAAAAACCAATCGGATGTGACCTTAGGTCTGGGGTTACAAATCCAATCTTCAGATTTCTATTTTTATGATTGTAATTAAGTTTAAAAATTGAAGATTTATTTGTTAACTTTTTTGAATAAGTTTTTGTTATACTAAGATATTTGCCTGAATTACCTTGGTATAAGAACCCTAAAGCAACAGGAATTAATTTGTTATTTGCAGTTGGGAAAATACTAACAATCTTTTTTATGAAAAATTCCGCTTTTGAAAATTGTTTTCTTATCAAATAGATTTTTGCAATATTTTCAAGTATTTCTAAATTATTAGGATTATCTTTTAAACAATTTTTAAGTACTTTCATAGCTTTATCTAATAACCGTGTATTAATGTACAATGCTGAAAGATTAATAATTGCTGGTAAATAATTTTTATTAAATTTTAAGCATATCTTAAAGTTTTTTTCTGAATTCCTGTTTTGACCAATTTCTGCATAAGTATTCCCAAGATTAAAATAAGATGAAATACTTTTTTCATTGACTTTTATTGATAAATTGAAATGGTCAATTGCACTAGAATAGTTTTTATTTTTTTTTAATGCTATTCCTAAGTTGTTGTAAATATTTTCGTCTATAAAATTTTTAGATATCAAGTTTTTAAACAACAATATAGCCTCGTCATTTTCATTGAGATTTATATAAACAATTCCCAATAAATTTATGGCTTCTAACGTAGGATTGGAATTAATGTATTCTAATAAAAAATTTTTTGCATCAGAAAATTTTTTTTCATTGAATCTTATTTTTGCTATTTCAAAAAGGTTCTCAAACTTTTCTTTTTCCATAAATGTTAACAAAAATAAAAATTTAGATTTATTTGTAATTTATCAAATTGAACCGGGGATATAATTAAAGCTTTTTGAAGATACTTTGTTCCAGTAAACATTAAGCCGAGGATCTAGTATTTCTTTCTTTCCTTTTTTGAGTAATTCCCCTTTCTCCGCACGTGGATAAATTTGATCAGCTAATCTGATTTCACTTTCTGAGAGTCTTCGAACAATGTGTCTTCTATTTAAATCTTTGGTATGATTAACTCCAACTGATTCTAATAATTCTTTCAATACAAAAAGTGTATTTTTGTGAAAGTTGTTAGCTCTTTCTGAGCGGTCATTTACATCGATAGCCCTGTATCTCATTGGATCCATCGTAGCTATTCCAGTTGGACACTCGCCTGTGTGACATGATCTGCATTGAATGCACCCAATAGCAAACATAAAAGGTCTTGCCATATTTACCCAATCAGCTCCAAGGGCACATATGTGGGCAATGTCAAAGGCAGAAACTATTTTCCCTGATGCTCCAATTTTTACTCTATCTCTTAAATTTGCACCTACAAGTGCGTTGTCAACAAATACTATAGCGTCTTTTAGTGGACAACCAATATGATCAGTAAATTCTGCGGGTGCAGCTCCCGTCCCACCTTCTGCTCCATCGACAGTGATAAAGTCAATGTAGCTCTTTTTTTCTACCATAGTTTTAATAATTGAAATTAATTCCCAAGGATGACCAACGCATAATTTTATTCCTACAGGTTTACCACCAGAAAGTTTTCTTAATTTCTCGACAAATTTTAATAATTGGGCTGGATTAGAAAATTCTTTATGTTTTGCTGGGGAAATACAATCTTGATTCACATTTATACCCCTTGTTAATGCAATCTCTTCAGTTACTTTAGGAGCGAGTAACATACCACCATGACCGGGTTTTGCACCTTGACTTAATTTGATTTCAATCATCTTTACTTGATCTCTTTTTGATTTTTGAGAGAATGTTTTAGGGTTGAAATTTCCATTTTTATCTCTGCAACCAAAATATCCTGTTGAAATTTGCCATATTGAATCACCTTTACCTTTTTCGTGATAAGGCGATAAAGAACCCTCTCCTGTGTTGTGAGCAAAACCACCCATTTTAGCTGCTTTATTTAGTGATGTAATTGCGGGGGGTGATAGTGCACCGAACGAAGTACCAGAAATATTTAATACGGACATTGAGTAAGAATTTTTGCCAAGTCCAACTTTAGTTCTAAAATCGTCATCTTTAATATGAGTGGGAGATATAGAGTGATTAAGCCAAACAAAATCATTCTCATAAAATTTTTCTAAAGACCCAAATGGCCTCACACCACCAATGTTTTTTGACCTTTGATAAACCATACTTCTCTGATTTCTTGAATAAGGAACTTCATCATCATCTGACTCCCAATAATATTGCCTTAATTCTGGACGAATGCTTTCAAGAAAAAATCTAAATCTCCCTAACAATGGGAAATTAGATAAAATGGATCTTTTTTTTTGTAAAAAATCTTTTGTTGCTATTAAAAATAAAGCTACAGTAAACAATAAAAAAACTGCAAAAATTAAATTGTAAAAAGATGCTATTAAAAAACACCCTGATAAAATTCCAGTATAAATCAGAAGAGAGTATCTTCCCCAAATTATTTCATTCATATTACAATTTATAACATTCTATTTAAAAAAAAAAAATCATTTATGCAGACATTTTTCTTAACCTCACGAATAAACTTGCTAACATTGTGTATTTTTTTTCTTTAATTTCTTCCTCAATTTTTTTTAAGTTATTTTTATTACTTAAATTTGAAGTATTTCTTAATACTTCGTCTCTTTTTTCGTATAATTCAAATGCTTCTTCTTCAAATCTTGCCCAAAGTAATGAATCTCCTCTAGCATCATTATTAACGTAAATTATTAACTCTGAACATTCAGAACAATTAAATGAGGATAAAATATGTGATCTTTTGACACCAAAAATTTTATGATTCTTTTTCTTCTTCTTCTTAAAAAATAAGTTTTTTTTGTTACAAAAAGGACATTTTTTTAGAAAAACAATATTTTTTAACATTTTTATTAAGAATTTTTAGTGTTAGCAATTAAATCAAATACCAGTATATTGAATTAAAAAAATTTAAAATAAATAAAATACCTAAATTGGGTTCTTTATAGATTAAAACTATGGATGAAAAAAAAATTCAAAAAAAACTCTTAGATTTTGCTAAGAAAAGAGACTGGGAAAAATTTCATAACCTCAAAAACTTAGCAATTTCAATTAGTATTGAATCCTCAGAGTTATTAGAAATTTTTCAATGGATTGAAGATAAAAATATTAACGAACATCTAAGAGATAAGACTTTTAGAAAAAGAATATCAGAAGAGGTTGCCGATGTTTTACTTTATCTGTTAAGATTTTCAGAAATAGCAAATCTCAACTTAGAGAAGATATGTTTAGATAAGATCAAAATTAATGAAAAAAAATATCCAATTAATTTATCTAAAGGGAAATCAACAAAGTATACTGATTTGAATGTTTTGAAAAAGTAGTATGAAAAATAAAAAGAATAAATACCAAGAACAGCTTGCAAAAGCTCTAAAGGAAAATATTAAAAGAAGAAAGGAGAAAAAAAATGGGAATAATGCCTGATTCTTGGATAAAAAAAATGTCAGAAGAAAAAAGAATGATAGACCCTTTTGTTGAAAAACTTGTAAAAAAAAATGTTCTGTCATACGGCTTGTCATCTTATGGTTACGATGCAAGAGTATCACGAGAGTTTAAGATTTTTACGAATGTAAACTCAGCAACCGTTGATCCTAAAAAATTTTCAGAATCTAGTTTTGTTGATAGAAACGTTGATCATTGCATTATTCCACCAAATAGCTTCGCTCTAGCAAAAACTGTTGAATATTTTAGAATTCCTAAAGAAACACTTGTAGTATGTGTAGGAAAATCAACATATGCTAGATGTGGGATAATAGTCAATGTAACTCCTCTCGAACCAGAGTGGGAAGGTCATGTGACTCTTGAATTTTCTAATACAACACCACTGCCAGCAAAAATTTATGCTAATGAAGGCGCAGCTCAGTTTTTATTTTTAAAAGGTGATAAGATTTGTGATCGTTCATATGCAGATAGAAAGGGAAAGTATATGTTTCAAAAAGAAGTTACTTTACCAAAACTCTGATATGGATAAAATTTTAATAAATGGTGTGAGAAGATTAGACGGAAAAGTAAAAATAAGTGGTTCAAAGAATTCTTCATTACCAATATTAGCTGCTACTTTACTTTCAGATGAAACAAGCTTTATTGAAAACGTTCCAAACCTATCTGACGTAAGCCTAATGATAAGAATTCTTCAATCGCTGAATTCAAAAATATTAGTAAACGAAAAAAATTTTGAAATAAAAACCAGAAAACCCAAAAATCTGAATGTTTCTTATGAGTTGGTTAGAAAGATGAGAGCATCTTTCCTTATTTTAGGACCACTTTTATCACGCTATGGTTACGCAGAAGTATCAATGCCTGGCGGGTGTGCTATTGGAACTAGGCCTGTTGATCTACATATAAGTGGATTAGAAAAACTTGGAGCGAAGTTTGTAATTGAGGAGGGTTATGTTAAAGCAAAGGTAAATGGACAATTAAAAGGAACAGAGATAAAGTTAAAAAAAGCATCTGTTGGTGCTACTGAAAATATCATGATGGCTGCAACATTAGCAAAAGGAACTACAATTATAAAAAATGCAGCTAGAGAACCAGAAATAGTAGATTTAGCAAATTTTTTAAAAAAGATGGGTGCAAATATCTTTGGTGAAGGAACAAAAAAAATAAAAATTTTAGGTAAAGATAAACTTTCTGGCTCTAAATATAAAGTTATGCCAGATAGGATTGAAGCCGGAACGTATGCCTTAAGTGTTATGGGTTGTTCAGGAAGAATTATTTTAGAAAATATGAGTAATGATGTTTGTGATCACTTAATAAAAATTTTTACTCCATTAAAATGTTTATCATTAAAAAAAGAAAAAAATGGGAGTGTTTTAGAAGTAAAAAAAACAAAAAGTAAATTTATACCTATTAAAATATCGACTAAAGAATATCCAGGTTTTCCAACTGACTTGCAAGCACAATTGACTGCAGCATTGTTAAAATCAGATGGAACATCTGAATTAAAGGAAAATATCTTTGAAAATAGATTTATGCATATAAGTGAACTAAAAAGAATGGGTGCTGATATAAAATTGAGAGGTTCCAAAATTAAAATTAAAGGAGTTAAGCAGATTTTTGGTGCAGAGGTTATGGCTACTGATTTAAGAGCATCTTCATCTTTAATAATTGCAGGTTTAATGGCAAAAGGATTAACAACTGTAAATAGAGTTTATCATCTAGATAGAGGGTACGAGAATTTGGAGAAAAAATTACAGAATTGTGGAGCTAAGGTTTGGAGGGTGAGTTAGTGGAAAAAATTATAATGGCAGTTCCAAAGGGTAGAATTTTAAAAGAGTTAAATCCTTTACTAAAAGATATTGGCATTGAACCCGAAGAAGATTTCTTTAATAAAGACTCAAGAAAATTGATGTTTAATACGAATTTAAGTTTTCTTGATATAATTAGGGTAAGATCATTCGACGTGGCTACATTTGTTGCAATTGGTGCTGCACAGATAGGTATTGCAGGAGATGATGTTTTAAATGAATTTAACTATGAGGAAATTTATAACATTTTAGATTTAAAAATTGGCAAATGCAGATTATCTATTGCCAGAACTAAAAGCACAATATCGAAAGAATCTGAAAAACAAGGTCACATACTTGTGGCAACTAAATATAAAAATACAGTGACAAATTATTTTGCAAAAAAAGGCATTAGAGCAGAATGTATAAAACTAAATGGTGCTATAGAATTAGCCCCAAAGCTAGGAATTTGTTCAACAATTGTTGATCTTGTCTCAACTGGGAAAACTATTAAAGAGAATAATCTTGAAGAAACTGAAGTTTTACTAAAAATAACTTCAAAGTTAATAATTAATAAAATTGCTTATAAATTAATGAACGATAATATAACTTCGATAGTTGAAAAATTTAAGAAAATAATTGATGGCTAAAATTTTAATTCAAGGAGATAAAAACTTTTCATCGAGGTTCGAAAAGTTATTAGAAAAAAGAGAATCTATTGACCTAAATATTGACAAGATTGTCGATAATATAATTAAACAGATAAAAAAAGATGGCGACAAAGCTCTGATAAAACTTACTAATAAGTTTGACAAAAATAATGTCAAAAGAATTAGTGAGTTAGTTGTAAAAAAAAATGAAATAGACTTAGCTTTCTCAAAAATAAATAAAAAAGTAATTAAGTCTCTTAAACATGCAATTAAGCGGATCAAATCATATCACAAGAAGCAATTACCAAAGAATAATATTTACCGAGATAATGATGGTATTTTATTGGGAGGAATCTGGAACCCTGTCGAGTCAGTAGGTCTCTATGTTCCAGGAGGAACTGCAGCTTATCCTTCATCTCTTATAATGAATGCAGTACCTGCAATTGTTGCTGGTGTTAAGAGAATAGTAATGACTGTACCTGCATCAAATGGAGAGTTAAGTGACCTTGTGCTTGGTTGTGCCAAACTTCTGGGTATAAATGAAATTTATAAAATAGGTGGGGCTCAAGCAATAGCTAGTTTAGCAATTGGAACGAAAAGGATAAAGAAAGTAAGTAAAATAGTTGGTCCAGGTAATGCTTACGTTGCGACTGCAAAAAAGAAGATGTTTGGTCTTGTTGGAATTGATATGATAGCAGGTCCATCGGAAATATTAGTTATTGCAGATAATAAAAATAACCCAAATCATATTGCAATTGATTTATTATCTCAGGCTGAACATGATATACTTGCTCAATCAATTTTAATTACTGATGATAAAATTTTTGCCGATAAAGTAATGGCATCAATAAATTATTTTCTTAAAAAAATACATAGAAAAAAAATTGCTCAACAAAGCTGGAAAAAATATGGTGCGGTAATAGTATGTAAAAATTTAAAAAATAGCATTGAATTAGCTAATATGATAGCACCAGAGCATCTTGAAATTGCAACAGAAAATCCAAGAAATTTAATGAACAAGATTACAAACGCCGGTGCAATATTCTTAGGAAGATATACACCAGAAGCAATTGGTGATTATATTGCTGGCCCAAATCATGTTCTTCCGACCGATAGAACTGCGAAGTTTTCTTCTGGTTTGAATGTTTTAGATTTTTTTAAAAGAACTTCCATTGTCAGTTGTGATAAAAAAAATATCAATGTAATAGGAAAAGATGCAGTAATACTTGCGAATGAAGAGGGTTTACAAGCTCATGCATTATCAATAGAATGCAGGTTAAAGAATAATTAGGAAATATGGCCAAAGAAGAATTAATGGAATTTAATGGGATTGTTAAGGAATTACTCCCAAATGCAATGTTTAGAGTGCTACTTGACAACGATCATGAAATCATTGCACACACTGCTGGTAAAATGAGAAAGTTTAGAATTAGAGTATTAGCTGGTGATCGTGTTACAGTAGAAATGACACCATATGACCTAACTAAGGGAAGAATAACCTTTCGTCATAAATAGATTTGAGTTTAGACAACAACAAAATAATTCTGGCATCAAGTTCACCAAGGAGAGTTCAACTACTCAAACAGTTAGGAGTTGAAGGATTCAAAACTACTAATCATTTTTATGATGAGAAAAAGATTGACCGCAATCTTAGTGTAGGAAAAATGGTGGTTGAATTATCACAATTAAAAGCCCAGTCTGTCTTGGAGAAAAAAAAAGAATTTAAAGGGTTTATAATATCTGGTGATACGGAAGTCTACAGATGTGGTAAGATATACTCAAAAACTAATAATGAAAATCAGGTGAAGGAATATTTAAAAAATCTTTCTGGAAGAAAACATTTTGTTTATGGAGGAATAACAGTAATTTCATCAAGTGGGAAGATTTCCAGAAAAATGGTTAAAACTGAAGTTTTTTTTAATCGAATTTCTGAACAAGACTTGAATGACAAGAATTTAATAAAAGAGGGTATAGGAAAAGCAGGAGGTTATGCAATTCAGGGGATTTCGTCAAAATTTGTCAAAAAAATTAAGGGCTCTTATACAAATGTAGTAGGTTTATCAATTAGTGATCTTTATTTGATGTTGAAAGGCCTAGGATTTAAAAATTGATATTTTCTTCAACCTATTGTAATAACTTATTGTTAAATAGAAATTGCCCAGGTAGCTCAGTTGGTAGAGCAAGCGACTGAAAATCGCTGTGTCGGTGGTTCAATTCCTCCCCTGGGCACCACTTTAAGGCAATGAAAAAATTTTTCCCTTTTGTCATATTATTAATACTTGTCTCTTGTGAAAGAGAACCGAGCAATTATTTTCCATCTTCTGTTGGATTAAAATGGCTGTACTCAATAAAAATTAGTTCTTCATATACGGGAAAAGATTATGAAAAAAGATTGATGGTAACTAATATTGATGCAAAAAAAAAAAATAATAAATTAGATTTGTCAAAACTTTATTCTGATGGAAGTTTCTACACCTATCAAATTAATTTTGACAATAATCAAGTTATTAGATCATCAGCGGTCCTCGCATTTAATGAGGGAATGGTTGAGCCTATAAGAAAAATTATTTATCCTGATATTTATTTTAAAAAAAATGAGTGGATTATCAAAGAACAACTTTTTTTATTAAAAGGATTTCAACCACCTCTTCGTAATGTAAAACCAAGAAAAAAATTTGATATGAAATATAAGATTATTAGTAGATTAAATACTTTTAAATTTAACGGAACGGTTTATAAAAATTGTATTGTAATTAAAGGAGTTGGTAATACAAGTTTTATTGGTGATACAAGATCTGGACCAATAAATGTTGATGTTCTTAATAATGAATGGGTTTGTAACGGATTTGGAATAGTTAAACAAAAAAGGATTGAAAAAACTAACGCTTCAGCTTTTGGTAATATGACTCTTGAAAAGAAATTATTAAGTTTCAAAAAATAATGACTTCTGTATCATTTGTTATTCCAGTTTATAATAAATCAAAGTTTTTAAAGCCTGTTATTAAGTCAATCAAAAGTCAAAAAGGTAAATTCAAGAAAGAATATATATTTATTGATGATGGATCTACTGATGATTCTTACAGAATTCTGAAGCAAGAAACAAAAGGAATGAAAGATTGTCAAATTATCAAACAAGAAAATAAAGGATCTGCTAATGCAACTAATCAGGGTATCAAGACAGCAAAAATGAAGTATATAAAATTTTTAGACGCAGATGATTTAATTTTGAGTGATTCCACAAAATTGTTAGTTGATATTTTAGAAAAAAATTCTAGTTGTATTCTTGCTTACGGTCTTCAAAGAAAAGTAGACAATATTGTTAATGTTAATTTAAATGAGAGAATAAATAATTATGAAATTGAGATGATTGAAAATCCAACAAGGCTTGCTATGAGAAATTCAATGTTTAATCCAAGCCAATTTTTAGTTAGAACATCTATTTGTAAGAGTGTTGGTGGCTGTGATGAAAGAATAAGATTTAGTCAGGAATACTCTTTGACTCTTAGACTTTCAAAAATTGGTCCATTTGTAAAACTAAATTATCCCATTGCTATTTTACCATTCAGTGCGCCGGGTCAAATTTCTGAGAAAAAAAACAATCAAATTTTTAGAGTCTCTAAGGCATTAGAGTTATTTATTAATGAAAATGATGACTTACCAATAAAAACTAGGTTATACGCCCAGCGAAGGTTGACTGCTAGAGCTTGGAGGTTTGCTAGAAATAATAAAATTAGGAATTTATATTTAAAGTATTTTATTTTATATCTTGTTGGTTTATTAAGAATTAATATTAAACCTCTAGAAATTTGTAAGCAGGCAAATAAAATTTATGAACCTTTTTTGGATTAGATTACTTTACCCGGATTCATAATATTTTTTGGATCAAAAATATTTTTAATTTTTTTCATTCTTTTTATTTCCTCAGGACTTTTATAATGTATTAATTCCTCCTTTCTAAGCTGACCAATTCCGTGCTCAGCACTAATAGATCCTTTCAATTTTTTTACGTAAGAAAAAATAATTTTATTTACCTTGTTTTTAAAATCTTCATATTCTTTTCTACTAAGGTCTTTATCAATACAAACATTAAAATGTAAGTTATTATCTCCTAAGTGTCCAAAGTTTATTATAGAAATATCTGTGTTATATTTTTTTAAAGATTCTGAACTTTTATTTATAAAGCTTTCAATATTATTTAATGGTAAAGATACATCGTGCTGAATTACATTCTTTAAAAATTTTTCTGCCAAGGGAATTTCTTCTCTAATTTGCCAAAAATTTTTATTTTCATTTTCTGATTTTGCTATAATCAAATCCATATCACTTATTGTCAATTTTTCAAATTTTGAAAATACAAAACTATTGAAATCTTCAATTTCAACAAAATTTGTAAGTTCAACAAGACAATAATAGTTTCCTTTGAAGGGTAATTTTAGAGGGCCATTCAACTTTTCTGTTAAATCTACTGAAAATTTATTCATTAGTTCAAAGGCGGTAATAAAATCACCAAAAGAACTCATAAACATTTGATAAGTAGAAAGAACTTGCTTAAATTTTTCCATACAAACTATTATCACAACTCTATCATTAGTTTTTTTATAGATTTGCAAAGTTGCGGCAGTTATGATGCCTAACGTTCCTTCAGACCCTATAAATAACTGTTTTAAATCTAAGCCTGTATTATTTTTTTTTACAGTTTTTAAATCATTATAAAACTCACCGTTAGGAAGAATAGCTTCAATTCCTAATATATTGCTTCTAATAGAACCAAATTTAATAAAGTTTAAACCACCTGCATTTGTTGCAATATTTCCACCTATTTGACAACTTCCCTTTGATCCTAGAGATATTGGCATCTGGAGATTATGGATATCAAGTTTATCGTTTATATTTTGTAAAATACATCCACTTTCAACTGTAACAGTATTACTAATAGTATCTATTTCTCTAATTTTATTTAATTTACAAAGATTTATAATTATTTCTCCTTTATTTAGTCTAGGTACAGAACCACCAACAAGACTAGTATTTCCCCCCTGAGGGACGATTGGAATATTTTTTTTAAAACAAAATTTTACTATTTTTATAATTGATGCAACTGACTTTGGAAAAAAAACTATATCTGTTGAACCTTTATACTTTCCTCTCCAATCCACACAATGATTATCAATTATTTTTTTATCAAAAGTGTATTCAGTATTTTTTAATTCTTTGAGAAGATGTTTGTAAATATCACTCACTTATACTCTGCCCTTAGCAATCTTTCATTGATAGCTTTGCCAATTCCTTTCTTTGGAATTGGATAAATTGATATTTTATTCTTATTTAACTTATCTAGTTTTCTTAAAAAATTAAATAAATTAAAAGCAGCTTCATTTAAATCACCACTAATTGACAAATTAAGGGAAGGTTTGTGATTAAAATTAAGTTTACCAAAACCAAGAAATGCCTCGCCATCTTTAGGTGATTTAACATTTAACTTTATAGGTGTTTTTGGTGAATAATGTTTTAAAAATTGACCTGGAGAGTTTGGATTTTTTTTAATCGTATTTGATTCATAAATTTTTTTCTTAATAAAAATTTCAAGTGATTTTGCATCTACTACTCCTGGTCTTCTTAAGATTATTTTTTTAGATGACAAATCAATTATTGTTGATTCTAAACCAAAATCTGATTGACCTGAATCAATTATTAAATCAACTTTTTTTTTAAATGAATCAAAAACATGGTTGGCTTTTGTTGAAGAGATGTATCCGCTTTCATTTGCACTTGGGGCAGCAATTGGTTTTCCAAATTTTTTAAGAACAGATTGAAACACTAACGATTTAGGCATTCTTACTGCGACGGTATTTAATCCGGAAACAGCAGAATCAAGAATTTTTTTGTTTTTTTTTCTTGGCAATATAAGAGTTAAAGGGCCAGGCCAGAAATGATCAACTATTTTTTTTGTAAGTTCATTTGTGTGACAAATTGAATTTAACATTTGTAATGAAGAAACATGAATTATTAGAGGGTTAACAAAAGGTCTTTTTTTTAAGTCATAAAGTTTTTTTATTGATTTTATTGAACTTGGATCGCAAGCAAGACCATATACAGTTTCTGTTTTTAGTGATACTAATTTATTTTCACTTAATAATTTTACTGCTTTTTTAATTGAGTAAGATGATTCTTTTAAAATATTTTTCATTTTCCATAATATACAGTCAATATATGAGAAAATGTCAAAACTTTAAAGCCCTGAATTAGGGCTTTTTTTTAACTTAAGCATTTAAGAACTTCTTTTTTGATTATTTTAAGTTTTTTTGTGTAAAATTTTGCTTTTGGTTCATTTTTTTTACAAAATTTTACTGTTTCAGTATTGTTTACTTTTTCACAGTTATATTTTTGAAGTTTTGCTTTTGTTATGATTAATTCATTATCATAATTTTTTAGACACCCAGCATTTCCTGATAAAGAAATTGAGAACGTTAAAAACATTGTGATTATTATTTTTTTCATAATTTTCTCCTTTGTTATTTTAAAATGAAAATAAAACAAATTATATATTTATCAAATTTATTTTAAGAATCGACAATATTTAAATTATGAATATAAAATTTCTATTTTTTTTTATTATAATCCTTATATGGATCCAAAATTTCATCGGTTAATGTATATTATTGCTTTTTTTGCATTAATCGTTGCATTGCTCACTATTTACGAAGTATTGAGTGAAATTAATTTATTTTTTACTGAACGTATAAAAATTTAAAAAAAATTTTCTAGTTCTTTGGCATTTGATATTTGAAAATCAGCTTTATTAGATTCTTTTATTTTTCCATAGCCATATTTTACAAATACAGATGTCATTCCTAAAATATTAGCCGGTATGATATCCTTTGTACTATCCCCAATAAAAATTACATCTTTTGGTTTTAGTAAAAGTTTTTTTAAAAATATCTCAAGCATCTCAGTGCTTGGCTTTAATTGAATTGATTTTTGAGAACCTACTACAACGTCGAAGAAATTATCTATTTGCAATTCTTTAATTATTTTTTCTGCTAGGTATTGTCTTTTATTGGTACATATACAGATCTTGATTTCTTTTTCTTTTAACCCCTTTAATATTTCTAAAATGTTTGGATAAAGTTTAGTTTTTTTTGTGCAATTAGATTCATAATACTCCAAAAATTGATTTATTAGTTCAGGTATTATTTTTTCATCTAATTTTTTATTTAAATATGCATATCCTCTGCGAATCATAGCTTCTGCACCGCCACCAACTAAGTTTCCTATTATACTTGAATCAATTGTGTTTAGATGATTTTTTTGTAAAACAAAATTTAAAGAATCAAGAAGATCTGGACCACTATCAATGAGGGTACCATCTAAATCAAAAGCAGCACATTTAAAATTTTTATTCATAATTTAATTAATCTCTGTTAGAAAAGTTAATATACTATTTTAATATTAAATCAGTTTTTATAAAATGTCGTTTTCCATAATTATTTTAGCAGCTGGCAAGGGGAAGAGGATGAATTCAAAAGTCCCAAAGGTTTTCCATAAAGTTGGCAATCATCCAATGATATACCACGTGTTAGATATAGGAATGTCGCTTAAACCAAAATTTGTCTCTTTGGTTATTTCAGAGGGTTTAGATATTTACAAGAGTGAAATAAAAAAAAAATATAAAAACGTACTTTTTGCTAAACAACATAAACAACTTGGGACTGCTGATGCCGTCTCAACAGCTCTTAAAGAAAAGTCATTAAGAAATTCAAATTTAAGTTTAATTCTTTATGGAGATACACCTTTGATTACAAAAAAGACTCTAGAAGATTCAATTAGAAAATTTAAAAAAAAAAAAGCAGACCTTTGCGTCTTGTCAATGACACCATCACATACTAATCATTCCTATGGCCGTTTAGTGACTAAGAAATCAAGATTAATAAAAATAATAGAAAGGTCTGAACTTAAATCTAGCTATGACTTGGACAACCTTTGTAATACTGGAATTATGTTGATAAAAACCAATTTTCTAACAGATGCTTTAAAAAAAATAAGAAACAACAATTCAAAAAAAGAGTTTTTTCTCACTGACATAGTTGAAGTTTTTAA
>NTKR01000013.1 GCA_002457065.1 alpha proteobacterium MED-G10 | reverse complement strand
TCACCATATGAAGCTCATCAAAATATTAATTTCCTTATTAATAATCTTTTTAACCATTTTACTGACATACAATTTAATTAAGAAATTGGACTTTAATTTTGTCGATTATCTAGACAGTAAGTATGGTTTCTTATTTTTAACACTTTTTACACAAATTATAGGTATTTATTTTTCATCAAAGAGATGGATGAACTGCGTAAATTACTACGCTGAATCAAAAAAAATAATCTTTTCTTTTACAACCTATTTTTACTTAAACTCTAGAGCAAATATCATTAATAATTTTCTACCTTCTATTATAATTGGAGACTTATCAAAGCTGATTTCTCCAAATAAATCAAAAAATATAAAAAAAACTGAATTGAAGTATATTTTTGTGGACAGGATTATTGGAGTGTTCACTCTCTTTAATTTAGGTTTAATCTCTTCAACTTATATTGGTTTGATAAACTTAGAAATTTTTATAGTCGTCATACTGTTTCAAATTGTCGCTTTGTTTATTGTTCGATCTATAAAAATAAACTTTTTAAAAATACAGAGTATTCTTAAATTTGTTAAGAACCCTCCCCCCTTTGGTGTTTTTATTTATAGCTTCCTTTCGCAAATATGTTTTTCTTTATCACTATTTTTTCAAATTTTAGCATTTAAAAGCATCCTATATTTTAATGATTTATTTATTTCTATTTTTCTAAACTTTATGGGCATTGTACCATTTTCTATTAATGGCTGGGGTGTCAGAGAATGGGCAGCTTCTCAAATCTCTTCTTCATATTTAGAACAAAGTAATTTAATTATTTCATCAATAATATTTGGCATCTGCTTCTCTTTATCAAATCTTTTAATTTATTCTTATACATTTTTTTACAATTCTAGAAAAATATCTAAAAATTAATTTTTGGAATATCTTTTTCTCTCATATTATTCATACGAATACTTTGAGCCAGAATATGCATTATAGATTGATGTAAATCCTCTATTATACCATAATTATTACAAGGTATATTTATATCTAAATCACTTATTTTTTTTGCTTTTCCTCCGTCAAATCCACTTAAGCTAATAGTTCTAATTTTATTTTTTTTTGCCCATTTTATGGCATTAATAATATTCTTTGAGTTTCCAGACGAAGAAATTGTAATTAAACAATCTTTTGGTTTTGCTAATCTTGACAATTGAAATGCAAATATATCACCATATTCTATGTCATTTGCTACCGCGGTAATAACTTCAATATTGGCTGATAAGGATATTATTTTAGGAAGCAGATTAGTATTAGTGCTTATACCTTTTAAATGATCACATAAAAAATGATTAGAAATTGCTGCTGAACCACCATTTCCACAAACAAACACATTGTTTTTTGAAAAATAGTATTTTGAAAGCAAGTCAGAAATTTTTTTTATTTTTTCTAAGTCAATTTTTTTTGAAACTTCTGCAAGGGTTTCTAAATATTTTTCAGCAAATGATTTTGGTGAATCTATTATTCCATTTGGAAATTTAAACATTTTCAAATAAAATTTAGATGAGGAATTTTTTTATCAACAACTTGCTCTAATTTTTTTGTCCCTTTAACATGATTATCAAGCGCTTCATTCACCTTATGCTGCAAACATAAGGTTCCGCACATTGTCTTCGCATCAAACATTCCAGAAGCAAGATGATTCATAACCTCCCAGTATTCCTCTGATTTCCATATATCCTTGAATCTCTTGTCACATATATTTCCTATATGATATCTTTTATACTTTTCATTAAATAGCATACCACATGGTGCGACTAGGCCCGAACCAGAAATTTGAATCATAAATGGGGCTCCGTAGCACCTACTGTAGGTTCTATTTTCTCCGGACTTAATTTTTGACCATTTTACTTTTACCTTATAATTATCATCTGAATATGACTCAGCCTTTTCTAAAATATTATAAATATCTTTATAAGCTGAATAATCAACACCAAGGTCTCCATCTTCATTATCACTACAATGCTTAATAATTAAATAATCAGGTTGAAGTTCTTTTCCAAGCTTTGCCAAAGGTAAAACCTGATCAGAGTATTCAGGCATTAACACCATTTGAAGACCTATAGTAACCGATAAGTTATTCTTCTTTTTAATTTCAACCATATCCTTTATATTTTCGACTACACGATCAAAGTATGATTCTTTAACACCCATTATTTCCGCATATCTTTTCTTTTCACCAGCTGAAATATTTATTCTTATATACGTCAAATGAGGTAATACTTGTTCTAATTTTGATTTTGTTAAAACAAATCCATTAGTTCCAACCGCCATAGATATTCCCAAACTATTTCCAACTTGCACACCATCTATAAAAGCTGGAGAAATTGTACTTTCACCATCAGATACAAAGCTTACAGCTTTGACTCCGATCTCTGCTGCATCTTCTAAAAAATTAGTTATGACCTCTTTATTAATTACAGATCTATCATTTTCTTGAAGCATAGCATAACAAAAATGACAACCGTAATTGCAGGCTCTAGTTAAAGCCATATCAATGGTAACAGGAGCAATTCTTTCGCCCCTCTCCCACTGCGCCACTCTATCCATATGCCATTGGATTTTGGTGCCGTCTAAAATCAATTCTTCATTTTCATTTTTCATAAATCTTATTTACTATAACAGAGAAAGTACTAAATTTCATTTTTTATTGAATTAAAGTCGTCTAATTTTGTTTAAATCTTTCTTTTCATCATGAAACACTTGTAACGACTCATCAATTTCTTTTTTTATAAATTTTTCAAACCTTCTTAACAAACTTGGCTTTTTTTTTGGATCAAATTCTGAAGGAGTCGAAACATAAACTCTTACTGGTAATTTATTTATATCTTTTTCAATATAATTAAAAGAAATAGAACCAACTTCTTCATTCTTATCTTTTAAAAACTTGTTTAAAACATTTTTACACAAAAGCTCTTTTTCTTTCTTAGTTTTTTTAATCCAAAGATTCTTTTTATTAACCACTTCATTTTTATCAAATTTTTTAAAAATGGCTTGACATATCAAGTTTACAAAAAAAACCTCTTTTCCAAAGTTAAATGGTAATAAAATTCCATCTATAGAAACTTTACATTTATTGTTAATTTTAATTAAAAAATCACTAATGCCATTTTTTGCAATATAAGAAAGTTTGTGGTTATGAAAGACTTTATTAAAAAATGCAATACATCCAAGAATATATTTATCTGTAGATTCAATATTTAATTTTATAAAATTAAATTTAATATCGTAATGTACGTATACTTTTTTGTTTTGTATTTCTATTAAAAGTGATGTATCTCTTTTTGATAATGGATAATTAGATTGTGTATTTTTATCTAAAAAATTTTTAAAAAAATCTCCTACTTTTTTATTCTCTTTAATTTCAGAACCACCGTATGAATACTCAACTATAGTCTGTTGTTTTTCAGAAACTTTATCCTCTATTTTTTTTTTAAAATCTATTACTTCTAAATCTTGTACGAAAATTATAAATAAATCTTCTTTTTCATCAATCTTAATTTTTGGAAAAGTTTTGATTAAATTTTGACATTCATTTGCGGAGAAATATTTTTTTTTTACGTTCAATACCAAACTTTTTACGTTCACAGCTTTAACCGATTCTAACAAGCTCTCAAAGCTTCTTTCAAAACTTTCATCGGGTACCCATAGACTTAGGTATTTTATTTCAGATCCATGTTTTCTGAGCTTGTTTACAAGATCAAAATTAAATTTTTTTACTATATCTTCATAAGACAATACTAAATTCATAATTTTCTCAATTTTCTTTAACAAATTGAATTATATGATTACAAACTCTTTTTATTTCATTTTTACTAATGTACTGGTTAATAGGCAAACTTAAAATTCGTTTTGATTGTTCTTCAGTATTTGGAAGTTTAATTTTTTTATTAAAAGCTCTTTGTTTATGAATTGGAATAGGATAATGAATATTAGTTTCAATTTTTCTTTTTAGCAGAAACTTTTTCAAATCATCTCTATTTTTTACTTGAATTACAAATAAGTGATAAGTGTCTCTACAATCACTGCGCACATCAGGATGATAAATATCTTCATTGCGAAGTAATTTTTTATAATATTGCGCATTTTTCACCCTTTTAGAGATGACTTTTTCTAATTTTTTAAGTCGAAAATTTAGAATTGCAGCTTGAATGGCATCAAGTCTTGAAACAGTTCCAAAAAATTTAATATTATCTCTGTCTATATGACCGTGATTTCTTTTCAACTTAATAAAATCTGAAATTTTTTTATTATTTGTAACTATAAAACCTCCATCACCACAAGCATTTAAGTTCTTTAATGGGTGTGTCGAAAAAGCTCCTAAATCACCAAAACTTCCACTTTTTTTTTTTCTATAAACTGACCCAATTGATTGAGCACAATCTTCAATAACTTTTAAATTGTGCTTTCTTGCAACATTCATAATTTTTGTCATATCACACATTCTACCAGTTAAATGAACAGGCATAATTGCTTTAGTTCTTGAATTAATTTTTTTTTCCATATCAATGGGATCCATAGTTTGGTCATCCATAACATCACAAAACACCGGCTTTGCTCCTACACTGTGAATTGCAGCTGCTGATGCAATGTAACTGTTTGCCTGAGTAATAACTTCATCACCATTACTTATATTTAATGATAATAATGAAAGAATTATAGCATCAGTGCCTGAATTAACGCTTATACAAAATCTATTGTTCTGATAATTACAAATAGCATTTTCAAATTTCTCAACCTCATCTGATAAGATATATTTTCCTGAATATAAAACTCTTTCTATCTCTTTTAGTAGATATTTTTTTTCTTCACTAAACTGTTTTATAAGATTGACGTAGGGAATCAAATTTTCATTACTTTGCTTCATAAAATTCTTTTACAGTTTTTATAACATAATTTAATTCATCTTTTGATAGATGTTGATCTACTGGGAAAGTAATAATATTTTTTGAGTGATAATCAGTAACTGGAAATGATCCTTTTTTATATGAAAGAAACTTTAGTGCTTTCTGTTGGTATAGTGGAATTGGATAATGAATTTTTGCCTCTATATTTTTTTTATGACAAAAATCAAGAAGTTTATCTCTGTTTTTCGCAAAAACAACATAAAGATGATAAACTATTCTCATCCCTTTTGGTCTTGGAGGAATTGTTATTTGAGGAATTTTTGAAAAACTTTTATCATAATATTTTGCATTTGAAATCCTTTTACTTGATATTTTCTTAGTTTGAGGAATCAACCAATTGCCAACAACTGCTTGGATTGTATCTAATCTAGAATTATAACCCATTATTTCAATTTCATCTCTACTTATAAGACCGTGATTTCTTAGTAATTTTAAATCTTTATTTAATTTTGAGTTGTTTGTAATTATTACACCGCCATCTGACCAGACATTCAAATTTTTCAAAGGATGTAATGAGAAACAACCTGTAGAACCAATTGTTCCTGCTATATATTTATTTTGTGAAGCTAAAATAGACTGACAAGCGTCTTCAACAATAGGAATATTATATTTTTTTGAAATCTTTTTTAGTTTTATCATATCAGTCATATAACCAGTAAAATGAACAGGAACTATTGCTTTGGTTTTTTTGGTTATGGCTCTCTCAACTAAATCTACATTCATACAAAAGGTATTATTGCAATCAACAAACACTGGTTTGGCACCTAGTTCATTAATTGCTCCAACAGTTGCGACAAAGGTATTAGCAGCAGTAATGATTTCATCCCCACTTTTTATACCAAGAGCTTTTAATGATAACTTAATAGCATCCGTACCGGAGTTTACTCCAATTGCGTATTTAACCCCCATTAGTTTTGCAAATTTCTTCTCAAACTCTACAAGAGGTTTTCCTAAGGTAAAATCTCCAGTTTTAACAAAGTCCTTGATCTTTATTAAAAGATCATCAATTTCTGCAAATTGCCTAGGTAAATAAGAATAATTAACTTTCATTAGAATGGACCTTTAAACTCTGGATTTGGAACATCAATTTCATTTTCAGGAATTTTATCTAGTAATAAATTAATGATTTTTTCTTGAACTTCAACATTTACATTTAATTGCTTAGAAATCTCTTTTAAAATATCAGATGAATTTGGATAATATTTTTCAGCCAATGCTCTTGACGAAGGGGTTGGTGAATCAGGCAACCCTATTCTAGACGGTGATGATTTAAATATATTAAAATCCTTTTCAAGAATCATTGAAATTATTTCACCACCAACTCCATAAATTTTATTACCAATCTCAAAAACTATAAGTCTTCCAGTTTTTTTTACTGATTTAAAGATAACTTCAGTATCAAGTGGACGCAAGACTCTTAGATCGATTATTTCAATAGAAATGCCAAAATTTTTAAGTATTTTTGAACAGAAAATAACTTCATTTATATTATAAGAACTTGCAACAACAGTAATATCATTACCCTTTAATATAACATTTGGTTTTTTAAGATTAGTTTTATAAATTCTTTTTGGCACATCACCTTTCACAAAATGAAACCATCTATGTTCAAGAATTAAAACAGGGTTTGGATCAAATATACTTGAAATTAACATTCCTTTTGCGTCATATGGAGTTGATGGAATAATTACTTTTAATCCGGGTGTACTAGAGAAAACTGTTTCAAGGCTTTGTGAATGAGCTGGACCCTGTCCCCAGCCTCTTCCAATAACCATTCTGATTACAATCGGAACATTATGCTTACCATTAGAAACATAAAAACTTTTTGCCGCGTTATTTATTATTTGTTCTAGTGACAAAAGAGCAAATTCAACTCTTTGATGGATTAACAAAACCTTAAACCCATTGATTGATAAACCAATTGACACACCAGTTATCCCATTTTCTGAGATTGGAGATTCTATTACTCTATCTTTACCGTATATTTTGAACAAATTGCTTGTTGTACCAAAAATACCTTTAGGGTCATTAATACCTTCTCCAATCAAAATGAGTTTGTTATCTCTTTTCATCATTTGATCAGAAGCTTCAAGAATTGCCTCTGAAGAACTTAATAATCTTTTGATTTTAGGCATAAACAAACTTTTTAATTGAAGCCGGATTTGGGAACTTATCGTTTTTTGCAAATTTGAAAGCTGAGTTTATTTCTATCATAATTTTATCATTAATCTCATTTACTATTTTTTGATCATATTCATTTTCTCCTTTTAAAAATTTGATAAAATTTTCTAAGGGGTCATCTTTTAACCAATTATTCAACTCACTTTTTCCTCTATAATTTAAATTGTCGTCACTATTTGGACCACAGTGTTCAACGTGTCTGTAAGTATCAAGTTGTAAGAAAAACGGTTCAGGTTTTTTCTTTATCTGTTGAATAATCATTTTTGATTTTTCGTATACATTGATTAAGTTATTCCCATTCATTCTTAAATTTGAAATATTGTGGCATTTAGCTAGTCTTGTAATATCCTCTGATGGTTGTCTTTCATTAATCTTTGTAAAACAAGAGTACTTATTATTCTCACAAACAAAAACTATTGGTAATTTATTTAACGATGCAAAGTTAGCAGATTCATGGAAAACGCCTTCTTCAACAGCAGCATCTCCAAAAAACACTGAAATCACATTCTTTTTTTTTTTTAATTTTAATGAAAGAGCCGCACCCACAGCAATTGGTATTATGCTAGCAACAATTGGAAGACTAAGCATCATTCCAACTGATGGATCCATTAGATGCATTGATCCACCTCTTCCACCACAACATCCCGATCTCTTCCCATATAATTCGGATATCATAGATCTTAAATCTCCTCCTTTTGCAAGATAATGACTATGGCATCTATGCGTTGAATACACTTGGTCCTGTAATTCTAAATTTGAACAGACTCCTACAGCTGCGGCCTCTTGTCCTATGGACAAATGAACAGGACATCTCATTTCCTGCTCAGAATATTTTTTTGCAATCTCATTTTCAGTCATTCTAAGTTTTAACAAACTTGAAAATAAATTTTTGTACAAACTTTTCATTGAAGATTAATTTTCTGCATCATTTTTATATTGAAATATTTAGGATCGTCAAAGCTATCTTTTAATAATTTTTTATCAAATGCCTCTTTTAAATCATTAATTGCCTTTTCAATTGAAAACAATGGTTTAAAATCTAGAATTCTTGAAATTTTATCTGAAGATATGTGATAAGACCTTTCATCATCTGTATCTTTATGTTCTACTATTATATCCTCACCTAAGCTTTTTTGAACTAAAGATCCTATTTCATCTAAAGTATAATTTTCAAACCCTACATTAAAAATTTGATCATTTATCACTTCATTAGGTTGATCAATAACATTTAAATAAGCATTTACCATATCTTGAATGTGAATATTAGGCCTTTTTTGTTTTCCACCATTAATGATAATTTTCCTTTTATTATAACCATTATTTGTCAAGATATTAACAATAACATCCAATCTAGTTCTCTGGCTATAGCCACATACAGTTGCAGGTCTTAAAATAGTAGAACAAAATTTGTTACCAGACTCGTTAAGAAGAATATCTTCACATAAAGCTTTAAATTTAGAATAATCTGTAAGAGGTTCTAATGATAAATCCTCAGTTACGCTTTTTTCTTCTTTTATACCATAAACTGATGAGGACGACGCATAAATGAACTTATTTATCTTATTTTTACAAGCTTTTATCAAAGGATAAAATGAATCATAATTAATTGATTTTCCCAAGTCAGGATTTAATTCAAAAGAAGGATCATTAGAAATACAAGCTAAATGTATTACATTGTCAACCTTAGAAATTAAGTTTTTCATAAGGTCAATATCTCTAATATCACCTTTGATAACTTCAAGAAATTCAGATTTATGGTAACCAGAAAAAATAATTTCTGGTTTTCCATATATAAATAGATCTAGGACAAAAACTTTAATCTTTTTTTCTATAAGATTTTTTACAAGGAGACTTCCAACATAACCTCCTCCACCTATTACTAATACACTCATTACAAAATACTATTAATCATTTAATAACAGATTCTATAAATTTTAAAAGTTGTGATTTTTTTATACTTGAGCTGTGACCAAGTATATTTACTTTTATAGCACCGGATACATTTCCGATAAAACCAATATCAATGGGGTTTGACTTTAAATATGCAAACAAACTTGAAATAACAAAAAATGCATCCCCAGCTCCTATAGTATCTACAACTTTATTGGTAAATGCTGGTATTTTTATGATTTTATTTTTTATTTTTAACAAACATCCATTCTTTCCTGTAGTTACAATGAATATCTTTGCCTTTGGTAATTTTTTTGTATTCGTTAAAAGTTTCTCTAATGATGAATTTTTATCGTGCATTGCCAGTCTAAACTCAGGTTCATCAATGCAAATATAATCTGCACTACGATATTTAGTTATTAAATTGTAACCTCTATTTGCACTATTAGTCTGAGCATTTACTGCCAAAAAGACTTTAAATTTAGAAATTTCTTCTATTATTTTTTTGGATAATAATCCATGCCCAAAATCAGTTACAATAATTAAATCTACTTTTGTAATATTTTCTTTTATAATTGAGATTATTTTTCTTTCTTCTTCCTTATCAATAGGAGAGTCATCCATTTCGTAAACCTCAAACATTTTTCTCATATAACTAGAATCTACAAATCTAGTTTTCTTTGTAATTGGTCTGTTTTTCAAACTAATTGAACACAACTTAACTTTTTGAGACAATTGATCTTTTACGAACGATTCTTGCTTATTAGATGTAGTTCCAAGACTAGTTACTAAATATATTTTTTTACAGAAATCAGAAATATTATTAGCCGCTGCTATTGAACCGCCAGCAAATTTATCTTTACTTTTTTTTAAAGTTGCCAAAATACTTTCTTTTGCAGATTTTCCTAAAGTATCAGTATAAATATATTCATCAATAATTGCGTCACCAATGAGCATAACATTTAAATTTTTAACTTTTTCAGTCAAACCTGTAAAATGCTCAAATCCTTGTGCTTTATAGTTTTCAAGTATTTTAGATAAATTCTTTTCATAAGAAATAATATTTTCATTGATTAAAGAAGAGGAGGAGAATGTAACATTATCAGTAAAACTTAAAACTCCTCCATATTTTTTAACTTCGTTTTCTTCGTTAAGTATTTTTTTTGTTATATCTTTTGATTTGTCTTTGTAGTCAATACCCTTTACATATATATCTGGCCTTATAGCACTAATAGCTGACATTGCTGACGGTTCTTCAATCACACCAACATAGTCAACGTATGACAATGATGCTATCATTTCAGCACGTAAATATTGATTGAAAATTGGTCTACCTGGTCCTTTGTTAATATATTTATCAGCAGTAACTGTAACAAATAGAATATCACCAAGGTTTTTAGAGTCTTGAAAATGTCTGTAATGACCTGCATGAAGCAAATCAAAAGTTCCGTGGCAATGAATAATCTTTTTTTTATTTTTTTTATTTTCGGAGGAAATTTTCTTTAACGATTCAAGAGGAAGGATTTTATTCTTTATAAAACTGTCAAATGTGTTTTTGTTATTCATATCTCAAAATTCTAACTTATGATAAATATTTAAACCAATCTTTTGTTTCATTTTGGATTGAATTCTCATCCCAAACTGGTGCGTCTTTGAACTCATCTATTGATTTGAGAAGCATTTCTACACCAGTCTCAAAAGAAATTTTTGGTTTCCAATTTGTTTTTTTTAAAATCTTACTAGTGTCTGCGAATGTGCAATCAGGCTCACCAGGACGTTTGGGTATATAAACAATTTTATTTTTACCTAGTAATTTAATAAGACTATTTACACTATAAGTATTTCCTGAGCCGACGTTAAATATTTCATTTTTAATTTCTTTATCCAGCATTTCGATAAAGGCTTCAACAACATCATCAATATATGTAAAGTCTCTGGTTTGATTCCCATCTCCTACTACTGTGAATGGTTTTTTGGCAAGTTTTTGAGCCAAAAAAACACCAAATACTGCTCCATATGTTCCTGAAGTTCTTGCCCTTGGACCATAAACATTAAATAGACGTAGACTAACTGTTGGAATATTAAAGATTTTTCCAAAATGAATTATTATCTCTTCACCCAGCCTCTTAGTCAAAGCATAAGGATATTGTGGGTCAATTGGACTGCTTTCCGGTGTAGGGTATATTTTTGGTATCCCATAACAGGAGGATGATGCAGCATATATAAATTTTTTTATTTTCTTATTCTTACAATTTTTTATTAAATTAAAAGTTCCGTTCACATTTGACTGGAAGTAATCAGAGGGGTTCTGTATAGAAGGAACAATATCAGCCAAAGCTGCTAAATGATAAACAACATCCACTTCATCCAGTATGTAATTAATTTTGTCATTATTTATATCACAATTGATAAAATTAAAATTCTTCTGATGTTGAAAGGATTCAAGGTTTTTTAGTTTCCCATTACTTAGATTATCAATACCAATCACATTATTTTTCTGTAATAACAAGTATTCAGTCAAATGACTTCCGATAAAACCAGCACATCCCGTAACTAAAATTTTCTTCATAAGACTAAATTAAATTAACAGATGAAATTAAAAAATCTATTTTAAAAAAAAAATGGCACATATTCTGCAAAAAAATAAAATTATGTACAATATCTCTTGTATTCATCCAACTTGTAGACCCAGATTAGCTCGACAAACTAGGGACAAATGGTTAAATTATGCAAGAAATCCAGAAAAAATTGAATACATAACTTATTTTGACTCATTTGATCAGAAAGAACTTAGAAAGAAGATTTCAAAGAAAGGGAATATTATTGAGGTTTATTCCCCATATAGTTTTGGTATAGTAAAAAAATGTAATGCGGCAGCGAAACTAGCAACTGCAAAATGTATTGTTGTAGCTACAGACGATACTATTCCTGAAATTGATTGGGATGAGAAGTTAATCGAATCTGCAGATTGGAATAAAGAAGTTGTGTTAAATACTATGGACGGAACTGAGAAATTTGATAAAAGAGCATATATGGTTAAAACCGTTATTTTATCGAAAAAAAGATACAACAAACTTGGGTATGTGTTGCATCCAAATTTCAAACATGTCTACTGTGATAATTTTCATACTTGGATATCTCATAAAGATGATGTCGTCATACAAAGAAAAAATATTATGTTTGAACATCTGCATCCATCTATTGGTAAATCAGAGGCAGATCAATTCTATGTAAACGCATCAACTCAAGAAGAGTATGATTATGGATCAAAAGTTTTTCATAATCTAATTAAAGAAAATTTTAATAAATTTGAAGAGAAAAAGCTGTTTAAGAAGTACCTAAATGAATCTGATCCTCAAAAAAAGTATATTCTTGCATATGTTCTGATAACAGCAGGTGTTGATCAAGCAAAATTGATTAATAATTCCCAAATATCAGCTAAAATCTAAACTTTAACTTTCATCCCATCAAAAGCTGGATAACAATTGGATGGAACTAAGGATGAAATATAATCATAATCAACTTCATAGTTCATATGAGTTAATACAGTTTTTTTTGGTTCTAAGATTTTAATCCATTCCATTACTTTATCAAAATGAGCATGCGTTTTGTGTGGTTCAAACCTTAAACAATCAATAATAAGTAAATCAAGATTAAAGAGTTTTTTAAATTCTTGTTTTTCAAAATCTAATACATCCGTACAATAAGCAAAATTGTTGATCTTAAAACCTGTTGATTCTGTAAACCCATGATTTTGTTTAATGGGTTCAATATTCAATTCATTTATATTAAACCTGTTTTTAATTACATTTGGGTTTAGGCAAGGTTTGTAATAAAAACCCTTGGCTTCTGGAACAAGTTTTTCAAAAACATAACCAAACCTATTTTTTATTTCATCTATAGATTTTTTGGAAGCAAACAAATTAATGTCTTTCTTCATTAAAACATTTAAAAACCTGAAGTCATCCACTCCATTAATGTGATCTGAATGTGTATGAGTTATCAAAACTCCATCTAATTTTTTTACATCAGCACTTAGTAGTTGTTGCCTCAAATCTGGAGTAGCATCAATTATGATGTTTGTTTGATTAGTCTTTACAAAAATAGAAGATCTTAATCTTTTGTTTTTTGGGTTCGATGGATCACAGTTACCCCAATAATTTCCTATTGCTGGCACTCCTGAGGAGCTACCGCAACCTAATATTGTAATTTCAATACTCATTGTTTAATTTTAGAAAACAGGTTAAAGAAATTGTTTGTGGTAATTTCCGCCATTTTTGATAAATCAACTTTTTTTATTTCAGCAACTTTCTTAAGAGTATGGTAAACAAATGAAGGCTCGTTTCTTTTTCCTCTATGCGGAACAGGTGCCAAATAAGGTGCATCAGTTTCAACTAAAATCCTATCTAATGGAACATATTTTACAACTTCAATCAGATCAATAGCATTTTTGAATGTAATTATTCCAGAAAAAGAAATATAAAAGCCTTTATTTAAGACTTCTTTTGCTAATTCTTTTGTGGAAGTAAAACAATGGATGAGACCGGTAGAGGAAAATTTGTCTACTGATTTTTTTATACAATTTATTGTCTCAGCGTCAGCATTTCTTGTGTGAACAATTGTCGGATAATCAAATTTACCAGACAACTCAAGATGTGTATTGAAAGATTCTATTTGATTCTTTTTATTATCGTCACCCCTGAAAAAATCTAAGCCAGTTTCTCCCAAACCAATAACTTTATTTATTTTTAGATTTTTTTTTAAATCTTCTGAAAGCTTTGCTTGATCGAGTTTACTTTCCAAAACATTATTAGGGTGAACGCCTGTAGTGCACCAAATATTTTCAGCAGATTTTGCTACAGCATAAACCTTATCAAAATCTTCGATATTTACGGAAATTGAAAGAAAATATTTAACGTTTTTTTCTTTAGCTCTTTTAAGAATTAGGGCAAGGTC
Organism: alpha proteobacterium MED-G10; assembly: GCA_002457065.1. Classification (GTDB taxonomy): domain Bacteria; phylum Pseudomonadota; class Alphaproteobacteria; order Methylaequorales; family Methylaequoraceae; genus MED-G10. The sequence continues at coordinate 12,105 of NTKR01000013.1, read as the reverse complement.
GTTATCGAAATCCTTAAAATCTAAGTGGCAATGTGAATCAACTATATCATTCATATCTTGGAAATAATGGTTCTGGGTCATTTATACAATGTCCTTTTTTGAGTTTATATTTAAAATCTATAAATTTAAAATCTCTACTTTCATCTTTTATATTCAAAAAACCTAAAATTTTTTCAGATGCGTCAGGAATGTATGGTTTAAGAATAATACCTATAACTCTAAAACTTTCGATTAATATTGATAAATCTCTAGCTGCTACTTCCTGATTTGTTTTGAAAGAATTCCAGGGTTCTGATTTATCCATAAATTTATTTAGTTTATTAAGTAAAGTAAAAATTTTTTCTAAGGCTTTACTAATCTGATAATTATCCATATCTGGTTTGATCTTTTCATACATATTATAAACTTCAAACAATAAATCGTCTTTATTTGGTTTTTCAAGTTCAAATGGCATTTTATTGCTAAAATTCTTATTATTGAACTTTAAAGCTCTTTGTATTAGATTTCCAAGATTATTTGATAAATCAGAATTAATTCTTGTTTTAAAGGATTGTTCTGAGAAGTCTCCATCCTGTCCTAATGTAACCTCACGAAGTAAAAAAAATCTTAATTGATCTAAACCATATTTCTCTATCATATCGTTGGGATCAATAACATTTCCAATTGACTTAGAGATTTTTTGTCCCTCATTTGTCCACCAACCATGCGCAAATATCTTTTTCGGTAAGGGAAGTTTTGCAGCCATAAGCATAGCTGGCCAATAGACTGCATGAAATTTCAAAATATCCTTACCAATTATATGTGAACTATTTTCCCAGAAAAGAAAACTTTTTTCCGACATTTCTGGATAATTCAGAGAAGTTAAATAATTTACTAGTGCATCAATCCATACATACATTATGTGGTTTGAAGTTTTTTCTACTTTTATACCCCATCCAAAACTGGTACGTGAAATAGATAAGTCTTTTAATCCAGATTTTACAAAACTTATAACCTCGTTTCTTCTAGTACTCGGTGATATAAATTCAGGATTATTATCATAATACTTTAAAAGTTCGTCTTCCCAATTTGATAATTTAAAGAAAAAACTCTCCTCTTCGATCCATTGAACCTTTTCACCATCAACAGTATAAAACTCATTATTTCTCTTTTCTAATTCTTTTTCTAGAAAAAAAGATTCATCTCTAACAGAGTACCAACCTTTATAATCACTCAAATATATTTGATTATTTTCAGTTAAAACCTCCCAAAAAGCTTTTGCAGCTTTTTTATGTCTTTCCTCTGTTGTTCTGACAAAGTCAGTATTTGAAATTTTTAAAGTCTTTGAAAGTTTTACAAAATTTTTAGACACTTTATCTACGAAAACTTTGGGTTCAATTTGTTTTTTATTAGCAGCTTTCTCAACTTTCATTCCATGCTCATCGGTTCCAGTGGTAAACAAAACTTCATAACCATCTAATTGAAAAAATTTAGCTAAAGTGTCACAAATCAGCATTGTGTAAGCATGCCCGATATGTGGTGAATCATTCACATAGAAAATCGGTGTTGTGAGATATATTTTTTTCATAATATTTCTAGATATTAATATTCAATTTATATTTAAAAAATTCTGAGAAAATTAAATACAAGGTTTTTTTCTTGTCTATTTTTAAATTTTCTAAACTAATATTTTTTAAAAAATCAAAATATATTAAAGCATATCTAGTTTTCTCAAAATTTTGAAAATCAGTTAAAATTTTTTGTTTTAATTTATAATAAATTAAATGCGTAACTACCAAAAAATATGTTTTAAAGTCATTATTAATTTCATTATATAAATTCATAAATTCATTTATATTTAGCCTGCTGCTTCCAAGGATATTTAAAGTAGTTTTTTTAATTCTTTCTCCCTCCTCATTATTAAAAATATCTAATACTTTAGGGTTGTCATTACATAATAGATAATTATCAAAATTGTGTTTTTTTAAATTGATAAAATGTTCTGAGTTATTTGCTTTAAACTTAAGCTTCAAGCATCTAGATATAATTGTCTTTGGAATAAGTTTTAAATTAGAAGCTAAAATAATAATAATGGTATTACCTGGGGGTTCCTCAATCATCTTTAAAAGAGCATTTGTAGCATTAATGTTCAATAAGTCTAAACTATGTATGAGAATAAACGTTTTTAATTTACCATTATATGAATTTGTCAATGTAGTTTGATTTATTAATTCTCGTACATCATTTATTGATGCAGTATTTTCTGTATTGTTAATTTCAAAAAGGCATTGATGTAAATTTATACCCTTATTAATTTCCTTAATAAAATCTATCGTAAACTTGTGCTTACCAACTCCTTCTGGACCATAAAATATCCAGGAATGTGGGGACTTTGATTTAAAACAATTTTTTAAAAAATTAAATTCATCAAGATGATTGTTTGGCTTTTCATTCATTCTCAAACAGCATAAGGTAATAAAAAATCGAAAACTTTTTTTTTATTTATTAGATCAATAATATTTCTATGCAATAAATTAATTTCAGTATTTCCATCAAATTTAAAAACATTTTTCTTTTTTGAAACACTCTCAAATCCCTCTGATACTTTCTTGTGAAAAACTCTGCTTTTTTTTTCAAATCTAGTTTCAATATTCTTTATTTTCAAACTTCTTTTTAAAGATATCTTTGGATCAATTTGTAAAAGTATATTTATGTCAGGTAATAAATTAAAAGCAAAATTCTTATGTAAAAAATTTAAATAACTCATAGAAATATCATTAGCAAAAATTTGATAACAATATGTAGAATAAAAGAATCTGTCACATAAAACTATTTTTTTTTTAAGATTTGGAATAACCTTTTCCTTTAAATGTTCGTGTCTTGCTGCATAAATAAGAAGTAATTCTGTAATTGAGGAAAAGGTTTTCCCACTTCTTTTTACAAGGATTTCTCTTACTTTCTCTGCTACTTTTGTTCCACCTGGCTCTCTTGTCAAAAAATAATCTTTTTTTATTTTTTTTAAAGATGATGCAAAGAGTTTAATCTGAGTGGTCTTTCCACTTCCGTCAAGTCCCTCAAAAGCAATAAATTTTTTCATTATTTTGAAAATGCACTTTCGCCTAGTAGTAAATATTTAAAGTTATGTCCAATTTTTTGGAAAAAATTCATTTTTTTTACTTCATCTCTTGCAAAAAGTTCAACTTTTTTAAGAATTTCTTTTTTTTTGTTTTTTATCACAAATTCACCAATAATTTGATCTTTGGATATTGGGGGAATTATTGGAGTTTGGTACTTTACATAGTATGAAATATCTTTTTTTATTCTTTTGGGAATAGTTATACTTATCTCTTCTTTATTATAAACATCTACAGATTTTTTACTTCCCGCCCACACAAAAAGTCTTTTTAAATTTGTGTTCTCCTCTGCTATTTTTAAGCTTTGATATTGATTAAAGCCTAATTTTATTAGTCTTGTAGCTTCTCTTGCTCGTTCTTTACTGGAATTAAGGCCATTAAGAACCAGAATCAAACGTCTTCCATTTTTTTTTACTGTTGCAACCAATCCGTATCCACCTAGTGAAGTATGTCCTGTTTTTAAACCGTCAGAATTTAAGTCAGTAAATAAAAGTGGGTTTCTGTTAAGCTGTTTAATGCCATTGTACTTAAATTCTTTTTCAGAATAAAAATGAAAAAATTCAGGAAAATCTTTAATGGTCCTGATTGATAAAGTTAATAAATCATCCACTGTCGTTAAATGTTCTGGATCAGGCCACCCAGTAGAATTTGTAAAAATAGAGTTTTTAAGGCCAATTTCTTTTCCTAACTGAGTTATTTCCTCAGAAAAAATCTCTTCGCTTCCTGATAACCCTTCAGCCAAAACTATGCATGCATCATTTCCAGATTGTACTATTATACCTCTTATAAGGTCCTTGACCTTGACCTTATCATTAACTTTTACAAACATTTTTGAACCACCTTTTTTCCAGGCTTTCTTACTAACTTTAAACTCATCTTCCAAAGTTAATTCACCATCGGAGATTTTTTTAAATACATAATAGATAGTCATTATCTTACTCATTGAGCTTGGCGACATTAACTTATCTGAATCTTTTTTAAATATAACGGATTCCGTTTCAAGGTCATATAAAATTGCTTGTTTAGCAACTGTATCTATGGCTTGTGATTGTTTAAAAAAAAAAATCGTGATTATAAAATAACAAATAAATCTCATTATTATTACCTCATAACCAAATGAGAAGATGTGTAGCCTAAATCAAATAATTTCTTCTTCATTTCATTAGCTTCATCTAGATTACTTATAGGCCCAATTCTTACCCTGTATAAATATTTGCTGCTCATAAAAACTCTATTTATGTATGCTTTAAATTCAGAAAGCTTTGCTATTAGAGTTTTTGCATTTCTATGATCTGTAAAAGCACCAACTTGTATGATCAACTCCTGATTGTCTAATATACTATTATTTGAATCAACAATGTCTTCAGACTTTTTTACAATGATATTTTCATTAAAATCATCGACAATTATTTTTTTATCTATCTTAGTTACTTCGGCAGGTTCTGCTTTGTATGAATTTTTTTCTTGAATTGTAACATACTTTCTTGACTCATCCTCTAAAATTTCAACTCTTACTTTTGCTACACCATTTTTCATAAAACCTAACTCTTCAGCGGCTTTCTTTGATAAATCTATAATTCGATCTCCTGCAAAAGGTCCTCTGTCGTTTACTCTGACATTATCCAGCACTAATCCATTTTCTAAATTAGTAACTTTTACAATGGATGGCATTGGAAGTGTTTTATGAGCAGCTGTAATTTTATTTTGATCGAATACTTCACCGTTGGCTGTTTTTTTTCCATGAAAACCTGGCCCATACCATGAAGCAATTCCAATTTCGTCATAATCATAATTTACAGCTGGGTAATACCATTTACCATTAATTTTATATGGAGTACCGACTTTGTATATAGGTCCATCTCCCCAACTACCAATTCTTTTTGCTGAATTTATTAAAAAAGTAGTTTCTGAGCAGCCAGACAAAAACATTAGGCAAACAAACCTTAAGAAAATCTTTTTTTGTAATTCCTTATTTAATTTCATCAGACAATAAAAAAACCGTAAGAGCAAAATAATTAGACCTATTCCAGTCTAAGATCACATCAAAGTTTTTAGAAACAAGAAAAATTTGATTATCTTCAGAATCAGGAATAACTAATCGCATTAATTGATCCTTATTGTATTTATTTTTAAAAATAATTCCATACTTTTCCCAAGATTTAATTTTTTTAAATACTTTAGAATCAGATAGATTTCTAAGTTCTTTTGTAATAGGAATATCGATTTTCTCACCCCATACAATTTTGTTATTCCAGCCAGATTTTTTTAAATAATTTGCTCCAGAAGCTAATGCATCCTCCTTCTTAAATAAATTTATTTTTTTATTACCATCGAAATCTATAGCGTATTTATTAAATGTGCTAGGCATAAATTGAGTTTGACCAAAGGCACCCGCCCATGACCCTTTAAATTGAGATTTAGAAATGTGTCCATCTTCTAAAATTTTTAAAGCATATCTGAGTTGTTTTAGGAAAAAGTTCTTTCTTCTTCCATCATAAGCTAAAGATGCCAATGAAGATAAAATATCAAATTTGCCTAAATAGCTTCCATAGGAAGTCTCGATTCCCCAAAGTGAAGCAAGTATTTTTGGATCAACGTTGTAATGGCTATAAATTTTATCCAGTAAAATTTGATTTTCACTAAAATGTTTTACTAAATTTTTTTTCTTCATCTCACTAAAATTTTTTTTTAAATATTGATTAAAATTCAACTTGAATTCTGGTTGTTTCCGGTCTAATTCGATTACTCTTTTATTGAATTTTAGATTATCTAAGTTTTTTAGAGTTGATGTCTTAAAACCTTCTTTTTGAAGTTCTTCTTTGATTTGGCTAATCCATTCATTCCACAATACTTTTTTTTCACTTTTGAAATTTAAATCTGGTGAATCATTACTTTTTGAATTTATGTTGAAAGAGATAAAAAAAATAAAAAAGAAAATAAAAAACTTCATCTCAATACCTTATATTATTCTTATTAAGTTCAGAGATTTTTGTAACTCCCATTAATTTCATATCTCTAATAACCTCTTCTTTCAAGTTACTAATCGATTTAGTAACACCTTTTTCTCCTCCTGACGCCAAAGCATACAAGTATAATCTTCCACCTGAGCATGCTGTAGCGCCTTTTGACAAAGACTTTAAAATATGTGTACCTCTTCGTATACCTCCATCACAAATAATGTCAATTTTTCCTCCAACAGCTTCTACAATTTCATCAAGTTGATCAAAAGGAGATCTGGATCCATCTAGTTGTCTTCCACCATGATTTGATATCATAATTGCATCAGCACCTATATCAACTGCCTTAAGCGCGTCTTCTCTAGACATAATACCTTTTAAACAAAAAATACCATTCCACCTTTTTTTTATGTTTTCAGCATCTTTCCAGTTTAAATTTTGGTCTAGCATATTTGTAAAATAATCTGAGACAGAAATTTTGATATCTGTGCCTTCTTTTATAAAATCACTTAGGAAAGGTAGATCAAACTTTTTTCTAAATAAAAAGTTTAGAGTCCATTTAGGATTTTGTATAAAACTTAATAAACTTTTAAGTGTTAGCTTTGGAGGTGATGTAAAACCAGTCTTTAAATCCCTTTCCCTATTCCCACCTGTAATAGTGTCAACAGTTAAAGCCAAAGCATCAAGCTTAGCGGCTTTGCATTTGTCAATCATCGAATTCGTTAAACCACGATCTTTATGAAAGTAAAGCTGAAAAATTTTGGGAGCTTTGATATTAATTATATCTTCTATAGGTATTGTAGAAAGCGAAGATATTCCAAAAAAAGTATTAAATTTTTCAGCTGATTTAGCAACCGCTAATTCTCCAGTGTGATGAAAAAGTCTTTGAAGTGCCGTTGGAGATAGAAAAAAAGGAAGGGATATCTTTTTACCCAACACCTTGGTTTCTAAATTAACGGTTTCAACCGATCTTAAAACTTTAGGAACAAGATAACATTCATCAAATGCTTTGGTATTCCTTCTATATGTAACCTCATCGTCAGCAGCCCCATCAATATAATGAAAAATAGGAGAAGGAATTGATTTTTTGGCTAATTTCCTAAAATCGTCTATGTTATGACATTTATTTATTTTACTCATAAAATTAATATATTAATATTACCTAATGGAAAGTATTAAAAGAAAACTTTTAATTAAAAAAAAAAAACTTCTTACTCACTTATTAAATCATATCAATTCACTTGATGAAATGAAGGTATCAGTTGATGGGGATAAAAAAAATACATTATTTTTAAAAATACAAAATTCTTTTGATAATGCTATGGCACAAAAAAGAAAAATAGATGATTTTATTTTAAATTTAAACGGTCTATCTGGTCGTAAATTCAGGTCAATGCTTAACAATCTAATTGAAATACACACTGCACCAAAGTACTTAGAAATTGGATCCTGGCACGGTTCAACGGCTTGCTCAGCATGCTACAAAAACACAGTTGATATTACATGTATTGACAACTGGAGCCAAAGTTTTATTGAAGAAAAAGATCCAATGTTTGAATTTAACAAAAACATCAAAAATGCATTAAATAAAAGTTCAAACCTAAATTTAATTAATGATGATTTTAGAGAAGTAAATTATAATAAGATTGGTAAACATAACATATATTTGTATGATGGCCCCCATCATTTCGAAGACCATTTTGACGGAATAAAGCTCGTTCAACCAGCTTTAGAAAATGAGTATATATTGATAGTTGATGACTGGAATTGGAAACAAGTAAGATCTGGGACATTATCTGCTATTGAACATTTGAATCTAAAGATAATTTCACAACTTGAAATTAAAACAACATGCGATGATTCAAGTGCTCTTATAACAGGGGAAAACAGTGATTGGCACCAAGGTTGTTGTTTCTTTGTTATAAAAAAATAGTTATTTTTTTTTCTTTAAAACACCGGAAACAACTGAAGATAAAAATTTTGAATCTTTTTTTGTTATGTATTTTATAGACGCTAACTTATCCACAAAACTGTTAGAGTTGTCACCCAACATTTTTTTAATCTTATCATTTTTTTTTTTCATATTCTCTTCTTATGAAATATTTATGCCAATTAGTCTCTAAAATTTATGTATTGGAGAGGTTGTTTAATTTCAAGATCTTTGATGATCTGAATAGCCTCTTGAAGGTTATCTCTTTTATTTCCAGATACTCTAACTTCATCACCTCTGATTGCCACTTGAACTTTTAACTTTGTCGATTTTAAGGTTTTATTAATCAATTGACTAATTTCTTTATCTATTCCTTGTATTATCTTTGAAAATTGTTTTAGAAGTCCTCCTCTTGCATCTTCAATCTTTGAAAATTCAAATGCGCCAGTCGCTAACTTTCTTTTTACACAGTGCGTTCTAAAGATTTGTTGGAGTTGTTCAATTTTATAATTGTCCTCGGCTAAAAGATGAACTTCATCATCTTCTCTATTTATACTAGATTGACTATTTTTAAAATCATATCGTGAAGAAATTTCTCTCATTGCTCCATTTATAGCATTATCAACTTCGGCTAAATCTGTTTTTGAAACTATATCGAATGAAGGCATAGGTCTTAATTATGTAAGTGGTTGTATTTAACATACCTTATTATAGAATTAAATTCAAAATTAATGATTTAAATATTTGCTATATGCTTAAAGTTAAGACTCCGTGGGATCAGAAGGTTATTCAAGAAATTGAATTTCAAAAAACAAATGATATTGAAGTAATTCTAGAATCAGCAAAAAAAAATTCCCTAAAAAAAGGATTAGATTTTAATTTAATAAAAAGAATTGAAGTTCTCGAAAATTTTTTTAAAAATGTTTCTTCTAATATTGATGGACTAGCAAAGCTGGCCTCTTCTGAGGGAGGGAAACCCATTAAAGATTCAATTATCGAAATTGAAAGAGGAGCGGAAGGTGTTAAAACGGCCATTGAATTAATAAAAAATGAATCTGGAAGTGTAATTCCAATGAATATTAATAAAGCATCTGAAAACAGAATTGCTTTTACTCAGAAAGAACCGATTGGAGTAGTTTTAGCGATAAGTGCATTCAATCATCCATTTAATTTAATTATTCATCAAATAATACCTGCAATAGCTGCTGGGTGCCCTGTCATAATTAAACCATCGGAAGATACCCCTCTTTCTTGCTTAAAGATCATAGATATGCTTTATGAATCAGGATTACCAAAAGATAAATGTTATTTTGTTATGCCAGAAAGTTTAGATCTAGCATCAAAATTAGTTTCAGATAATAGAGTTGATTTTTTAAGTTTTATAGGATCTGCAAAAGTTGGTTGGATGTTGAGATCCAAGTTATCACCGGGCACCCGTTGCGCGTTAGAACATGGCGGAATGGCTCCTTCATTTATAAGTCAAAGTGCTGACTTAGATACATCTTCTAAGTTATTGATTCGTGGTGGTTTTTATCACGCGGGGCAGGTTTGTGTTTCAGTACAAAGAATTTTCCTTCACAAAAAAATTTTTGATGATTTCTTAAAAATATTTACTGCAGAATTAAAAAAATTTAAAGTTGGAGATCCTTTAAATAGTAATACTGATGTTGGTCCATTAATCAGACCAGCTGAGGTAAATAGAGTTGAAAGTTGGGTTGATGAGGCAATTAGTAATGGTGCAGAACTAATTACAGGGGGTAGAAGACTTTCAGAAACAGCATATGATAAAACAATATTAGTCAATCCAAAAAAAACTGATAAAATTTCAGAAAAAGAAGTTTTTGGGCCTGTGGTTTGTATTTATGCATATGATGATTTAAATGAGGCAATTGAGCAGGCAAATATGACTGATGTTTCTTTTCAAGCATCAATCTTCTCAAATGAAATTAAAGAAGTGTTAAACTTTTATGAAAAAATCAATGCATCTGCTGTTTTTCATAATGATCATACTGCATTTAGAGTTGACTGGATGCCATTTGCTGGATTAAAACATTCAGGGTACGGTGTTGGGGGTATAAAGTATACTATGGAAGATATGCAAATTGATAAACTTTTAGTTTTAAAAAAATAAAGGAGTAAAAAATGAAAGCATCTGATTTATTTGTAAAATGTCTGGAGACAGAAGGTGTAACAAAAATTTTTGGAATACCTGGCGAGGAAAATGCCGACTTAATGATTTCATTGAAAAAAAGTAAAATTGAATTTGTGTTATGTAGACATGAACAAGCTGCTGCTTTTATGGCAGATGTATACGGAAGATTAACTGGTAAAGCTGGCGTTTGTTTGGCAACATTAGGTCCTGGGGTTACAAATCTTATGACAGGGTTAGCTGATGCTAATATGGATAGAGCCCCAGTTGTAGCAATAATTGGACAAGGATCAACAGAGAGATTACATAAAGAAAGTCATCAAATAATGGATTCCATTAGTATGGTTGCTCCCATATCAAAATGGGCACAAACAATTCTTTCCGCAAAAAATGTTTCTGAAGTCGTTAGGAAAGCTTTTAAAGTTGCTGAAACTGAAAAACCAGGTGTGACTGTAATAGAACTACCTGAGGATGTTGCTAAAGAAGAAGTTAATGAGAATCCTATCAAGCCAATTCTCATTAGAAGGCCAGCGGCTGACAATAGAGCAGTAAATGAAGCTATAGATCTGATTATTTCAGCAAAGAATCCAATAATATTAGCTGGCAACGGTACTATAAGAAAAAGAGCTTCACATAGATTAAGAGCACTCGTTCAAAATTTAGGAGTGGGAGTAATCAATACTTTTATGGGTAAAGGTTCCGTTTCATCGAATGATGAACATAGTTTATTTACAATCGGTTTAGGAAGCGGTGATTATAATAATTTAGCAATAGATGAGTCTGATTTAGTCATAGCAATCGGTTATGATCTAGTTGAGTACAGTCCTTCAGCATGGAATAGAATTGAAAAAGGTCAAAAGAATGTAATACACATTGATTATACACCTGCTGAGGTGGATAGAAATTATTTACCAAATGTTGAAATTATTGCTGATTTAGCTGGAGCACTGTACCAACTTAATAATGCTCTAGTTGAAAAGGTTGGAGAAAAGAATCTTCCGCTGTTTAAAATTAAGTCTAGGGAGAAAGCTCGCACGACTATGCTTAATCATTTAAATCAGGATAACGATGATGATTCATTTCCTATGAAACCACAAAGGGTGCTGTCTGATGTTAGAAAAGTAATGGATGGAAATGACATTGTCCTATCTGATGTTGGTGCTCATAAAATGTGGGTTGCGAGAGAATATAATTGTACAGAACCAAATACATGTCTAATTTCTAACGGCTTTTGTACTATGGGCTTTGCATTACCTGGTTCAATGGGTGCAAAAATGGTTTTTCCAGATAGAAAAATTTTATCTATAAACGGTGATGCAGGTTTTTTTATGAATGTTCAAGATCTTGAAACTGCAGTCAGAGAAAAACTTAATGTTGTAGCAGTGGTTTGGCTTGATGGCGAGTATGGTTTAATCAAATGGAAACAACAAATTCAGTTTGATGGTGATCACTCAGATTTAAAATTTGATAATCCTAATTTTGGAACTCTTGCTAAGTCTTTGAATATGTGGGGAACACAAATTAACTCTGCTAAGGATTTCTTACCCGCCTTGGAAGAAGCATTTAAACAAAAAGGTCCTGCCATAATAGGAGTCCCAGTAGATTATTCTGAAAATATGAGGTTAACCAAACATTTGGGGAAAGTCTCAGCAATTCTATGATTAGAATTACTATTTTTTTGATAATTACTTTTATAGGTGTAACTACAACTCAAGCTAAGGTATGTGAATTAAAAAATATCAAGTCAATTTCAAGCCTTAAAGAAAAAATTAAAATATGCGATCCAGGAGACAAACTTTATATTAACTATGATATTAAAATAAAAGCAGAAACATTAATTGTAAACTTGTGTAGTCTAAAAGATACAATAATTTCCAAAGAAGAAACTCAAATAGTCCATAAAAGAAACAGTGGCTTCTCTTTAATTTGTATTTACGAACCAGAGAAAAATTTTAT
>NTKR01000012.1 GCA_002457065.1 alpha proteobacterium MED-G10 | reverse complement strand
GATGCTCTTCAGAAGCTAGAGTTAGCAGCTGGTGTAGACATCGAAATTAAATTGTAGGAATAAAAAATGAGAATTGGCTTAATAACAAAAAAGATAGGAATGAGCAGATACTTCGATGCTTATGGGATTAATCATCCAGTTACAATTCTTCAAGTTAATAAATGCGAAATTGTAGAAGTTAAAACTCTGGAAAAAAATGGTTACCAATCTGTTAAGCTTGCCTCTGGGTCCACAAAAAATGTTAACAAGCCAACCAAAGGCTTTTTGAAAAAAAATAATGTATCTTCATTTAAGTACTCAAGAGAATTTAGAGTTTCAAATCTAGATTCATATAAAGTTGGAAGTGAAGTAAAAGTAAATAATTTTATTGAAGGTCAATTTGTTGATGTTTGTTCAAATTCAATAGGTAAAGGTTTTGCCGGTGGTATGAAAAGACATAATTTTGCAGGAAACAGAGCTACTCACGGGGTTTCAATTTCCCACAGGTCCCATGGGTCAACTGGGCAATGTCAAGATCCTGGAAAGGTTTTTAAAGGGAAAAAAATGGCAGGTAGGCTTGGTAATAAAAAAATTACTGTACAAAATTTAAAAGTTCTTAAAGTTGATATAGACAACAATATTTTGTTAATAAAGGGAGCTGTTCCTGGTCATAAGGGTGCCGTCATTAGTGTTTTTGATTCTGTTAAGAAAAGACAAAATATTAAGCCCGATCAAGATAATAATCTTGACCAAGGCTCTGAAGTTGATGCTAAAGTAACACCAAACTTAGCTAACGATAATATTCAAGAGAATAAAACTGAGCAAGTACAGGCTAAGATTGTTGAGCAAAATGACCCAGAAGATACAAAAAAGACTTCTGAGAATAGAAAAGATTCTGAAAATAAAGAACAAAACTCGAACAATAATACAGATAACAAAAGTGATAATTAATTTTTATAAATAAAGTATATGAAGCAGGAAGTGAAAAATTTAGAGGATAAGGTGGTTACTGAAATTAGTTTAGATAAATCAATATTTGGATTGGAGCCAAAAGATTCTGTTATTCATAGAATGGTCAGATTTCAATTGGCAAAGAAGAGGTCCGGAAATCATAAAACAAAGGGAATATCTGAGATATCCGGTACAACAAAGAAACCATTCAAACAAAAAGGTACAGGAAGTGCTAGACAGGGAAGCAAAAGGTCACCTCAAATGAGAGGCGGGGCGGTAATATTTGGTCCGCAGGTAAGATCGCACTCGCATAAGCTACCAAAAAAAATACGATCTTTAGCTCTCAAAATGGCTTTGTCTAGTAAACTAAAAGAAGGAAAACTAAAAGTTTTTGATAATTTTAAGATCAACAAACCGAAAACGTCTGTTTTAAAAAATAAACTCGATAAGCTTAAGATAAATTCAGCTCTGTTTATTGATGGAGAAAAGATTGAAGTTAATTTCAACTTTGCTATTAGAAATGTTCCAAAGATAGATTGTCTACCCGCTGTAGGAATCAATGTATATGATATTTTGAGGAGAGACCTTTTAGTATTATCTGTAGATGCGTTAAATATATTAAATGAAAGATTTGCAAAATGACTGTAATTTCAAACGAACGACAATATGAGGTTATCAGGTCGCCTTTAGTTTCTGAAAAGGCAACATATGTTTCACAATTTAACTACTATGTTTTTAAGGTTAGCAATGATTCAAACAAATTTGAAATTAAAGATGCAATTCAGAACCTTTTCAAGGTTGAAGTGAAGTCAGTTAACACTCTAATCCAAAAAGGTAAAACTAAAAGATTCAAAGGTAAAGTTGGTAGAAGAGCTTCTGTGAAAAAGGCTTTTGTAAAATTAGCTGAAGGCCAAACTATTGATACTTCATTGGAGGTTAAGTAACTATGGCATTAAAAAAATATAAACCTGTTACATCTGCTCAAAGAGGACTTGTGCTTGTTGATAAATCCGAGCTTCACAAAGGAAAGCCCTTTAAAAAATTAGCCAAAGGTTTGACAAAAACTGGTGGAAGAAATAATTATGGTCACTTAACCTCGAGAAGAAAAGGCGGGGGGCATAAAAGAAAATATAGAATCATTGATTTTAAAAGAAATATTAAAGACATTGCAGCATCGGTAGAGAGGATTGAATACGATCCAAATAGATCGGCCCATATAGCTCTTATTAAATACAAAGAAGGCGACTATGCTTACATAATTTGTCCACAAAACTTAAAAAAGGGAGATGAAATAATCTCCTCCGCCAAAACTGATATCAATATTGGTAATTGTTTAGAACTCAGAAATATGCCTACAGATACAATTATTCATAACATTGAATTAAAACCCGGAAAGGGAGCCCAGATGTGTAGATCCGCTGGAACTTATGGTCAACTTATTGGAAAAGACTCCGAATATGCTCAAGTTAAACTGTCGTCAGGTGAGATCAGATTAGTGAGAGTTGAATGCAGAGCAACCGTAGGTATGGTATCAAACCCAGATAAGAAGAACATTAAGCTTGGAAAAGCTGGGAGAAAAAGATGGTTGGGAGTTAGACCAGTTGTTAGAGGTGTTGCAATGAACCCAGTTGACCACCCACATGGTGGTGGTGAAGGAAGAACATCTGGCGGTAGAAATCCAGTTTCACGCAAAGGCATTTCAGCGAAAGGAAAGAAGACTAGAAATAATAAAAGAACTGACAAGTTAATCTTGAAGAGAAGAAAGAAGTAGGGTTTATGTCGAGATCTGTATGGAAAGGACCATTTGTTGATATGTATTTAATGAAAAAAGCGGAGACTGTAAAAGGTTCTGGCAGAAATGATGTCATTAAAACTTGGTCAAGAAGATCAACAATACTACCAGAGTTTGTTGGACTCACTTTTGGCGTTCACAATGGGAAAAAACATATCCCGGTTACAGTTAATGAAAATATGGTTGGTCATAAGTTTGGCGAGTTTTCGCCAACCAGAACTTATAAGGGACACAACGCTGACAAAAAGGCAAAGTAGGTTACAATGGCAAAAGATGATACAAAAAACGTAGTGCAGGCAGTTGGTAAGTCTTTAAAGACTAGTGTACAGAAAGCTAATCTTGTCCTAAGAATGATTAGGGGTAAAAAAGCTGAACATGCACTTAATTTGTTAATTTTTTCAAGAAGAAGAATTTCTGAACAGGTATCTAAGATTTTGAAATCTGCAATTTCAAATGCAGAGAATAATCATCAATTAGATATAGACAAACTTTATGTAAAGGAAGCATCAGCTGGAAAGTCAATGGTTCTCAAGAGATTTAGACCTAGAGCAAGAGGAAGATCAGGGAAAATATTAAAACCATTCTCTAGAGTCAGAATTCTTGTAGAAGAAAAAGAAGAGAAGTTAGAAAAATCAGAATCTAAAAAAAATACCGTCAATAACAAAAAAGGAAGTAAATAATGGGGCAAAAGACTAATCCGATAGGGCTAAGGCTTGGGATAATAAAACCATGGGAATCGAGGTGGTTTTCGGAAAAAGATTATTCAAAACTTCTTCAGGAAGATATCGATTTGAGAAAGTTTTTATCTAAGAAGTTGGCCTCCGCTGGTATATCTAAAATTGTAATTGAAAGGCCAGCTAAACTGGCTAATATTACCCTGCATACATCTAGACCTGGAGTGATAATTGGAAAGAAAGGTTCCGACATTGAAAAATTAAAAAAATCGGTTAGTAAGATTGTTTCTGGAGACGTAAATATAAATATAGTTGAGATAAAAAAACCTGAACTTGACTCTCAGCTTGTGGCTGACAACATTGCTCAACAATTAGAAAGAAGAATAGCATTTAGAAGAGCAATGAAAAGAGCAGTGCAATCAGCAATGAGATTAGGAGCGTTGGGAATTCGTGTTAATTGCAGTGGAAGATTAGGTGGTGCAGAAATAGCAAGAACCGAATGGTATAGAGAAGGAAGGGTTCCTCTTCATACACTTAGAGCAGAAATTGATTATGGTGTTGCTAGAGCAAATACGACTTACGGAATTTGCGGAGTCAAGGTATGGATCTTTAAGGGAGAAAAGTTTGATAAGGATCTAATTGATAACTCTGAGAATACCAAAACTAATGACGACTTTAAAAAGAACCAGGATTAATTAAAAATGTTACAGCCAAAAAAACCAAAATATAGAAAACAGTTCAAAGGACGTATGCATGGTAATTCTAAAGGAGGAAATCTTCTAAACTTTGGGTCTTTTGGTCTCAAAGCTCTTACTCCTGCAAGAATTACTTCAAGGCAAATTGAATCAGCCAGAAGATGCATTTCAAGACACCTTAAAAGATCAGGACGTGTTTGGATAAGAATATTCCCTGATGTCCCAGTAACAAAAAAACCGGCGGAGGTTAGACAAGGAAAGGGTAAAGGAGCCGTTGAGTTTTGGGCCGCTAGAGTTAAACCAGGAAAAATTCTATTTGAAATTGATGGAGTTTCTAAAGACTTGGCTGCCGAAGCATTTTTACTTGCCTCAGCAAAGCTTCCAAATAAAAATAAATTTGTGACAAGGTTAGGTGCATAATGGAAAAATTTTCAGATTTAAAAAATCTTGGTGACAAAGAATTGAAAGAAAAAATATCACTATTAAGAAAAGAGTCATTAAATTTAAGATTCCAAAAGAGTTCTGGTCAACTTGAAAAAACTGCGAGAATTCGAGAGGTAAAAAAACAAATTGCTAGGTTAAAAACTCTAGAGAATATGAAAGGTAGAAAAGATGCCAAAAAGAGTTCTTAAAGGTCTTGTTGTATCAGATAAACTGGACAAAACAATTACGGTTTTGGTCAGTAGAAAGGTAATGCATCCTGTTTATAAAAAATACATAAAAAGATCAAAAAAATATTCTGCTCATGACGAAGAAAATAAGTTTAGAACTGGAGAGCTTGTGACTATTCAAGAAAATAAACCAATATCTAAAACAAAAAAGTGGATAGTGATAGGTAAGTAGGTAAGATATGATTCAAATGCAGTCCACATTGTTCGTTGCTGATAACTCTGGAGCTAAGAAAGTTCAGTGCATAAAGGTGCTGGGCGGATCAAAAAGAAGATTTGCTTCCATTGGTGACGTTATTGTCATAACAGTAAAAGACGCTATTCCTAGGGGTAAAGTAAAAAAAGGTGAGGTTCATAAAGCTGTAATCGTAAGAACTGCTAAAGAGGTTTATAGACAAGACGGTTCGTCAATCCGTTTTGATAGGAATGCTGCTGTATTAATAAATAATAATGGTGAGCCAATTGGCACTAGAATTTTTGGTCCAGTGACTAGGGAGTTAAGGGCTAAGAAGTATATGAAAATAATTTCACTCGCACCGGAGGTTCTCTAATATGACTGCAAAAATAAGAAAAGGTGACAACGTCGTTGTTCTTTCTGGAAAAGATAAAGGAAAAAACGGTAAGGTTCTAAAAATTATAAGATCAAAGGTCGATAGTAGAGTTAAGGCCGTTGTTGAAGGTGTAAATGTTGTGAAGAAACATATGAAACAATCAGCAACCTCAAAAGGGGGTATAGAAAGTAAGGAGCTTCCTATTCATCTATGTAAACTATCTATTGTTGACCCAAAAACTTCTAAACCTACTAGAGTTGGTATAAAAACATTAGAAGATGGTAAAAAGGTTCGATTTGCAAAAAAATCAGGTGAAACTTTAAATTAGGAATGTTATGGCAAGATTAAAAGAATTATATGTAAAAGATTTAAGAAATAAACTTAAAGAAAAATTTAAGTTAGAAAATATCTTTGAGGTTCCAAAGATTGAAAAAATAGTTGTTAATATGGGAGTTGGAGAGGCAGCGGTTGATTCTAAAAAGATAAACTCAGCCATTGATGATCTAACGCAGATCACTGGACAGAAACCTCAAACGACACAGGCAAAAAAATCGATCGCCGGCTTTAAGCTGAGAAAAGGTCTTAACATAGGATGCAAGGTAACCTTGAGAAAAAACAGAATGTATGAATTTTTAGATAGATTAATTTATATTGCCCTTCCAAGAGTAAGAGACTTTAAGGGTCTCTCAAAAAAATCTTTTGACGGCAATGGAAATTATTCAATAGGAATTAAAGAACAAATCATCTTTCCTGAAATCAATTATGATAAGATTGATAAAATCAGGGGTATGGACATTTGTATTGTTACTTCCACTAAAAGAGAAGATTATGCATATGAATTACTAAAAGGATTTAATTTACCATTTAAAAATTAAAAAGGAGGATTGATGTCTAAGTTGAGTCTAATTGAAAGAAATAAAAAAAGAATAAAGCTTTATAAAAAGTATAAAGCAAAACATGATAAACTATTGAAAGACGCAAATAATAAGCGCTTAAGTCCTGAAGAACAGTTTCAAGCAAGGCTTAAATTATCTAAAATTCCAAGAAATGCATCGAAGGTACGAATAAGAAACAGGTGTTCGCTTACCGGAAGAGGTAGAGGAGTATACAGAAAGTTCAAACTGTCAAGGATTGCATTTCGTGAATTAGCATCAATTGGTCACGTACCAGGTATTACAAAGTCAAGTTGGTAAAGGAAAGGATTAAGTTATGAGTTTGTCAGACCCACTTGGAGATATGTTAGCTAGAATTAAAAACGGACAACTTAGAAAGAAAGAGTCTGTTTTAATGCCAGCTTCGAGATTTAGAGCTAATGTTCTTGATGTATTGCATAGAGAAGGTTATATAAGAGGATTCAAGAAAGTTGAAATTGAGAATAATAAAAATGAATTTAAGATTGAATTAAAATACGTTGAGGGAGAACCAGTGATAAAAAATATATCAAGAGTATCTACACCGGGAAGAAGAGTTTATTCAAAAATTAAAGATTTACAAAGAAATTTTGATGGTTTGGGTATCTCTATATTATCTACATCAAAAGGAGTTCTTTCAGATAACGAAGCCAGAACAGAAAAAGTTGGTGGCGAAATTTTGTGTAAGGTTTTTTAGAGAGGTTATTATGTCCAGAGGTGGTAGAATTCCCATAAATATTCCAGAGAATACTGAGGTTCGCATAGAAAATGGAGTTCTTTTTGCTAAAGGTAAGCTTGGTGAAATGTCTTATGCATTCAACAAGGATGCTAAAGTTGAAGTTAAAGATAATAGTGTAATTGTTTCCAAAGGAGGAAATTCAAGACAATACAGCCAAATGTGGGGAACGGTTAGATCAAGAATTAATAATGTAATTCTCGGCGTATCTTCGGGATTTGCCAAAGAGTTGATTCTTAATGGGGTAGGTTACAAAGCAGCACAAAAAGGTAAAACGTTAGAGCTTTTACTTGGTTATTCTCATCCTATTAATTTTGATGTTCCAGATGACTTAAAAGTTGAGGTACCTAAACCAACGCAAATAAAAATATCAGGTATTGATAAACAAAGAGTAGGTCAAGTTGCGGCAAATATTAGATCATATAGAAAACCAGAGCCTTATAAAGGTAAGGGGATTAAATATATAGATGAGATAATCAGAAGAAAAGAAGGAAAAAAGAAATAATGGGTAACCTAACAAAAAAAGCTAGAAGAACTAATAGGATCCGTTTTAAGCTAAAGCTTAAGCTAAACCTTAGATTATCTTTGTTTAGATCTAATAATCATATTTATGCCCAGTTGATAGATGACTCTAAAGGGGTAACTATTTTATCAGCGTCATCTGCCGAAAAAGATCTCAAAACTTTAAAATCAAGCCCTAAAGAAATAGCCTTTAAAGTAGGTGAAGTCGTTGGAACAAGAATATCAGAGAAAAAAATTAAACAAAAAATCTCATTTGATAGAGGTCCTTATTTATACCATGGAAGAATCAAAGAACTTGCTATGGGAGTAAGGTCAAAAGGTATTAAAATTTGATAGGAAAAAAATGACTGAAGAAAAAAAACAAAATCTTGAAAAAAATTCCAAATCGCTATCTTTAGATACTAAGACTAAAGACATCCCTACTAAAAATGTAGATGTGAAATCTTCTACAAACAAAGAGGTACCAAAAAAAGACGAATTATCTAAAAGTTCTAAAGTTGGAGACAAGTCAATTAATCAAAATTTAGCTAAGATAGATGATGTTACCCAAAAAACATCTAAAGCTAAAGATGATAAAAAGAATGATAAGTTGACTGCAAAAATGCCAACTGGCAAGGATAAAACTTCATTACCAAAGGACAATAGTTCGAATACTAGTGATTCACAGAATAAAGTAGTTGAACAAAATGAATACATTGAAAAGTTAGTAAGTATTAATAGAGTTGCAAAAGTTGTTAAAGGTGGAAGAAGGTTTAGCTTTGCAGCTCTCGTAGTTGTAGGCGACGGGAACGGTATGGTTGGCCATGGAAAAGGTAAGGCTAAAGAGGTGCCTGAAGCTATAAAAAAAGCAACTGACGAGGCTAAGAATAGGATGATAAGAGTTCCACTTCGACAAGGTAAAACTCTTCATCACGACATTAAGGGAAGGTTTGATTCAGGTAAAGTTTACTTAAGAAGTGCTCCTTCTGGGACAGGTGTCATTGCCGGAGGCCCAATGAGAGCCGTCTTTGAGGCTCTCGGCATTCAAGATATTGTGGCTAAATCAGTTGGAACATCAAATCCTCACAATATGGTTAGAGCCACCTTTGAGGCTTTGAAATCTGCTTCATCTCCAAAAATAATTGCGATGAGAAGAGGGCTAAAAATTAATGATATAACTAAAAGAAGGAAAGTTAATCAACTAGGAA
The DNA here is from genome assembly GCA_002457065.1 of alpha proteobacterium MED-G10. Classification (GTDB taxonomy): domain Bacteria; phylum Pseudomonadota; class Alphaproteobacteria; order Methylaequorales; family Methylaequoraceae; genus MED-G10. Next base: position 17,897 of record NTKR01000012.1, on the reverse strand, counting down.
CAGATGATGGCAAAAATTAAAATCAAACAAGTTAAAAGCCCAATAGGTAGAAATTCAAAACAAAGGAAAATACTTATTTCTTTGGGTCTTAACAAAATAAACAGAGAAAAGGTTGTTGATGAGAACCCAGCTATCCAAGGGATGATTGAAAAAGTCAAACATTTAATAGTATTTGAAAAGGAATAATATGAAGTTAAACGATCTAAATCTAAGTGATGTAAAAAATAAAAGTAAAAAAAGAATTTGTAGAGGCATTGGATCTGGTAAAGGTAAAACTGGAGGAAGAGGTATTAAAGGCCAGAAATCAAGAACTGGGGTATCCATAAATGGTTTTGAAGGTGGTCAAATGCCGCTTCATATGAGAATGCCAAAACATGGGTTTAAATCTAGATCTAAAATAAAGAAAACTGTGATTAAAACAGACTTTTTGAATTTTTGTATTGAAAGAAAACTTATTGGAAAGAAAAGTCTTTTAAAAATTCAAGATCTTATTGATCTATCAAAATCTAAAAGAAACTCTCATATCAAGATTTTGATGGGAAAAAAGCTTTCTGATCCAATAAATATCGAATCGCATTCAGCATCTGAAAGTGTTTTGAAAGAATTTAAAAGAGTAGGTGCAGAAATAAAAATTGTTGAGTTTAAAAAGGTTAGTTCAACTTCTTCAAAACAAAAGACAAAGCAAGAAAATAATGAAAGAGATTCTTCCAAAAATCTAAAAGTTGATACTGCAGTAAAAAAAAATACGTCAAAGGTTGAAAGTGTTTCTGAAAAAAAAACAGAAAAAAAAAAAGCAGAAAGTAAAACAAAAATTAAATCAAAAAGTAAAACTAAATAATGGCATCAGTTTCAGAACAAATTGCATCTAGAATTAATTTAGGCTCGATAGCAAAAGCCGAGGATTTGAAAAAAAGAATAGTATTTACTCTTTTAGGCTTGATTGTATACAGAATCGGTTCTTACATTCCATTACCTGGTATAGATCCAGTAGCTTTAGAAAAGGTTTTCAGTGCTAACGTAGGCGGTATCTTAGGTATGTTTGATATGTTTGCTGGAGGTGCTTTAGGGAGAATGACAGTTTTCGCACTCAATATTATGCCCTATATCTCTGCAAGTATTATAATGCAGCTTCTAACAGTTATTTCTCCCCAACTTGAACAATTGAAAAAAGAAGGAGAAGTTGGAAGAAAAAAAATTAATCAATATGCCAGATATGGTACAGTTTTCCTTGCCACAGTGCAAGGATATGGAGTTGCTGTTGGTATTGAAAATATGTCAAATAGTCAAGGTGTACAAGCAGTGATGGATCCTGGTATGTTCTTTAGATTTACAACAGTTATTACTCTTGTTTCTGGGACAATTTTTCTTGTATGGCTTGGTGAGCAGATTACTCAAAGAGGGATTGGAAATGGAATTTCACTTATCATTTTTACTGGAATTGTAGCACAACTTCCTGTCGCACTAAGCACAACTTTTGAACTTGGGAGAACTGGTGCTTTATCTACGTTGTTTATAGTTTTCCTTCTAGTTATGTCTGTCGCTGTAATTGCCTTCATGGTTTTTATCGAACGGGCTCAAAGAAGAATTACTATTCAATACCCAAAAAGACAACAGCAAGGAGCTGGAAGCAGTGTAGCTAGTTCTTCGCATCTTCCTTTAAAAATTAATACTGCGGGTGTTATACCACCAATTTTTGCCAGTTCTCTTTTGTTGTTACCTATTACTTTTGTTAGCTTCAATGCCGGAAGTGGACCTGAGTGGCTCAATACTTTAAGTCAATTTTTAAGTAGAGGTCACCCAGTTTATCTATCATTATACACGGCTATGATTGTATTCTTCGCATTTTTTTACACAGCGATAGTCTTTAATCCAAAAGATACTGCAGATAATTTAAAAAAATATGGTGGCTTTGTTCCAGGTATTAGGCCCGGTGAAAATACTGCAAATTATCTAGATTTCATTTTAACTAGATTGACAGTAATTGGTGCTATTTATTTGTCATTTATATGTTTATTACCAGAGCTTTTGATATCAAAGTATCAGGTTCCATTTTATTTCGGAGGTACAAGCCTTTTGATTGTGGTAAGTGTTACAATGGATACAGTTACTCAAATTCAATCCTATCTCCTAGCTCATCAATATGAAGGTTTGATTAAAAAGTCAAATTTAAGAAGAGGTAAATGAAAAAGGTTGTTCTGTTAGGTCCTCCTGGAAGTGGTAAGGGAACACAATCTAAGTTTCTGGTTGAAAAATTTGGATTTATTCAAATTTCAACAGGCGATCTTTTAAGAGACCAAGTTCAACAAAAAGACTCATCAATGGGTAAAGAGATAAGTGAAATAATGAATAATGGTGAACTAGTTCCTGATGAGATAGTTATAAAACTAATAATTGGAAAGATAACTATTTTTAAAGAAAAAAATATTATTTTTGATGGTTTTCCTCGTAATATTAATCAAGCTAAAGTTCTGGACGAATCTCTTGAAAAAATTTCAGTATCTTTAGATAAAGCCATTTTTATTAATGTTGATTATGAAATACTTAAAGAGAGAATTATTTCTAGAATTAATGAGAGTGGTGACGATAATAAGCGTTCAGATGATAATGTACAAACCTTGGTCAAAAGAATAGATGTTTATAAAAAAAATACTCTGCCAATTGTTGAATATTATAAAGAAAAAGGTATTTTAAGTGAGATAAATGGAATGTTAAAAATTGAAGAGGTTAGTCAACAAATATTAAAGATAATTAGTTAGACAGTGTTGACTTAGAACGAAAAAAAAATATAATCCAATTCTGTATTTATTAAGGATTTTAAAGTGGCAAGATTAGCAGGAGTTAATGTCCCCAGTAACAAAAGATTGGTAATAGCACTACGCTATATCTTTGGTATAGGGAAAAAGTTTTCAAACGATATTTGCGAGACAGTGAATATTGAAAAAAATAAGAGAGTTAATTCACTTTCTGAGGAAGAAATTATAAAAATTCGTGAATGTATTGATAAGAATTACATTGTAGAGGGCGATCTTAGAAGATCAGTTTCTTCGAATATTAAAAGATTAACTGATCTTGGCTGTTACAGGGGATTACGACATAGAAATAAACTTCCTGTTAGAGGTCAGAGAACGCATACTAATGCTAGAACTAGAAAAGGCAAGGCTATACCAATTGCTGGAAAGAAAAAGGCAGTTTAATAATAATGGTTTCTAAAAATTCAAAAACAAAAAAAAAGGTAAAAAAAAATATACCGTTTGGTATTGCTCATATAAGCTCAACTTTTAATAATACTATTATAACGATTACCGATACAACCGGAAACACAATTTCTTGGTCATCATCTGGGAACAAAGGTTTTAAAGGTTCCAGAAAATCGACGCCTTTTGCAGCTCAACTAGCTGCTGAAGAAGCAGGCAAAAAGGCAATTGAGCATGGAATGAAAAACATTGAAATTATCATAAAAGGACCTGGTAATGGAAGGGAGTCAGCAATTAGAGCTTTAGGTTCAACAGGTTTAAACATTACTGTTATTAAAGATGTTACACCAATACCACACAATGGTTGTAGGCCATCAAAAAGAAGAAGAGTTTAACAAAAAATCAATGAGGTAAAAAAAATTGTGATTAACAAAAACTGGAAAGAATTAATTAAACCTAGAAAAATTGAATTCCTTAAAGATAAGGACAGCTTTACCAATGCTGAGCTAGTTGCAGAGCCACTTGAAAGTGGCTATGGTCAAACACTAGGAAATATGTTGAGAAGGGTTCTTCTTTCCTCAATTAGAGGTGCTGCTGTAACTTCAATAAAGATTGAAGGCGTAACACATGAGTTTTCATCTATCCCTGGTGTTATTGAAGACGTAACTGAGATAATCTTAAATATTAAGCAATTAGCCTTAAAGTTAAATGACGTAGAAAGTACAAAAATTCAAATTAATTCAAAAGGTCCAAAAGAAATTAAGGCAGGGGACATAGATTGTGGCGCGCATGTTGAAGTGCTAAACAAAGATCTGCATATCTGTACTCTTGACTCCAAAGCAAACGTAAATATTACTTTAACTGTCGAAGAGGGGAAAGGATATGTACCTGCTGTAAAGCACAACAACAGTGGTGATGCACCGCTGGGGACTATTTTTATAGATTCTTTTTTTTCACCTGTACGAAGAGTTTCGTTCAGAGTTGAGAACTCAAGGGTGGGTCAAGTTACTGACTATGATAAATTAATAATGAATATTGAAACAAATGGATCTGTTGTGCCAGAAGACTCAGTTGCATTTGCAGCAAGAATCATTGATGAGCAATTAAAAATGTTTATAAATTTTGAGGAACCGGTCGAAGAGGTTGTTGCCCCAGCCGTTGAAGAACCAACATTAAATGTTAATTTATTAAGAAAAGTTGAAGAGTTGGAATTATCTGTCAGATCTGCAAATTGTCTTAAGAATGACGAGATTATTTACATTGGTGATCTGGTTCAAAAAACTGAGTCAGAAATGCTCAGAACGCCAAACTTTGGAAGAAAGTCATTAAATGAAATCAAAGAAATTCTCACAACGATGAATTTGGAACTCGGGATGAAGATTGAAGGGTGGCCACCAGAAAATATCGACGAAATAAGAAGAAAACTTGATGATCCTTATTAATATTCAAACCCCAAATCAAATAAATTTATAATGAAACACAAAATATCAGGAAGAAAACTTAATAGAAAGTCAAGTCATAGGATTTCTTTGCTCAAGAACTTATCAAAATCATTAATAAGGAATGAACAGATTGAAACTACTTTGCCAAAAGCCAAAGATCTAAGACCCTTTGTTGAGAAAATTCTTCATAAAGGAAAAACAGATAATCTTCATTCTAGAAGAAAAGTTTATGACTTTTTAAGAGACACATCACTAGTGAATAAAATTTTTGGTACATTAGCAAAAAGATATAATAAAAGGGATGGTGGTTATGTAAGGATTTTAAAGTCTGGTTTTAGATATGGTGATTCTGCTCCAAAAGCTGTTATTGAACTTGTTGACCGTGACGAAAATGCAAAGGGGCTTAACGATAAATTAAGATTAAAAGCTAAAGAAGATATCAAGGAAAATAATCAAGATCTGGATCAACATAAAGATACATTAGAGAAAAAAAACGAAACAAAAAAAATTGAAGCAAAAAAGTCAAAGTCAACTGTCGACGAATCAAAGAAAATTGAAAAAAAAAACATTGCTAAAGAATCTGAAATTAAAAAAGAGAAAAAATAAAGCTAATTAAAGCACTTACATATCTTAAACTTTTTTATGAGTGAAAATTTTGTTAAGGAATGGATCATAGATAAAGAATTTGATGGTTTAAGGATTGATTATTGGTTAAAGAAAAAATTTTCATCACTAAGTTATCCTTCTTTATGTAAAATAATTAGAAAAGGTCAATTAAGAGTAAATAAAAAAAGAGTAAAAAACTCTTTTTTGTTAAATGTGGGTGATCAAGTAAAACTTTATAAAATAATTAACGTAAAAAAAAGAATTCATAAAATTCAGTCAAGTTATTTAGAATCTATTAAGTCTTGGGTAATCTTTAAGGATAAAAATTTAATTATAATTAATAAGCCACCAGGAATTGCAGTACAGGGTGGGACTAAAGTTACTGTAAATATTGACTCTTTGCTTGAATATTTGAAGTACGACCTTAATGAAAGACCAAAACTTGTACATAGAATAGATAAAAAGACTTCAGGCCTTCTTATAATAGCTAGAACTTTAAGAAGTGCCAAGTTTATGGGTAATATTTTTAAAGATAGGAATATAAAAAAAAAATATTTATTGCTTGTTAAAGGTAATTTAAATAAATCCAGAGGAAAAATTAATACTCCAATTTTAATCAATGATAAAAAGATTTCTTCCACTACTAATTTTGAATTATTAAAATTTTTTAATGGATTTTCTTTAGTAATTGCATCTCCAGTTACAGGAAGGAAACATCAGATTAGAAATCACTTTAATTCAATTGGTCATCCAATTGTAGGAGATGATAAATTTGGGGACAAAAATAATAAAAATTTTTATCTACATTCTTTTTATGTAAATTTTTATAATGAAGAAAATAAATTGATAGAGTTATATGCTGATCCTCCTGCTTTTTTTAAGAATCAAATGGAACTAATGAAGATTTCAATAAATAGAATAAAGCAGAATATCGAAAAAGATAATGATAGACATAGTAATTAAAAGAATAGATAAAAAATTTTTTTTTTATAAAGGAAATGATCAAGTAGTTTTAAATGCTTCTACACCTTTTTACGTTTTTAAAAAAAAACATGCAAATTTAGTTTTGAAAGAAATGATAAAAAAACCAAATAAGAACCAATTTTCTGTTCTAAATTTAACTAGATTTTCAGCGGCTTTAACTTTCGAAGATAGAAAAAAAATAATAGGATTGATTATTGACGTTTTAAGAAATGATTTAGTTCTTTTCCGGTGTTTTGATGATAACGACTTATTAAAATTGTTAAGCAAAAAACTGGATAAATATATCAAATTCTTTTCAAAAGAATTTAAATTAAAGTTAAGTTTAACAAATTCACTTTCTATTAAGAGAAAACGATTAAATTATGAAAAATTTAATGATTTTTTAATTAACCTTGATAATTTTGAACTATCTTGTATTTATAAGCTTTCATCTTTTACTAAATCAGTTATATTAAGTTATTTTTTTATTGAAAAAAAGATCAGTTACAAGAAATTATTTGATCTAACAAATTTAGAGAACAAATTTCAGCAGAAATTTTGGGGGTATGTTGATGAACAAAAAAAATTGGATAGTCATTCTCTAGAAATTTTAAAAAATATTTCAATTTTTTTTAAAAATATAAATTAATTCGTATATATTAATTTGATATAGTTTTTTGATATGAAAGAAATTTTAAAAAAATTAAACCAAAAAAGAGAACTCGCAATAGTTGGTGGTGGTAGAAAAAGACAAGATAGCCAACATAAAAAAGGTAAGTTAACGGCCCGTGAAAGAATTGAGGTACTTCTAGATGAAGGTACTTTTGAGGAATGGGATATGTTTGTTGAACATAGATGTACAGAATTTGAAATGGATAAGCAGAAAATACCAGGTGACGGCGTTGTTACTGGTTACGGAACAATAAATGGACGATTAACATTTGTATTCAGCCAAGATTTCACAGTTTTTGGTGGTTCTTTATCCGAATCTCATGCTGAGAAGATTTGTAAAATAATGGACAAGGCTTTACAGGTTGGAGCACCGGTAATTGGCTTAAATGATTCTGGTGGGGCAAGAATTCAAGAAGGTGTTGCATCTTTAGCTGGATATGCCGAAGTTTTTCAGAGAAATGTTTTGTCATCTGGAGTAATACCTCAGATTTCTGTAATTATGGGACCGTGTGCCGGAGGTGCTGTTTATAGTCCAGCTATGACTGATTTTATTTTTATGGTAAGAGATACTTCATATATGTTTGTTACTGGTCCAGATGTTTTAAAGACTGTAACACATGAAGAAGTCAGTCACGAAGAGTTAGGTGGTGCATCAACACATACCAAAAAATCTGGTGTTTCCGACCTCGCTTTTGAGAATGATGTTGATGCTTTATTCCAATTGAGAAGATTTATGGGTTTTTTGCCATCCTCAAATAAAGAGTTACCTCCTATAAGACACTCAGATGATCCAGCTGATAGGATAGAATTTTCTCTAGACACTTTAATTCCTGATAATCCAAATAAACCTTATGATATGAAAGAGCTAATAACAAAGGTTGTGGATGACAGAGACTTTTTTGAAACACAACCTGATTATGCAGCAAATATTATAACTGGTTTTGCAAGAATGACTGGCTCTCCGATTGGTATTGTCGCAAATCAACCAATGGTTTTAGCAGGTTGTTTAGATAATAATTCTTCTAGAAAAGCAGCAAGATTTGTAAGGTTTTGTGATTGTTTTAATATTCCAATAATAACATTTGTTGACGTACCGGGGTTCTTACCAGGCACCTCTCAAGAATACAATGGAATAATTAAGCATGGAGCTAAACTATTATTTGCATTTGCTGAGGCCACCGTTCCCAAAATCACTATAATTACCCGAAAAGCATATGGGGGAGCCTATGACGTAATGAGTTCAAAACATTTAAGAGGAGATGTAAATTACGCATGGCCTCAGGCTGAGATTGCGGTAATGGGACCAAAAGGTGCTGTTGAAATTATATTTAGAGGAGAAATTGGTGATAAAGATAAAATAGAGCAAAAAACTAATGAATACAGAGAAAAATTAGCTAATCCTTTTATTGCAGGCAGTCGAGGTTTTATTGATGACGTCATAATGCCAAATACAACAAGAAAACGAATATGTCGATCATTGGAAATGCTTAAAAATAAAAAACTAACTAATCCATGGAAAAAACATGACAATATTCCTTTGTAAAAAGATATATGTTTAAAAAAATATTAATTGCGAACAGAGGTGAAATTGCTTGCAGAATTATAGCTTCAGCAAGAAAAATTGGAATTAAAACTGTTGCTATTTGCTCTGATCCTGATTTAAATTCTCCACACGTCAATCTAGCTGATGAATATATTAATATAGGTGGAAATACATCAGCCGAGAGTTATCTAATTGTTGAAAAAATAATTAAAGCAATTGAAGAATCTAATGCTGACGCTGTACATCCTGGTTATGGTTTTCTTTCTGAAAATGTAATTTTTAGAGATGCTGTTAATAAAATTGGTAAAATTTTTATTGGTCCTCCTAGTCAAGCCATATCACTAATGGGTGATAAAATTGAATCAAAGAAAATTGCAAAAGATGCAGGTGTTTCAATTGTTCCTGGCGGTTTAGGTGTCATAAAAGATATTAGTAAAGCCTTAAGTGAAGCACAAAAAATCGGTTATCCTCTTATGGTTAAAGCATCAGCTGGAGGGGGTGGGAAAGGCATGCGTATTGCCTTTAATGATAAAGAGCTGAAAGAAAATTTTAACTCTGCAGTAAATGAAGCAAAATCTAGTTTTGGTGATGATAGGGTCTTTATGGAGAAATTCATAGAGTTTCCAAAACACATTGAAGTTCAGGTTTTGGGCGATCAGTTTGGAAACTTTATTCATCTTGGTGAGAGAGAATGCTCTATCCAAAGACGTCATCAAAAAGTTATCGAAGAAGCACCAAGTTCATTCGTTGATGAGGATCTTAGAGAAAAAATGGTATATCAAGCTATTAAGCTTGCTAAGGCGGTAGGTTACTATTCGGCAGGAACGGTTGAGTTTGTTGTTGATAAAAACAAAAATTTTTACTTTCTAGAAATGAATACCAGACTACAAGTTGAACATCCTGTTACAGAACTTGTGACTGGGATTGATCTTGTTGAGCAAATGATAAAAATTGCCTACGGTGAAAAATTAAAAATAAATCAAAATGACATTAGTTTCAAAGGAAGCGCGATTGAATGCAGGATTTATGCTGAAGATTCTTCAAAAAACTTTTTACCTTCAATCGGAAGACTTACAAGATATATTGAGCCTGTTGGAAAAAATGTAAGAATTGACTCTGGTGTTGTGGAAGGCTCTGAAATAAGTATGTTTTATGATCCTATGATTTCTAAATTATGTACACATTCTGGTACAAGAACTGAAGCTATAAATGAAATGATAAATGCCTTAGATAGATATTATATTGAGGGCGTTAAAACAAATAGAGATTTTTTGTCAAATATACTCCAAAAAACGAGTTTTCATTCAGGATTATACTCTACAGCATTTATATCTGATGAGTATCCTGATGGTTACAATTCCCATAGCGTTTCTATTAAAGATAAAGAAATACTTTACTGTGTAGCTACATTTGTAAACTTTCAGTATTTATTAAGAGCTGCTTCGATTTCTAATCAGTTAAAAGGGTTCAATAAAACTGTTGGTAATATGTGGAATGTTGTTGATGGGAAAAAAGATGTAAGTGTTAAGATTAACTTTAATAATTTTAATAACAATTACGACGTATATTTATTGAATAAACATTTTAGTATCAAAAGCAATTGGAAAATCGGATACCCATTATTTTCTGCAATTATCGATAACAAGCTACATTATTTTTCAATAATTAGAGATGGAGCAAGATTTAAAATAAATCACAAAGGTGCGATTATTGATCTCTTAGTCTTATCTGGTAGACATCTTGAATTAAATAAGATTATGATTCCAAGGAAAGAAGAGGATAAATCTAATATGCTACTATCACCAATGCCAGGTTTACTTGTATCATTATCAGTGAAAGAGGGACAGATTGTTGATGAGAATGAACCTCTTGCAATAATAGAAGCAATGAAAATGGAGAATATTATTAAGTCTGAAAAAAAAGTAAAAATAAAAAAGATAAATTGTAATGAAGGTGATAGTTTAGAAGTTGATGAAGTAATACTTGAATTTGAATGATTTAAGTTTATTGCGGCCGTGGCGGAACTGGTAGACGCGCAACGTTGAGGTCGTTGTAGGATATTTTCCTGTGGAAGTTCGAGTCTTCTCGGCCGCACCAAAATTAATTTTGATTTGTGGTAGATTTATAGTATTTTATTTTATATGAAATATTTATATAAGCACGGAAATCAATTCTGGTATCAAAGAGCTGTTCCATTATTTCTTCAAGAGATAATTAGAGTAAAAAGTATAAAAGTTTCTTTAAAAACTAATAAGATTGCTACTGCAATTAAGAGATCAAAATTACAAGCTTTAGAACACAGAAAAATGTTCAAAGAATATTCTGAAAAAAAAGGATATCTAACAAATATATTAAAAAAAAAAATAAATTTAGAAGCATATAAACTCTCCTTTTTAGATGATTATGAAGATTTAGTATCAGAAATAATTTTTTCTAAAAAAGAAATTTTTAAAGAAGTTAAAAAAAAGATAGATGTTTCAAAAACTCATTCATTAGAAAATTTGCTTTTTAATTTAAAAAATGGAGAATTCTTATTATCAAGATTTTTTAATAATTTTTTCAAAAATAATAATCTTAATCTTTACCAAAAATATTTTAAAAGTGTAAATTTTCTTCTAGATTCTTGTGGTGATAAATTAATTAGTGATTACAATTCTGATGATTATGAGAAAATAAGAATTTCCAATAAAAGATATATTGATCAACTTAATCATTTCTTTTCATTTTGTAGTAAGAGTCTTAACCAAAACATCTCTTTCAAGAGGAAAGTAACTAGCAATTCAAGAAAAAGTACAGAAGAATATTCAATTGATGAGTTAACAAGGGTAGTAAATTATTGTAAAGAAAATATAAATTTTAATAATTTATTAATTTTATTATTAATTGATTCAGGTTGTATGTTTGAAGAGATTGTTGGAATTGATTCAGATGACATTTACTTGGATAGTTATTTACCTTTCATAATTATTAGATCTAATAAACGGAGAGTCATAAGAAATGTAAATAAGTTAAGAACTGTACCTCTATTAGGAAATAGCTTGTGGTCAATTCAAAAAATAAATGAAAATAAGCTAAATAAAAAAAAATTCTTTTCACTCTCTAAAAAAGATAGAGATAATCTCAAAGTTTTTTTAAATAAAACCTTGAAAGCAATTGTTTGTGATAAAACTATAACTTCATTCAAAAAAACTTTAGTTTCAAGGTTGATTAAAATTAATTGTCCTGAACGAGTAATATTAGATATCATAGGAAATTCAAAAAAAAATAGATTGTATAATGAAGAAATTAGTTTAGAAGTTAAAGCAAGCTGGCTTGAACAAATAACTAACCTGTAGGTTTACAATGGGTTCTTTTGATGGAAGATTCTAATCATAACTTGGATATTTTTAAACCAGAGTTTTTTAATAGTTTTATTAAGGCTCTTGAAAATAACAATAGTAAGATTCTCCTTGCTAAAATAAGAGATTTTCATCCTTCAGAAATAGCTTACTATATTCAAACTTTAAATGAATTTCACAGAAAAAAATTACTCAAACTCCTAGAAAAAGATTTAGATGGTAAGGTTTTAGTTGAGTTAGAACCGGCTTTTTTGGAAAAAATAATTAATGAAATTGACTTAAAAATTATAAAAAAAGCTGTAAATGAACTTGATTCTGATGAGGCAGCTTCAATAATTGAATTATTAAATTTTGAAAATAAAAATAGAATATTATCTGAAATTTCAAAAAAAGATCGTTCATTTATTGAAGATAATTTAAGTTACAAAGACAACACTGCTGGTCGTTTGATGCAAAAAGAGGTTGTTAAAGTTTTATATAGTTTTGATGTTGGCGATACAATTGATTATCTAAGAAAATCAAAAAGTTTACCAAGTGTGTTTTATGATATTTTTTTGGTTGATCAAAATGACAGATTTATTGGTATGATTCCATTATGCACTATCGTTTCAAATATTAGAAGCAAAAAAATTTCCTCAATAATAAAGAAACAAAATTCAAGTGTTCATTTTAGCATTGATCAAGAGGATGTTGCTGATATTTTTAGAAAAAGAAATTTAACTTCGATTGCAGTTGTTGATGACGAGGACAGGCTCCTAGGAATGATTAACGTTGATGATGTTGTTGATGTGATTGATGATGAAGCAGAGGAAGATATTTTGAAATTAGCTGGTGTAGTTGGGGATCAGAATTTTTATGATGCCATAATTTCTATTACTAAAGCCAGGTTTACCTGGCTTTTTTTTAATTTAATAGCTGCGTTTATCGCAACATACGTCATAACAAACTTTGAAAATACTATAGAAAAGCTTGCGGTTTTAGCTGCAATTATGCCTATTGTAGCTTCGATGGGTGGTTGCTCTGGGACACAATCTCTAACAACGGCCGTAAGAGCTATTGCAATGAAGCATCTTACTTGGTCAAATGCTTTGAGATCAACTGGTAAAGAGTTGGTAATTGGATTTTTGAATGGAATTTTATTTTCAATATTGTCTTTTTTTATTACTTACATTTGGTTTGATGATTATGTGTTGAGTACGGTGATTTCAGTATCATTGTTATTTAACTTAGTTTTTGGATCATTTTTTGGAACTTTTGTTCCTATTATATTAACAAGAGTAGGTGTCGACCCTGCAATTGCGTCAGGAACATTTGTAACTACTTTAACTGATATAATGGGGTTTTTTATTTTTCTAAGTTTAGCAAGCCTTTATTTAATTTGATTCCATTTCAGAAACAGTGATTGAGACATTGGAACCATAAAAAGTGTTGTCTGAAATTTGTATAGAGGCTAATCTATTTTGGTTCTGATAATTTAATAGGCTAGTATCAGAAGAAACTTCAGAAAGTTTTTTCCAACCAAATTTTGGGAGTTCATTTCTAAAAAAGTCAAAAACAGTGATCTGATTTTCACTTGTATCGAACGTTAATCTACCCAACCATCCTCTATTTTTTGAAATTATTATAGATTTTTCTTTGTCTAGCTTTGAATTAAGTGGGATAGGGATATCTTCAAATTCTGCCAGATTCAATTCAGAACCTGGATCTCCCTCGGGACCTTTCACAGGAAGAAGAGAATCACCTGCACATGAAACCAAAAATAAAAGGATAAACAATAATGAGAAGTTTTTCATATTAGTATTTTTTTAAAATAAATACTTTTAATTTAAAAGTAAATCATTAAATTAACATTAATGCTTAACTTAATTATAATAATTTTTACTATGTTTTTCTGTTTTAATACAAAAGCTTCAGAAGGTAGCTTCCACGATTTTGAAATAACTTCGATTTCTGGTGACAATATTAAACTTTCAGACTATAAAAATAAAGTAGTTCTTTTAGTAAACACGGCCTCACAATGCGGATTCACTCCTCAATATGCAGGTCTTCAAAAAATTTATGATAGATATAAAGAAGACAATTTTATAGTTTTGGGCGTCCCTTCAAACGACTTTAACCAAGAATTATCAAAAGAAAGCGATGTAAAAAAATTCTGTGAGATCAGATTTGGAGTTAATTTTCCTATGACTTCAATTCAAAAGATTAGAGGTGAGGCAGCGCATCCTCTATATAAATGGATAGCAGGTAATGTTTCAGTAATTGGGCAACCAAGGTGGAATTTTCATAAATTTCTGATTGGTAAAGATGGTAAAATAATTAATTGGTTTTCTTCAATGACCAGCCCAACTTCAGAGGGATTTATAAACCAAGTTGAGGATGCCATTTACAACTAATGAATCTTATAGATGTCGATAGCATTTTTCTTCTGATAATCGACATTCAAGATAAACTAATCAAAAAAATAGAAAATAAAGATGTTTTAATAAATTCTGCTGTCGCCGCGGTCGATATTTTTCAACATCTAAAACTGCCAGTTCTATGTTCTGAACAATATCCACAAGGATTAGGTAAAACTATTAGTCAAATTGATTTATTGCTTGAAAAGGAAAAAGTATTAAAAATTTCTAAAACCTCTTTTTCTTGTTATGGCTCTGATGAAAATGTCAAAACAATTAATTCTTTAAAAAAAAAACAGGTAATAATTGTTGGTATTGAAGCACATATATGCGTTTTGCAAACCGCTTTCGATCTAAAAAAAAATGGTTTTGAAGTTTTTGTTTTAACTGATGGTGTTGGTTCGAGAAGTAATAGAGATTCTAAGCTTGCCATAAAAAGACTTTCAGCAGTAGGAGTGTCTCTGATTAACCTAGAAATGATGATTTTTGAGCTAATCAGAGACTCAAAGCATGATATGTTTAAATATATCACACAAAAGTATGTTAATTAGTTAGACTGAATAGTACATTTTAAATTCAACAGGATGTGGAGTATGTTCAAATTGAAGAACCTCATCCATTTTTAAAGATATATATGCATCTATGAGGTTATCTGAGAATACATTACCTTCTTTCAAAAAATCTCTATCTTTGTCTAAAGCACCAAGAGCTTCTCTTAGATTAGCTGAAACTGTTGGGATTCCTTTTAATTCACTTTCCGGGAGCTCGTAAAGATCTTTATCCATTGCATCACCTGGGTGAATCTTGTTTTTAATGCCATCAATACCAGCCATCAGCATTGCTGCGAATGTAAAGTAAGGGTTTCCTGAAGCATCGCCAAACCTTACTTCAACTCTTTTACCGTTTGCATTATTAGCATATGGAATCCTGCAAGATGCAGATCTGTTTCTTGCTGAATAAGCTAAAAGAACGGGAGCTTCAAAACCTGGAACCAGCCTTTTATAACTGTTCGTAGTTGCATTAGAGAATGCATTAATTGCCTTCGCATGTTTTATAATGCCTCCAATGTAATAAAGGCATGTATCTGATAAGCCTGCATATCCTTTCCCTGCAAATAAGGAGCTATTTTTAGACCAAATAGATTGATGCACATGCATTCCTGAACCATTGTCGTTATAAACTGGTTTTGGCATAAATGTGGCAGTTTTTCCATAAGCCTGTGCAACCATATGAACACAATATTTATATTTTTGAAGATTATCAGCACTTTGGATCAAAGAACCAAACTTGAATCCAAGTTCGTGTTGAGAGGGAGCAACTTCGTGATGGTGTTTTTCCATTTCGATACCCATCTCATTCATTGTTGAAACCATTTCTGCCCTAATGTCAGTAGCAGAATCGACTGGAGGAACAGGAAAATAACCGCCCTTATCTTTTGGTCTATGACCCATATTACCACCTTCCATCTCTGTTCCAGTATTGTAGGCACCTTCTTCTGAGTCGATGCTAAAAAATGTATATTCTTGATCTGTTGACCATTTTACATCATCAAAAATAAAGAATTCGGCTTCTGGACCAAAAAAACATTTTTCTCCAATACCCGAGCTTTTTAAATAAGCCTCTGCTTTTTTACCAGTACTTCTGGGGTCTAGTTCATAAGGCTTGCCATCAGATGGTTCTATAACATCACAGAACAAAATGAGCTGAGGTTGAGCTGTAAATGGGTCAAGAACAGCAGTAGACGGGTCAGGCATAAGTATCATATCTGATTCATTGATATTTTTCCAACCTGCTATTGACGACCCATCAAACATTATACCGTCTTTAAACGTATTAGCATCAATGGTTGATGAAGTTTGAGCAGTATGTTGCCATTTTCCTTTCGTGTCTGTAAATCTAAGATCAACAAACTTTACTTCTTTGTCTTTAATTGTTTTTAAAACTTTAGCTACGTTACTCATATTTCCTCCTTATGGTTATAAGATTATTATATAGCCTCTTTACCTTTTTCCCCGGTTCTAATTCTGATAACTTCTTCAATATTAGTTACAAAAATCTTACCATCACCGATTCTTCCGGTGTGAGCTTTGCTTCTAATTGCGTCGACAGCATCGTCTACTAAACCGTCATCAACAACTAATTCAATCTTAATTTTTGGAAGAAAATCAACAGCATACTCTGCACCTCGATAAAGTTCTGTATGACCTTTTTGTCTGCCGTAACCTTTTACTTCAGATACAGTTAGACCTAAAACACCTATACTGTTAAGTTCATCTTTAACTTCATCAAGTTTAAAGGGTTTGATAATAGCTTCTATTTTTTTCATATCACTTTCATATTATTTAGTAATTGAAGAAAGCAAGAAATATGCCAAAACATAAAAATGCTCTTTTCTTTATACATTTTTGCAAATCTTTGCTTTAGTGTTTAAATATTAGTCAAAAAAAAGTTTAATTTCTACTCATTAATAAATTCATTAATTAAAACAATTGATTTTTTTAGATTGTCAATATTACTTGCATAAGAAATTCTTAGAAATCCCTCTCCATTGGTTCCAAAAGATGACCCAGGAACTGTAGCTAAATATTTTTTTTCCAACAAATAGTTTGAAATTTCCTTTGATGAAAAATTATTCTTACTAATTTTTGGAAAAACATAGAAAGCGCCTCCAGGCATAACACATTTAACTTCATCAATTTTATTTAATTCTTCAACTAAAAATATTCTTCTTAGATTAAACTCTTTAATCATATCCTCTACATATTTTTGACTTCCATTTAGTGCCTCTATACCAGCATACTGTGACGAAGAATTAACACAGGAGTGACAGTTTATTGCAAGTTTTTCAGCATAATTGAAAATACTTTTAGGAAAAATTCCATACCCAAGTCTCCATCCAGTCATTGCATAAGTCTTTGACCATCCATCTAGTACAATGACCCTATCACTTATTTGAGAAAAAGATTTTAAGCTATGATGTTTATGCTCATCAAATAATATTCTGCTATAAATTTCGTCTGATAAAATAAATAGATTTGGAAATTTTTCTAGACCATCTGCTAGTTTTTTTAATTCTTCATATGGAACAACTCCACCCGTTGGGTTCGCTGGGGAATTTAGGATAATTAATCTTGTTTTATTTGTAATTAAGGACAAGAGTTCTTCAGCATCAAAAGAAAAATTATTTTCCATCCTATGAGGCAATGGAACAACTTTAGCTCCTGTATAATCTATCATTGACCTATAGGCGATGAACCCAGGATCAGGGGTAATTATTTCAGTACCTGGTTGTCCAAACATCAATAATGTATAAAAAATTATTGCCTTGCCACCAGGAGTAACCAAAATATCTGAGGGATCAATATTAACATTATTTCTTTTGAAGAAATCTGATGCAATGGCCTCTCTTAATTCAAGAATTCCATTTGATGGTGTATAACCGTGATGACCATCTTTAAGAGCCTTAATTGCTGACTCTACAATATTTGGTGGTGTTGGAAAGTCAGGTTGTCCAATTCCTAGGTTGATAACCTTTTTACCTTCTTTAATTAACTCATTACTTCTTGTCATTATTGAAAAGGCACTGTCACTCCCGATCTCATAAATAGATTTATTTAAACCATCCATAGCAAGAATATATATTAAAAAACTAAATAATCAATTATGAATCAAATTAGAAATTTAAATGTTTTACAATTTTTGTTATAGCTATATATATGTAAAGCTTATAATGATTGTGTTAT
>NTKR01000011.1 GCA_002457065.1 alpha proteobacterium MED-G10 | reverse complement strand
AGGGTCCTCATCCTCGTCTGACTCACCTTCATATGCCTATGGAGACTCTAAACAAGCCAATTTGCAAGGTTATCTGCAAAATGAAATAGGAGATAGAGTTTACTTTGAAACTAACAAACACAATATTAACTCTGCTGCCGCCTTTATACTTGAATCTCAAGCTAATTGGTTAAATTCAACTCCAGGATTTCAAATAATTATTGAGGGGCACTGTGATGAGAGAGGAACAAGGGAATATAACCTCGCACTTGGTGAGAGAAGAGCCAATTCAGTGAAAGAATTCTTAGTTTCATTAGGCGTTGACTCAGGTAGAATTACTACAATTAGTTATGGTAAAGAACGTCCAGCTGCAGATGGAAGTACTTCTGAATCTTGGGCAGAGAATAGAAGATCCGTTACAGTTGTAGGTAGCGAATAAACTTATCATTTAACAATATCCTTAGTACTTTTTTAACGGGGACTTCTTGAGGTCCCCCTCACTTATTAAGAAATGATTAATAAAAGATATATAGTAAATGTATCTATCCTGTGCTTTGTTTTATTTAAAAGCCTTGTGGTTTCATCACAAGATATTGATACTGACGAAATTTTTGATAAACTTGAAAGATTGGAAAAAAATGTATCTGATATCCAAAAAGGGAAGATTGAGGATGTAAGCAAATCAATTTCTTCGGGTTATATTTCAAGAAATGAAAAAAGGCTCGACCTAATAGAAACAAATGTTCGACAGAATTTTGGAACACTAGAGGAGATTCAAAATCAAATAAACTTAATAAATGAAAAGTTAGATTTAATAAATTCTGATTTTCAATCAAGGATTCTTAAAATTGAAAAGAAACTAGAAAAAATAAATATTCAGACTGAAACAAAACAAAAAATGAATATTACGACTCCAAAAAATTTTTCACAAAATAAACTTGAAACGAAAATAACAGAACAAAAGAATCTTTCTGAGGATGAAATAAAAAAGAAATATGAAAATGCAATCAAACTTTTATGGGCAAGTAAATTTGATGAAGCTGAAAAGGAGCTGATTGATTTAAAGAACTTTAATCCAGAGGATTTAATGCCAAATATTCAATACTGGCTTGGTGAGGTTCATTACGCGCAAAAGAAATTTGAAAAGGCTATTTTGGAATTTGGAGAAGGTTTAAAGAAGTATCCAGATTCAATTAAAGGACCAGATAATATGCTAAAGCTAGGGTTATCATTTGCAAATTTAGAGAAAAAAAATGAAGCATGTAATGTTTTTTATGAATTAGAGATAAAGTATAAATCTGCTCCAAAGAATGTTTTGGAAAGAGCAAATAAAGAAAAAAAAAAATTGAATTGTCCTAAAGAGTGAAGTGAATCCCAAAGAAATAAATCAAAAAGAATTTGAGTTAGCACTTTCATCTAATTTTGTTTTTGAAAACAATCCCCATATCGGTCTTAGTATTTCAGGTGGACCAGATAGTATGGCTCTTTTTCTCTTGATGAAAAAATGTATAAAAAAACTAAAAGGGAAAATATCGGTATTTCATTTTAATCATAATCTTAGAAGTGAAAGTGGAAAAGAAGCTGAAATATTGGAGAATATTGTGACTAACTTTCGAATAGATTTTTATAATATTGAGTGGCAACACGACGGAGTAGTATCAAAAGTTATGGAGACTTCAAGAGACGAGAGATACAAAAGAATCATTGAACTTTGTGAAAAGATGAAAATAATCCATTTGATGACAGCTCATAATTATGAAGACAATGTTGAAACCTATTGGATGAGAAAAAAGAGGGGGTATTCAACATTGGGATTATCATCAATTCCAAAAATAAAAATATTAGATAATGTGCAAATTTTAAGACCTCTTCTTTCCTTCAGAAAAGAAAGACTTATAGCAACTTGTAAGGCTGAAAAGATTAAATATTTTAATGATCCATCAAATATAAATCAAAAATATGAGAGAGTCAGAGTCAGAAATTGTCTTAAAATTAAAGAAATTAAGGAACTTCAAAATATAGAAAAAAGCTTTGAGCAACAAAAAAAAAAGAATTTATTTATTGAAAAGAAGGTATCTAAATTTTTTACCCAAAAACTAACATTTTATAAGTACGGTGTTTTTGAATTAAAAATAAAGGATCTTAAAGAACATCCTAATGAACTTAAGATGGAAATTCTCAAGAAAATCTTGAGTACTTGTGCATCAAAGGACTCCATCCCAAGAATAGATTCTATGCTAAACTTTTTAAATAAAATCGAGAAAAATAGTTCTTTTACCCATACCTTAAACAGTTGCATTATTAAAGTATCTAATAATGAAATGAAAATTTACAAAGAAATCACTAACAAGTTTAAAGAGTATCAATATCAACTTGGAAAAGGCAAAAAAATATTATGGCAAAAAAGATTTGAGGTAGAGTCTAACAAAACAAATATTAAAATAAAAAATATTAATGAACAGAATTGGGCATATTATAAGTCTCATTTTTCACTAAAAAAGTATAACTTAAATTTTTTAATCTTGAAAACTCTACCTTTAATTTTTGTAAACAAAAAAGTTCTTATCCCTTTTTTGTCTCCAAAATCCGGCTTTGAAAAGTATGGTATTAAATTTACTTACAAACCAATGACACCTCTTTTAAAAAAAAATTTTTTTTAAATATTAATTGAGATATTAGCAAGATATAATTATATAAAGGTTATGAATAATAATTTATTAAAAAACATAGCTGTTTGGCTACTTATCGGGTTCTTAGTTTTTCTAATTATAGATTTCTACAAAAACAATAATAATATCCAACAATCTAAAGTCGTTTCTTACTCAAACTTTTTAGCTGATGTTAAAAATGGTAATATTTCTAGGGTTGAAATTAGGGGAAGCAATATTACGGGAGAATACTCTAACGGAAGTGTTTTTTCTACTTACTCTCCTAACGACCCCGGTCTTATTGAGAAATTAGAAAAAAATAACATTGAGATCATTGCTCAACCGCTCGAAAAAAATTCACCTGGGCTCTTAGACATTCTTATTTCTTGGTTTCCTATGCTCTTACTAATTGGTGTATGGATCTTTTTTATGAGACAAATGCAATCAGGAAGTGGAAGAGCAATGGGCTTTGGTAAATCTAGGGCAAAACTTCTTAACGAGAATAAAGATAAAGTGACTTTTAGAGACGTGGCAGGTATTGATGAAGCAAAAGCTGAACTAGAAGAGATTGTTGAATTCTTAAAAGATCCTAGTAAATTCCAAAGGCTTGGTGGTAAAATCCCAAAAGGAGCTCTTCTTGTTGGGCCTCCAGGAACAGGAAAAACCTTGTTGGCAAGAGCTATAGCTGGTGAGGCTAATGTTCCGTTTTTCTCAATTTCAGGCTCCGACTTTGTAGAAATGTTTGTTGGAGTTGGTGCAAGTCGAGTGAGAGATATGTTTGAGCAAGGTAAAAAGAATGCACCTTGCATTATATTTATTGATGAAATTGATGCTGTTGGTAGACACAGAGGGGCAGGACTTGGTGGTGGTAATGATGAAAGAGAGCAAACCCTTAACCAACTTCTAGTAGAGATGGATGGATTTGATGCTACTGAAGGAGTAATCTTGATAGCAGCGACAAATAGACCCGACGTTCTTGATCCAGCTTTGCTTAGACCCGGAAGATTTGACAGACAGGTGGTCGTACCAAACCCAGACATAAAAGGTAGACATATGATTTTAGGAGTTCACACAAGAAAACTTGCATTAGCCCCTGATGTTGATATTTCAGTTATTGCTAGGGGGACACCGGGTTTTTCTGGAGCTGATCTTGCTAACCTAGCCAATGAGGCTGCATTACTTGCTGCTAGAAGAAATAAGAGATTGGTGACAATGCTTGATTTTGAAGATGCAAAAGACAAGGTTCTTATGGGTGCTGAAAGAAGGTCTATGGTTATGACTCAAAAGGAAAAAGAACTTACAGCCTATCACGAAGCCGGTCACGCTTTAGTTGGTGTTTTTACGCCGGGAAACGATCCTTTACACAAAGTCACAATAATCCCAAGAGGTAGAGCTTTGGGTGTTACGATGAATCTACCAGAAAGAGACAGGTACTCTGAAACAAAAACTGAGATGAAAGCTAAATTGGCTATGATGTTCGGAGGTAGAGTTGCTGAAGAAATAATTTTTGGTAAAGAAAATGTAACATCTGGTGCATCTAATGACATACTCCAGGCTACACAAAAAGCAAGAGCAATGGTGGTAGAATGGGGAATGAGTGATATATTGGGCCCGCTAAAATATTCTGAAAACGAAGAGGATGTGTTTTTAGGTAGATCTGTAACCCAAAGAACTAGTATGTCAGACGAAACAGCAAAACTGATTGATAGTGAAATAAGAAAACTTATAGATCATGCTGAGAACCACGCAAAAAAAATACTTAAAAAGAATATTAAGCATTTACATAACCTTGCGAAAGCATTGCTAGAGTTTGAGACAATGTCAGGCGATGATGTAAACGAATTAATTAAAAAAGGAAAGTTTAAGTCAAAATCTCAGAATAACAAAACAGATATCAACAAAAAAACCTCACTTCCCACTGGTGGCGGAACCAAAGCAAAATCCAAAAGAGATATTGGTCTTGATCCAAATCCCGCAACAACATAATATTGCATAAAATTGTCTTCTAATGACACAAAATACTATCTAAGACCCACTGGATACGTACCCCAGTCTGTAGGTAAAAATTTGAAACAAAAAAACTGTTCTTTTGAGGTTAACGGAAACTATTTTACTTCTATCGAGGTTATTAAACGTCAAAATAAAAAAACCATAAAAGAAAGCTTTAACTTTTCAGAATTTTTTAAAAAGATCGTAAACAAAAACATACATATTGACCTACTCTATAAAAATCTTCTAAAAAAAAATAATTTTTTAAAAAACAATCTTTTATCTCCTGAAAGAAAATATTTAATTTTTGGCATACTTAATGTGACGCCAGATAGTTTTTCAGATGGTGGAGAAAATTTAGATTTAGAAAACGCTGAAAAGACTACCGATGAAATGATAAAAATGGGGGCTGATTTCATTGATATAGGAGGTGAATCCACTAGACCTGGTGCAAAAAAAGTTGGCATATCTGATGAAGCAATAAGAGTTCTACCCCTTATTCAAAGATTAAGCTATAAAAAAATAAAAATTTCATTAGATACTAGAAATTCTTCGACTATGGAGTTTGGATTATTAAGTGGAGTCAATATGATAAATGATGTAAGTGGTTTAACATATGATAAAAATAGTATAAAAATAATCAAAAAATATGGTGTCCCCATAATTTTAATGCATATGCCTGGGAACCCACAAACAATGATGAAGAAAAACAAATATAATAATGTAGTTCTTGATGTTTATGATTACTTAGAAAAGCAAATAAACTTTTGTGAATCAAATGGTATCAAAAGAAAAAATATTATTATAGACCCTGGCATTGGTTTCGGAAAAGATTATCATCAGAACATTGAGCTCATAAATAATCTTTCAATTTTTCATACTTTAAACTGTTCAATAATGCTAGGAGTTTCAAGAAAAAGATTTATATCATCGATTAGTGACGAGAAAAACCCAAAAATGAGGTTGGGAGGTACTATTTCTGCTACTTTAAATGCTCTTATGCAAGGTATTAGAATCCATAGGGTACACGATGTAAAACAAGTAAATCAAGCAGTGAAGGTTTTTGAAAAATTGAACTCATAATGAAAAAAAAATATTTTGGAACTGATGGTATAAGAGGTGAAGTTAATAAATTTCCAATTACTAAAGATTTTATTTATAAATTAGCAATCGCGTTAAAGCTTTTTAAAGCAAAAACTAAGAATGTTCTGGTTGGGAAAGATACAAGAATATCTGGTTCTTTTATAGAGAATGCATTAAACAATGGTTTTAAAAGCGTGAATGTAAGTTGTGACTTTATGGGTGTGGCCTCAACCCCAATGGTTTCTTTTTATACAAAATTATTAAAATATGACTTTGGAATAATGATTTCTGCTTCACATAATCAATTTCAGGATAATGGGATAAAAATTTTCAAAAAAAATGGCGAAAAACTATCTGATTTTGAAGAATTTAAAATCGAACAAAAATATGAACTTATAAAAATAAAACCAACATTTCTCAATTTACCAGTCTTATATAAAGATTCGTATGAAAAAGATTATAAAGATTACATTATTAAAAAATTTAAAAATAAAGATATTAGTAAATTAAAAATCTTAATAGATTCTGCTAACGGTTCTGTATATAAATTCGCACCCAATTTTTTTAAACATCTTGGTTGTGATGTAGTCAGTTACTCAGATAAACCTAATGGTAAGAATATTAATAAAAATTGTGGAGCTATGTTTCCAAAAAGATTGTCCGCACTTACCTTAAAACATAAAGTTGATATAGGAATTTCTTTTGACGGGGATGCAGATAGAGTAATTATTTCTGATGAGAAAGGAAATATAATTGATGGTGATAACATTCTTGCAATAATATCAAACTATGATACCAGGCTTGGAAAAAACAAACCTGTAGTAAATACAAAAATGTCTAATTTATCTTTTAGGAATTTTATGAAGAGATCAAAAATTAAGTTGATTCTTTCAGATGTTGGTGATCGTTATGTTATTGAAAAAATGAAAAAATATAAAGCAAGACTTGGTGGCGAACCTTCAGGTCACATCATTTTTTCAGATAATGGTTATTGTGGTGATGGAATTCTTACAGCAATGTACATTATCAATATATTTATTAGCTCTGGAGAAAAACTTTCGCATTTCTATAAAGGTCTTTATAAAAAAAACTACCAGAGACTGATTAATATATCAACAAAAGAGGATCCAATTAAGATCATTAAAGAAAAAGAGATATTGAAGATAAAAAAAGAAATATCCTCAAAAAAAGATTTAGATCTTCTTATTAGAAAGTCGGGTACTGAAAATCTGCTACGGATAATGGTACAATCTTCAATTAAAAGTGAAGTTGATAACTCCATTAAAAGAATCGTCCAACTTGTAAAAAAACTTGATGGTTAGCAAAAAAATAATTTTATCAATTGCTGGAAGTGATAATTCCTCTGGTGCTGGAGTACAAGCTGATATTAAAACTTGTCAATTGCTTAAAGTTTACTGTGTAAATGTCATAACATTGGTTACATCACAGAATTCTAAAAAAGTAGACTGTGTTGAACCTGTTTCGCTACGATTAATTAAATCTCAAATTAAAACGGTTTTTAATGAATTTAAAGTAGATGCAATAAAAATTGGATTATTAAACGATGTCAAAGTTACAAGATTTTTAGTCAATTTTCTTATTAAAAATAAGATTAAATGTCCAATCGTTTTCGATCCTATTTTTAAGTCGACTAATGGCAGGTTTTTTCATAAAAAAAGTGACTATAAAACTATTACAAAACTTTTATCAACTTTAAGACCGGTAATAACACCGAATTTTGAAGAAGCATCTTTATTAGCTAAATCCTCATCTAAAAAAAAAACAGGATTAAGATTGATTGAAGAATTATATTCGATGTACAAAACTCCTTTTATTATTAAAAGTGTCCAAAATAAAAATGACGAAATTTTAGGATACTTTGTAAACGAAGGGGAAGTTAGGGTATTAAAATCCTTAAAAATAAATGTTCAAGATAAACATGGAACTGGATGCGTCTTTTCAGCAGCCCTTGCTGTTTTTTTATCAAAAGGTTATGACCTTCATAAGTCATTAGAGAAATCTAACAAATTTGTGGTTGAGAGTCTAAAGAAATCACCCAAGCTTGGGGTTGATTATGGTCCTGTGCTTTAGTTTTTAAAGATAAATCTTCCCACCAGATTCTTTGAACTTTTTTGACATTTCCTTTTTTCCCTTATTAGCTTCATCTTTTATTTCTTGAGAAATTTTCATAGAACAAAATTTTGGTCCACACATTGAGCAAAAGTGAGCTAACTTTGCCCCTTCAGCTGGTAACGTTTGATCATGATAATCTTCAGCAGTATCTGGGTCGAGTGATAGATTGAATTGATCTCTCCATCTAAACTCAAAACGAGCCTTGGATAAAACATAGTCACGATGATAAGCCCCTTTATTACCTCTAGCTAAATCCGCTGCATGTGCAGCAATTTTATAAGTAATAACACCAATTTTTACGTCATTCTTATCTGGAAGCCCTAGATGTTCCTTAGGAGTTACATAACAAAGCATTGAAGTTCCATACCAACCAATCATTGCAGCTCCTATTGCGCTTGTGATGTGGTCATAACCAGGCGCTATATCAGTTGTTAATGGTCCTAAAGTATAAAATGGAGCATTTCCACAGAGTTTAGACTGTTTCTCAACGTTTTCTTTTATGAGTTGCATTGGAACATGTCCAGGTCCTTCAATCATTACTTGAACATTATGTTTCCATGCAACTTTTGTAAGTTCACCTAAGGTTTCAAGTTCAGAAAATTGTGAGGTATCGTTAGCATCATTTATTGAACCAGGTCGCAAACCATCACCAAGAGAAAAACTAATATCATATGTTTTCATTATTTCACATATTTCTTCGTAATTAGTATATAAAAAGTTCTCTTTATGATGAGCAAGACACCATTTTGCGATTATGGATCCGCCTCTTGAAACAATTCCGGTTAGTCTATCTATAGTAAGAGGAATGTAATGAAGCCTTACACCAGCATGAATTGTAAAATAATCCACTCCTTGTTGAGCTTGCTCAATTAAAGTTTCTTTAAAAACTTCCCAATTAAGATCTTCAGCTACACCATTAACCTTTTCTAAAGCTTGGTATATTGGGACTGTTCCAATTGGTACTGGCGAATTTCTAATAATCCATTCTCTGATTTCATGAATATTCTCACCAGTTGAAAGGTCCATAACTGTGTCACTTCCCCATTTGATTGCCCAGACAAGCTTTTCAATTTCATCATAAACAGTTGAAAGAACTGAAGAATTTCCAATATTAGCATTTATTTTTACTAAAAAGTTTTTTCCAATTACCGTTGGCTCTAATTCTGTGTGATTAATATTAGATGGAATTATCGCCTCACCTTTTGCTACCTGTTGTCTTACAAACTCAGCAGTCACTAAGTCTTCTCTTTTAAATTTATCACCAATAATTTTTTCTCTTCCTTCATTTTCTCTAATTGCACAATACTCCATTTCTTCGGTAATAATATTGTTTCGTGCGTAAAAAAGTTGAGTAATCTCGTCACCTTTATTTTTTTTGAATATATTTTTACCTAACTTTGGGAATGGTTTGACTTTTTTAGATGGAGTAAGAAACTTTAACTCATCTTTAGAAGATGACACAATTCCATCTCTGTTTGAAACCCAACTGTGTCTTACTTGGTTTAAACCAGTTTCATAATTGTGCTTAATGTTTGGATCCGAATAACTACCTGAAGTATCATACACTACTAAACTTTTTATTTCATTATCAGATAATGAAATTTCACGCATTCCAACTTTTAGATCCTTAAATTTATTACTTTTAATATAAATTTTCTTTGAGTTTGGAAATGAAGTCTTAAAACTATTTAACTCTTTATTTTTTTCTACTTTTTTTAACATTTTCATATATTAATTTATAAACATATCTAATTATTCTATTATAATATTTAAAAAACTAAAAAAATAGATATATTTAATTTCCTTCATATTATTTTGTAGATGTTTAATTTAGAAAATCAAACTTTTATATATTTGAGCCTTTTAATTGCTTTTTCAAGTATGGTTTTTTATGCCATAGATAAATTTTCAATGGCATTTAAATCTATTGTAATTTTGACATTTCTTTTGATTTTTTTTTCAATTTTCCCATTTAAAGGAGCAACTGACGTAAACCTTTTAAACCCTCAGAGTATTTTAAATGGTTTTAGTAATACCTCGCTAATTACAGTAATTTCTCTTTTAATTCTTGGACAAGGTGTAGTAAATACAAGAGTTCTAGACGGATTTATTTCAAATTTATTAAAATATTTTCCAGATAATACTCAACTCATAATAATTGTATGCTTATTTTTTGTTCTAGTTCTGAGTGCTTTTATTAATAATACACCTGTTGTTATTATTTTTATACCAATACTGCAAAGTGTTGTGAAAAATTCAAATCAATCAATAGGCAAATATCTAATGCCATTAAGTTTTGTAGCAATTTTAGGAGGAATGATAACAATCATTGGTTCAAGTACTAATTTATTGGTATCAGACTCATTGAAGACGTATTCTAATTTTGAAATAAGTTTCTTTGAATTTGCTATTCCTGGTTCAATTATAGCTTTTTGTGGACTTATATATGTTGTAATCTTCTCAAAATTTCTTCTGACAGATAGATCCCCAATTTCTAACCAGTTGATTAAAGATAAAAAAAATAATTTTATAACTAAAATCATAGTTAATGAAAACTCTAACCTTATTGGAAAGAAAGCTGATGAAGATAAATTAGAAGGTTTAGAGAACTCAGAAATACTTATGATACAAAGAGGTGAACATGCTGAACACACGCCTTTTTATAGTTTTGTAATGGAAAAAGGTGATATCCTAGTGATTTCTACTAGTAGGGAACAACTTACATCAATTTTATCAAAGAATATTGGCTCAATAGAATCTTTTGATGAAAATGAAGATGATTCTGAAACAAAAAAACAAGTTATTACAGAGGCAATGGTAACTCCTTCATCAAGCTTAGTTGGTAATACAATAGAAAATGTGAGTTTTAGATATAGATATGATTGTATCGTAATTGGACTTCAGCGAAAGTCCAAAATAATAACAACTAATATGGGAGAGCTTCCTCTTGAACCAGGTGATACTTTATTAATTCAAGGAGACAAAAAGTCAATTAAGGCACTAAGAACTAAAAGCGACTTACTGCCAATGGAATGGACCACCTCAGAGATTCAAAATAAAAACATCGCTAAAATCTCAATTTTTATTTTCTTATGTGTAATCATATTTGGAGCTTTTGAAATACTTCCTCTTGTAGTGGCTTCTTTAATTGGAGTTGTAACAATGATTGCTTCAAAAGTACTCTCTTTAAGACAAGCTTTGAGGAGTGTAGATAATAACCTATTATTACTTATTGTTACATCACTTGCATTAGGGAAGGTCATTCAAGTAACTGGTGCAGCTACTTTTTTATCAGAATATTTATTAGATATCCTTGACGGATCTAGTCCGCTTACGATTTTAATCTGTTTTTACGCCTTAGTTTCGATTACAACCAATTTTATATCAAACAATGCTTGTGCAGTTCTTTTTGCACCGATAGCAATTGATATTGCTGAGAAAATAGATGTGGACCCCAAGATATTTGCTATTGCTCTTATTTTTTCTGTTAATACCTCTTTTGCAACCCCTTTAGCCTATCAGACAAATTTATTAGTTATGGGCCCTGGACATTATAAATTTATAGATTATGTGAAATTTGGTTTGCCATTAACTATTTTGTGTTGGGTTGTTTTCTTCTTTGTATTTCCGTTTATCTATAAAATATGAAGTTAAATTTAAAAAAACCAGGATGCCCAAATTTTTCATCTGGACCGACAAAAAAGCCAGAGGGCTGGTCCATAAAAAAATTAGAAATAAAATATTTGGGAAGGTACCACCGGTCTGAGGATGTTAAGGATTACTTAGAAAAAATAATCCTAAAACTAAAGCAAACATTAAAAATACCCAAAGAGCATAAAATTTTTTTTCTTCCAGGATCCTGCACTGGTGCAATGACTTCAGTTTTAAATTCTATATTAGGTAAAAATTCAATTACTTCTATTATTTATGATTATTGGGGACAATTCTGGTACGAGGAATTAAAAAAATTAAACCTTAAAGTTAATGCTAGAAAAAAAATGAACGGAAATCTTCCATCTCTTCAGGGTATACCATTAAATAATGATGTTATTTTTGTTTGGAATGCAACATCAAATGGAATGAGTATTTCTAATTTAAGTTTTATTTCAAATAATCATAAAGGATTAGTGATTTCTGACTTAACCTCGGCTGTTTTTGCTTGCAAATTACCTTGGAAGAATCTCGATGTATCAGTTTTTTCTCTTCAAAAAGCCCTTGGTGCAGAGTCACAGAAAGGTGTTGTGGTATTGAGCCCTAAGGCATTAGAAAGACTAAAAACAAACCAATTAAAACTATTCGATTTAAAAAATTTTGATTTTTTGATCAATACTCCTTCTTTATTATCTTTTGCAGATCTAGAGCAATGTATTGATTTATATAATAAAAATGGAGGTTTGAATTTTAATATAAGTGTTTGCAGGCAAAATAAGAAGATTTTAGATTTATGGGAAAAGAATCATCCTTACATAAAGTATTTTTGTCAAAACAAAAAATTTCAATCTGTAACGCCAAGCTTTTTTATTTTTAAAAGAAAATTAAATCATAAAAAAATATTTGCTTATTTAAGTGAAAATAAAATTGCTTATGATATTCAAAATTTTAGGAAAGTAAGAGATGGAATTAGAATATGGAATGGTCCAAATATAAAAAAAAATGATTTAATTGCTCTAACAAATTGGTTAGATTGGTCTTTTAATAAATTTGTTTAGAAAAGTGAAGAGTCAATTATTACCAGAGGGATTTAGAGATAGTTTACCAGACTTGGCTGGTAAAGAGTTTTTGATCAGTTCAAAGTTTCTTGAATTAATGAAAAGGAATGGATACTCAATTATTAAGCCTCCGTTATTAGAGTTTGAAAGTTCTCTTTTTTTCTTAACTGATGACCAAGAAAATATTAATTCATTCAGACTGTTAGATCCTGTTTCACAAAAAATGATGGGATTTAGACCAGATATAACCCCACAAATAGCAAGAATTTCTTGTGGTTCATTATTTGAATCTCCTAGACCTCTAAGATTGTGTTATTCTGGTGAAGTGCTGAAAGCAAATAATAATGGGTTAAATTTGTCTAGACAAATCACACAAATTGGATCAGAAATGATTGGTATTGAAAATAACTTTTGTGAAAAGGAAATAATCGATTTAATTATTGAGACTTTAAAAGAGTTACAAATAAAAAAGTTTTTTTTGAATTTCACGATGCCAACACTTATTGAATCTATTGCAAAAGATTATAAATTATTTAAGAAAGACTTAGATTTTGTAAGAACAAGATGTTTAAATAAAAATAGTTTAGGAATTGAAAAAATATCTGAAAGTCTAAAAGTAATTATTAATAAACTTCTAAACACCGTTGGATTAGTTCAAAATAATATAAAGAACTTAAAAAAAATAAAGTTTCCTGCTAATACTCAGATCGAAATTAATAATTTTATAAAAATTGTAGAGAAGATTAAAAAAAACTTTCCGAATCTGCACTTATATATAGATCCTTTAGAAATAGATGAGTCAGATTACCATACTGGAGTTGCATTCAAGGTTTTTTCAGAAAACTTTAAAGAACTGTTTACAGGAGGTAACTATAGAGTTTTGGATGAAAACTGCATTGGTTTTTCAGGATATATAGAGAATTTAGTCAAAGAATCTCTGATTAAGGTTAACAATCTAAAAAAAATCTTCGTAAATGAAGATATAAATAGTGATGTTAAACATAATCTCCAAAAAAAAGGTTTTATTGTTGTGAGATCTTTAAAAAAAATAAATAAAAATATTATTTTAAAGAAAGCTCAAGCTCATAATTGCAACTTTTATTTAAGTGAAAAAAAAATTATTAAAGTAGGTAAAAAATAATGGCAAATGTAACAGTTGTTGGTGCTCAATGGGGTGACGAGGGTAAGGGTAAAATAGTCGATTGGCTTTCTAACCAGGCTGATATTGTTTTTAGGTTTCAAGGAGGAAATAATGCTGGTCACACAATAGTGGTTAATAAAAAAAAGATTGCGCTTAGTCTTATTCCATCCGGAATTATAAGGAAGAATACGATTTCAATTATTGGAAATGGTGTTGTTGTAGACCCTGTTGCTTTAATAGATGAAATTGAAAAATTAAAGAAAATTGGTCTTAAAATTACACCAAAAAATCTTATAGTTTCAGAAAATGCAACAATAATTTTTAGTTTTCATCGAAACATTGATAAAATAAGAGAAGAAAGAAAAGGTCCCAATAAAATTGGTACAACAGGAAGGGGAATAGGACCAGCATATGAGGATAAGGTTGGTAGAAGAGCCATTCGTTTTGGAGATTTAAGCAATAACAAGGTTATTAATGAAAAAGTTAAAAATATACTTGATTATCACAATATAATTTTATCAGGTTTAAATTCAAAATTACTGTCACATTCTGAGACTATTAAAGAAATCAATTATTTTAAAAAGAAAGTACTAAAATACGTAAAAAGGACTAACCCAATTTTAGATGATGCGAGAACCTTAAGAAAAAAAATACTGTTTGAAGGAGCACAAGGTATTTTGTTGGATAATGATCATGGAACCTATCCATTTGTTACGTCTTCAAATACTGTCCCAGCTAATGCATCTACTGGTTCAGGAGTTTCAATAAGACAAATTGGATTTATATTGGGAATTGTAAAGGCATATACCACCAGAGTAGGTAGCGGACCTTTCCCATCAGAACTAAGTTGTAATATTGGTAAAAAATTAGGAACAATTGGAAATGAATTTGGAACAGTCACTGGAAGAGAGAGAAGATGTGGATGGTTTGATGCAGTAATTCTTAGGCACTCTATTAATGTTTCAGGTATAGATGGCATCGCACTCACGAAACTTGACGTATTGGATACATTTAAAGAAATTAAGATATGTACGGGTTATAAACTAAAGGGAAAAAAAATTGATTATTTCCCTCAAAATGAAGTTCATCAAAAACTCGTCGAACCAATTTATGAAGTACATAAAGGTTGGCGAGAAAGCACTCAAAGAGCGAGGTCTTGGTCAGAACTCCCTGCACTTGCCGTAAAGTTTGTTAGAAGAATTGAGGAGCTGTTAGGGACGCAAGTATCTATATTATCAACTAGCCCAAGAAGAGAAGACACTATTCTAGTAAAGAATCCATTTGATGATTAATGGTTTTTATTTTTATAGTCTATATTTTTTACAACTTTCCTTAACTTTTCGAATGCTCTAACTTCAACTTGTCTAACTCTTTCTCTGGATATACCAAAGGATTTGCTTAACTCATCAAGTGTGAGCGGATCATCAACTAATCGTCTCTGAGTGATAATTCTTCTTTCTCTATCATCTAAATTTTTAAGGGCTGTTTTAAGCATCTCTCTTCGTTTAAAGAGTTCTTCTTTATGTAAAAATTTGTTTTCGTGATTTTCATTTTCATCAGGAAGTCCATTTATCCATTCATCATCATTATCGGCGGAATAGGGGTTATTAAGTGAATGATCATGGCCTGCCATCCTTCTATTCATATCAACAACGTCGTTTTCTGATACTTCTAATCTCTCAGCAATTTCTGTTACTAGTTCTGGCGGAAGGTCACCATCTTCGAGAGCTTTCAATTTTCCTTTTAATGATCGTAAATTGAAGAAAAGCTTTTTTTGAGCAGCTGTTGTCCCTATTTTAACAAGAGACCAGGAATGTAAGATAAATTCTTGAATAGAGGCCCGAATCCACCACATTGCATATGTAGACAATCTAAAGCCTTTGCTTGGATCAAATCTATTTAAGGATTGTATTAATCCTATGTTACCCTCAGAAATCAATTCATTAAGAGGTAGGCCGTATCCTCTAAACTTCATAGAAATTTTTACCACTAGCCTTAAATGTGCATTGATGAGTTTATGAGCCGCCTCATAAGAATTTTTACTTATCCATTCATTAGCTAGATTTTCTTCATCTTCGTGGGATAACAGGGGAAATTTTTTTATTTTCCTTAGGTATCCAGAAATGTCGTTTTGATCAAGAGATTTTGATAAATTTGCACTAATTGAGTAAGCCATATCCATATATTAGTGTTATAAAAAATTTATTCAAGTAAAAAATGAACACAAGATGAACGGCATATTAACTAATTAAAGAAAGCCTTAATATCGTTGCTTTTCAAGACAATCTAATAAGTACTTAAAATCAAGAGGAAGTTCCGATTCAAAATTCATTTCTTCTCTTTTAACGGGATGAAAAAAACCAATTGATTTAGCATGTAATGCCTGTCTTTTTGGAGTAATAAAATGACTTTTTATGATTGTTTCAATTTTTTCTGGTATATTTTTAAAACTTTTACTTCTTTTGTAAGTAGAATCGCCTAAAATTGGAGTTTTCATATAACTAAAGTGGACTCTAATTTGATGAGTTCTACCGGTTTTAAGTTTGCACTCATAGAAATTAAAATTTAAATCTTTAGTAATAGCAAATTTCTTCAATAAAGAATAAGTAGTTATTGCTTTTTTTCCTTCATTAGATTTACAAACAATCATTTTTTTTCTATTTATTTTTGATCTTTTAATATTTTCATTTATCTCACCTTCATTTTTAGCCAGTGAGTTCATAGTTATGCAAATATATTTTCTATCTATAGTCCTATTTTTGAATTGTTTTGATAGTTCAAAGTGTGTAAAGTCATCTTTTGCTGCGATTAAGATACCACTTGTCATTTTATCTATTCTATGGACGATCCCGGGTCTTAATACTCCACCAATACCTGAGAGGCTGCTCTTACAGTGATGTAGTAAACCATTAACTAGAGTGTTTTCATAATTACCTGCTCCAGGGTGAACGACAATACCAGCCTCTTTATTTATTAAAATTAAATTTTCGTCCTCATAAAGAACATCTAACTTCATTTTGAGAGGTTTTAAAAAATATTCTTTTGGCTTGGGAATATTAATTTCTATTAAACCTATACTTTTAATAATGAACGACTGTGAATCTATTAGTTTTTTATTAAATAAAATTTTATTTTCTTTAATTAACTTAATTATTCTATTTCTTGAAATCTGTTCTATTTTTTTAGACAAAAACACATCAATTCTTTGATTTAAGTCATTGATAGTTACAGAAATAGTAATATAATCTTCATTCAATGGTTCAAAACCTTAAAAAAATAGTTATTTCGCTTGGTATAGTAATTCTACTATTATTTTCAGTTACTATAGTAGCTTTAATATATAAATTTAAAAATAATGATATAAAAATTGTTGAAAATTTGGAACTTAGCCCAATTTCAAATAATAATGGCTCTGCAAATTCCTTTGAGATAAGCGGCAAAAAATTATATGTTGGAATTTTTACTGAAAATAACACGAAAGTCATAAAGGTATTTGATTTAAAAACTGGCCTTCAAATCAGTAAAATAATTGTAAGTAGGGAAAAATGATATCTGAAAAGCTACTAGTTTTTTTAACATCTTGGATAATCGAAAATACTGAATTTAGTAAAAAAATTGATGCTCCCCAATTCTTTGCATTGTCACAAACAGAAATGTCTCAAAAAGCATGTTTTTCTTCGGATAACTGCAAAGTAAAAGCTTATTATGTTAAATCCGATGGAATATATTTTATTAATGATATGGAGCCTGAGAAAAACATATGTGATCAATCAATAATATTACACGAAATGGTTCATCACTACCAAAAAAATTCAAAAAGATCATTTGATTTAGATGAAAGGACTTTATGGACGTTACAAGAGAGACAGGCTATTTATTATCAGAATTTGTTTTTAATATCCCAAAAGAGGAAAAATGATAATAAGGGTCCTGAAAATGTTATACAGTGTGAAGGAGGGTCTTATTTGGATCTTCAGTATGAATACCAAAGCTCTACTCAATAATTTTATTAAAAATATATCTCCTAACGGATTCAACTGATATAGGGTTCTGTTCACCTGCAAAATATATTAATTCGTTTTTTTCATTAAAAATTGGTCTAATTCTAAGTCTATTCCAAAATTTTTCTCCATTTTTTTTATAATTCAGTATATCTATTGTAATTTTTTTCTTTGACCTCAAAGCTACTCTTATATGTTCTATGTCATTTTCATCAGTTTCAGGGCCTTGAAGAAATCTGCAGTTTCTACCTAATGACTCTTCAACACTATATCCTGTATGTTTAGAAAACTCTTCGCTTATATAAACCATTGGACAACCTTCTGTATTAGGGTCACTAATTACGATGCTATGTTCAAGTTTTTCGACTCCTAAAATTTTTAACGCTATTTTCTTTGATAAATACTTCATAAAATGATTCAATAATATATTAACGAAAAATTCTAAAAATAATATGGAATTTGTAAGAATTAGACAAATAAAAGATATCAAACTATTTAAACAGTCTATTTATGATGGCAAAGTTTTTATTTTAAGAAATAACATTCAAATTATTGATCTTAATAATTACGTGCTAAAAAAGTTTAAAAGTTTTTTTAAAATTGATGTTGATGATTTTATTAACAATGATAGAGCTAAAGAGATTAATGAAGTTTCACTCGTAAGCTTTCAAAAAAATATTAAAGAATCAAAAGTACTATTAAAGAAATTTGCAGTGTTTCTTGAACATTTGAAGTTTAATATAGATGAAATCTTATCTGATAAAATTACATTTAGATATAGTCCAAAAAACAATTCTAAAGCTAAAGGTTTGTTAAAACCCGCTAAAGCCCATAGAGATACCTGGGCGTCTAACATTTTTCACCAAATAAATTGGTGGATTCCATTGCAAAATGTGAAAGAGAATAATTCTATTTATTTAATTCCAAAATATTTTAATAAAAAAGTAGAAAATACGAGCAAGGAGTGGAGTTTTGAAAAATATAAAACTTCAAAAAACTATCCATCAACACCTTTTTCAAATTTTAAATTTAAAAAAAGTGACACAAAAAGTATTGATTTAGAATTTGGCGATGTATTAATATTCTCTGGTAATCATATTCACGGTAGTCTTTTAAGTAACACAAAAAGACTAAATTTAGAGACGAGAACAATAAGTAATCAAGATGAATATAAATTTAAAATTCCTAAAAATATTGATTCATATACAAAAGTAAAAAAAAAAAATTGGTTTAGTAATTTAAAAAAAGAAATTTACTAGTTCTTTGTAAAATTTATTAAAATTATATGTGGTATTGTAAAGCAGAAAAGGGCTATGATAATATAGCTGGAAAATAATAAACTAGAAGATTTAAAGAAAAAATAACTTAAAAAAAGAAGTATAAAGGTTCCCACAACAACAATTGATGTCATTGGAATTGTTTTAAAAAATATTTTTTTAAAAGATAAATTTAATAATTTTTTTTCATTTAAAAGGTGTCTTGTGGAATGAAGAAAACAAAAATAAAGTAAAAAAGAAACAAGAGGTTTAAAGAAATAAAAACAAAATAGAATTATAAATATTTCTAAAATTCCTCCAAGATTTTGTTTAATAAAAGAATAGTAGATGAACAAAGCCATTAGGGGAATTATAAAATAAACTAGATACTCAAAAAATTTAGTCAAAGTTAGTAAATATTCATCTGAAACATAAAGAAACCTTACAATCTGAATTGTTTCATAATTATGAAATACAATTGGTAATGTGAAAACAATTAACGCTCTTAATGAAATTTC
The DNA here is from genome assembly GCA_002457065.1 of alpha proteobacterium MED-G10. Taxonomy (GTDB): domain Bacteria; phylum Pseudomonadota; class Alphaproteobacteria; order Methylaequorales; family Methylaequoraceae; genus MED-G10. The sequence goes on along the minus strand of NTKR01000011.1, from coordinate 11,973 downwards.
AATTAAACTAATTAATTTGTCAAAATATAATTTATCACTTATTCCAAAATGAAGTAATGAAAGAACTAAAAAAACTGTAAAAGTAAAATTTGGAAAATTTAGCCAAATTAAAAAAAAAAAAACAGGAATTATTACATATGATATTAGGAAAATAAGATTATTTTTATCACTTGAAATAATATTTTTTCTTTTAGCGGTTAGAATATCAATACTACCATGTGCTAGTCCAGGCCATAGTAATGGAATAATAAAAATATAAATTTGAGTTATAAAACTTGAATAGATCATATTTTCAAAAAATGATAGAAGGATAACAAAAAAAACATTCACAAGTAAAAAAATCTTAGTTTCAATTTTAATCATTTTACTAAACTTTCTTTCAAGATATTAAAAGCTGAAATAATTAATTTAACTTTAGGGAGAGTCAATATAATTCTTACAACTTGAATAAAACTTGCCTTTCCAACTAAAAAACAAACAATGTTCTTAATATTGTTTTTATAAAAGAAACATTTAAAAAATTGTTTTGAATCTTCACTGTAATTTTTAATGTAAAAACAAAAAGTCCTATCTAAAAAATCATTTATTATATTTTTTTTTATTTTAAGTTCTTTTTTATTTATTAGTTTGTTTACGATTTCTTTAGAATTAATAAATGAATTTTGGAATGAATATCCCGTGGAGATTTTTACCCAATTTGCTGGTGTACCGATTTTAACCAGCGAGGAGGTTTCTATGTTTTTTAAAAACATAGGAATGACACCTTTTTCAACAAATTTATGTGAAAATTCCTTATTTGGGTAATTAGCTTTTAAGTAATTTTTTATATCATTTTTATATTCTTTTTCTTTTAAAACTTTTGTGGAAAAATAAGTTGTTTCAAATAAAGCCTTTCTTTTTGAAAAAGGAAGTACGTAAAAAAAATTAATGCCATTTTGAAAATTTTGAAAATCCATTAACATTACTTTTTTATCATCTAATAAGGCATTTTTAAAGATCACTTCCACACCATAAAAATGTTGATATAAGTATCCTTTATTTTCTTTATAAAAATCGGGTCTGCTATCAAAAATTAATTTAGTCTTATATTGTTTTTTATTTGATAAAACCGTTTGTTCATCATCAGTGTTAACTATTTTTTCAATATTTTGATTCATTTTTATTTCTATTTTTTTTTGTTTTAGTTCCTTACTTACTTTTTTATAAAATGTTGATGATTTGATGTGTAAATATTTTATGTTAAAATCATTATGGACTATCTCTTTACCATCTATTTTAATTGCAATATTTTCCCATTGATTATCATATTTAGAGGTAAATGGATTATATGGTTGATTCCAAAAGCACCAATTTTTGTCAAAAAATAATTTTCTTTTTTTTTCAAGAATTAAAATACTTTTAGCAGTTTTCTTTGAAAGTTCTAAGGCTAAAGTTAAGCCAGATAGGCCAGCTCCAATTATTATAATATCGTAATTATTCATAATATATATTCAACCTTTTATATTATCTATAAGACATTTACATTCGATATCTATTTTGCTTTCTAATTTTGTTTTTAAGAAAAATAATTTATAAAGTGCAAAGAAGGAATATTTTACTTTTTCAAATTTGTTGAGATGTATTCTTCTATCCCAAATATTACAATTATTTTTTATAATTTTATTTCCAATCCTCTGATAAAGTTCTGCTGCTATACTTACGGGGACAGCGTATTTAAATGGAAGTTTGCGTATACCTATCCAAGAGTTTTGATAAAATTTTTCAGTTTGCTTTAAAAAACTTAACAAATCTTCAGAAATAGTTTTCTTCAACTTATTATTATGTATTATTTTTTTTTTTTCGCCTCTATATTGTCTTGCCTCCCTAGGCAAATACATCCTATTAGATTCTAAATCTTCTCTTATATCCCTAGAAATATTTGTGCGTTGCATTGCTATTCCTAGCTGTACTCCTCTAAAAATCAATTTAGTGTTATTTACCTTTATGATTTTGCAAAACATATACCCTACAGTTCCAGCAACTTGATAACAATATTTTAGTAATTCTTTATTATTCTTAAAATCAACATTATTGAGATCACTCTTTACTCCATTTATTAAATCAATAGGAATTGAAGCGTTAATTTTGTATTTGATTTGCAAAGAAATAAATTCAGAAATAATTAGGTTATCTGATTTTTTTATTAATATCTGTGATTTTATTTGACTAAGCTTTTTAATAGCATTTTTTTTTGTAAAATTCCCACCATCACCAATATCATCTACATATCTGCAGAAGATATATAAATTTTCAATATCTTTTCTTATTTTATTTGGGAGAAATACTGAAGCAAAGTAAAATGTTTTAGCCCTGAACTTAAGAGTAAGTTTTTTAGCATTATTCATTTGCAATTATATTCTCAAGAACCTTTGCAGAGCTTAATACCCCCGGAACTCCAGCACCTGGATGACTGCCTGCTCCAACAAAGTAAAGATTCTTGAAGTCTTCAGATTTATTATGGAATCTAAACCATGCAGATTGTGTAAATATAGGGCTTATTGAAAAACCAGTTCCATTTAATGATAAATAATCATTTTTAAAGTCATCAGGTGTCATATAAAAACAGACATCAATATTTTTTTGAAGGTTGGGTAGGATGGTATTTTCCAGAGCTTTGATTATTTTATTTTTATATGTTTCTGCTTCAACTTTCCAATTAATTTTGGCTAATAGATTTGGTACAGGTGACAAAACGTAGAAGCAATCACAATTTTTTGGAGCCATTGTTTTATCAGTTGCAGTTGGTCTATGAAGATATAAACTAAAATCTTCAGCAAGAATCTGTTTATTAAAAATATCATCTAATAATCCTTCATACCTTTTTCCCATCCAGATTGTATGATGAGCTATGTTTTTATATTTTTTCTTGGTGCCAAAATACAAAACAAAAAGACCCATTGAATAATCAAGTTTACTTAATCTATTCTGATTCCATTTTTTATTGTATGGCGTTTTCAACAGATTTTTATAAGTAAAAGCAGGGTCTGCATTTATGACAACTTTATCAGCAAATATTTTTTTCTTATTATTTACTTCAATACCCAAGACTTTATTTCTATCAGTAATTAATTTTGTTACTTCAGATTTTATGCTAATTTTAATATTCTCCTCAATCATAAGCTTTTTTAAGGCCTTTATCAGGCCACCTGTGCCCCCAACTGCATAATGAACTCCCCATTTTCGCTCTAAAAAGTGTATTAAGTTGTATATAGATGTAGTTGAAGTTGGATTTCCTCCTAATAGCAGTGGCTGTATGCTTAGCGCTTGTCGTAATTGTTTATTTTTAATAAATTTTCCAACTAATCCAAATACGGTGTGATAACTTTTAAGTTTAAATAAAGAGGGTAATTGTTTAAGCATAAAGAAGAAATTGTGAAATGGTGCAGTTGATAGTTTTAAAAAACCAACATTGAATATTTTTTCAGAGAAAGCTACTAATTTATAATAACCTTCAATATCTTCTTTGTTAAATTTAGCTATTTCTTTTTCAGTTTTCTTTAGACTCTCTGAGTAATCAAAATGTTTATTATTCTCAGAAAAATAAAATCTATACCAAGGCTCTAACTTTACAAACTTTATATATTTTTCTCTTTTTTTACTGAACAATTCAAAAAGTTCATCAAATAAAAATGGTGCAGTAATTACAGTTGGCCCCGCATCAAATGTATATCCAGACTTTTTAAATACTCTTGCCCTGCCTCCGATTTGGTCAAGTTTCTCATAAATCTCTACGTCGTAACCATTTGCTCTTAGTCTTAATGCTGATGCGATACCACCAAAACCTGAACCAACTACAATGGCTTTTTTCATTTTAATTTTTAATTTTTTTTGAAATTCTATTTAGTATATTTTTATTAACAAACTTCACAATTTCTGTCAATCTTATGTCCATTTCGCTAGACAAGTCAATTGATTTTTTTGATACATCAATTAAGTGCTGAATTGATTTTTCAATTATACCTTTGCTTTCTATTGTTTTTATCCAATTAAGAATATCTTCTTCAGAAATTGATTCAGTTTTCTTTTTTAGAAATTCTTGCAATAAAAATTTTTCTCCGTTTGTAGCATATTTTAAGAAATGCATTATTAGTACATTCATTTTTCCTTCTTTTAAGTCTCGTCCAGGTAAACCTCTGTCTTTAATTCCCAGAAAATCTGAAAGATCATCTTGAATCTGATAAGCAAGTCCAGCTTCATACAAAGGTTGAAACATATCATCATCAATTTTTTTTCCTTTTAGTATCATAATGAGTTTGATTGGCAAGCAAATCAATCCTCCAGTTTTTGCCTTAGCAGTCGATTCATAATCTTCCATTTGTAAATCAAAATCAGATCTTCCTAAAATTTCTAGTGATTGTCCTTTTAAAGTTTGCTTTATTATCTGGCTAAGTTCAGATATTGCAGTACACTTGTAGTTGGGATTTACATTTATATTAGTTAATATTTCAAATGAACCTGAAATAAAGTAATCACCTAAATTTATGGCTGTGTGATCACCAAATCTATTCCAAATTGTGGGAAGACCTCTTCTAAGAAGGTCTCTATCTTGAAGGTCATCGTGTATTAGGGATGCATTATGAATAAATTCACAGCAAACTGCAACGTTTATGGATGAATTAATGTCTAAATCGAAAAGGTCTGCAGACATCAAAGCTAGTAATGCTCTAAATCTTTTCCCCCCTGATTGTAATTGATACTTTGCACAATGTCCCATCCACGAGTCATCGCATAAAATCTCTCTCATTTTTAAATCGACTATGTTTAATCTACTTACATAATCTAACTTATCAGGTAGTGATGATTTTATACTATTTGAAAAATTATTTAGGTCCGTCCAATTATCAGATGATCGGACAAAATTAAGATTTTTTAGATAATTTTTATAACTTAGGTTTTTTATCATAAAAAATAAGGGAAACATATTTTAGGATGTTTCCCTTACCTTAAGATTTACATAAAATTTAAGCTTTGGCTGAGTCTGAGTCAGCTTTAGCAGCAGCCCATATAATTACACCAAATGCAATTTTATTAATGTAATCAGCTAAGTTATATACCCAGTTAAGTGTAGATGCATCTGCACCCGCACCTGAAAGATAACCTAGGAAATAACCGATTGGGTAAATTGACCAACCGATTGATACAATCCATTTTAATGCATTGAATGCTGATTTCATTCCTTCCGAGTTACTTGATGCACTAGCTTGTGCAGCTTCACCGGCAAAGACTTCGTACAAAATATAAATCCATCCTGCCATGCCGATTATGAAGCCAACAGTTGCATTTATGTAACCAGCTTCACCCATAAAGCCACCAATAAGCATTATAAGTGTACCAATTAGAAGTCTCCAGAAAATTCCAGCGGTTGCTGCGCCAACTGCTGCAAGAATTAGATAGAATTCTATCATCTGAAGTGGAACGGTTAGGAGCCAATCGATGTATCGGTAAACAGTTGGAGATTCACCAGTGGCAACCCAAACATCTCTCATATAGTAGTAGTGAACAGCTGCGATAAGTGTAACTAGTCCAGCCACTCTCACAGATGTTTGCCAGTGTCTAGCAACACTGTTAGATTCAAAAAAGAAGAATGCTGTTGATGCAACCATTGATACAGAAATTATCCAAAAAGTTACACCCACGAAATCATCCGCTTTAAGCTGATAATCCATAATATTATCCTTTCGTAGTTATTAAAATTGTCGGACAAACTCGTAACTATTCAAATTAGGCCGACTAGTTAATTATAACATACAAGTAGATCTACGGATGACAAAAACACTCATCCAAAAACCTCCCCATATCCTTATGGTATAGGATGACTTAAAAAATATTGAATTCAAGAAAAAAAATCAAAAAACTCTCTATCATATTGATTTTATTTAACAAAAAATATTACAAAAAGAGGAGGTATGGCCAAGAAGGTTACTATGGACCTCAATTTTAAAAACCAATCTTGATTTAATTCTCTAAGAATTAGCAGGTCCACTAACAAACACCAAATAAGTCCGATAATAATTATTATTTTGAAAAAAAATTCTGGGGTAAAAAGAAATGATAACCAAACTAAGATTACTGGAATCATTGGCAAGTATAATAGCTTTATATTCTCAGCATTGATTAATTTTTGCCAATGCATTCCAGATAAAAATGAAATAATTAAACTTCCGTATATAAAACTAAAATTCCTAAATCTTGTTTCGTATTCGAATTGAGTATTTAAATGTAAGAGATGATCAAAGAGTTCAAAATAAAACGGAATAATGCCGAGAATGCTCAGAAACTCTATCATTCTTTTTGAAGTTAATTTATGTTCTTGCCTCATTAGAATTATTGTTTATCATAACATTTTAAAAAGACCTTACAACAAATGAACGATTTCGAGATAAAACAAATACAAGAGTATTTAAATAGTAAATTTGGTTCTGAAAAGTTTGTTGCTAAAAAAAGAAAATCAATAGACGATTCTTGTGAAATTTTTCATGATAATGAATTCATAGGTTTGGTCTACATAGAGGAAGATGAGGGTGAGATTTCATATCAGTTTCATATGACAATCCTTAGAGAAGATCTTTTGAATAGTTAAATGAAACTTTTTTTTTTAATTTTATTCTTTAAATTTTCTTATTTACAAGCTCATCATAAAATATACAGTCCAAAAGTTGAAGAGGGAAGACAATCTTTTGAATGGAGAGGTCATTTTGATGTCGATGATAGGAACGAAGAAAATAAAAATCATCATCACGTTCTTGAGACTGAATATTCTTGGACAAGTTTCTGGCAAAGTGAATTGGAATTTCATATTTCTGACAAGGAAGATACTCCGCTGGATTGGGAAAAAACTGAATTTCAGAATCAAGTGCAAATTTTTGATTTTGAAAATTTTGCTGCCGCACTTTATTTTTCGTATAACTTTGTAACAGAAAACTCTGAAGGTGACGAAATAGAATACAAATACTTAAATGAATTGTATAATGATGAATTAGGTTTAATTACAAATTTTATATTTGAAAAACAAGTTGGAAGTAGAGCCGGGGGGTCAACAACTTTCGATTTAAGTAATTACTTTTACATCAAAGAGTTATTTTTTGAACTTATTGATTTTGGATTGATTGGGTTTAGTGATTTTGGAGAAATTTCAAAATTTAGAGTCTTTGGAGAACAAGAGCATCAGTATGGTTTTCAATTAGAGTCAGGATTTAAACTTTATGACATAGATTATGAGTGGGCAATTGGTTATTTGCATGGACTTACTGATGCATCTGCCAACCATACCATAATATGGAACTTCGAGGTTGAATTTAATTAATAACCAAGCTCTTTAAGTTTTCTTAGATAAGATTCTTCGCTGATTAAACCTCTTGATCTCATACTTTCAAGTGATTTTAAACTTAACTGGTTATTAGTCGGGGGTTGATTGGGTTGTCTATATTGTTGATTTTGATAACTATTGGGGTTAGGGTAGGCATACGGTTGTTGGTATGGATAAGGTTGTCGGTACGGATAGGGTCTTTGATATTGATAGGGTTGTGGGTACGGATAAGGTTGCGCACTGTATCTATATTGTTGGCTTGGACCACCCTTTAAACTCTGAAGCTCTTGTCTTAACTGTTGAACTTCACTTTTTAACCCTTGGACTTCTATGTTAGATGACCTTGCGGATTTTCTATCACTTTCAGAGAGATTGGATCTAGCCACCAAAGATTTACGTGTAAGTATTATCCAATCCACTCTTCCTTTGGCTACTCTTGGTCTCATAATTCCTGAGTTTGGAGGTACTGATAGTGTAAAAGGGTTTTTAACGGAAAATAATCTTGAACCCGGAACGTATGGATTAGTTTTTAAATCTGGGTTTCTACTAACTAGCATTGGATCTGTTGTGCTTTGGAACCCTTTTCTCAAAACTGAGCCAAAAATTACATTAAGCCCATCTTTATTATAAAACACTCTTGCTGAAACAACTCTGTTATCTTTAAACTTTGTTCCAGGGAGATTTGAATACCAATCTTCCATAGTAAAAACGATATCTTGATTTTTATTCGCTTTTGCAAGACCTTTGGAGATATTGTAAGAAATGGAATCTAATTTTTTTCCAGGGAACAGGGACTTAGTAATGCTACCAACCCTAAACAAGAGTAATTTTAATGCCCCCTCAACTCTCTCTTGAGAGATATTAACAGGATGAGAATTTTTTCCAGTTAATTGTGAATCTTGTTCAACAATTTTTACGTTCTCATATGCACTGAGAAATAATATTTCGTCACTTTGTAGTATATTTGTAAAAGAACCTGTCAGGTCGGAGAAGGAACAACCAGTTAAAAAGAAAGAGAAAAATAGAATCTTTAATTTACGTTTCATAACAAAAAGGGAAGGTTAAAACCTCCCCTAAGTGTATAATATATTTCAGGTAAAAATTCTACCAGAAAAAGAATGCACCAACAGATACCTGTGAGCTTTCTTGTGAACCAGCACCATGCCAGTGCGCTTCTGAATAAACACCTTCGGCAATTACTCTGAAGTCATCAGTAACATTGTGCCAAATCATACCCATATGTGACTCAACATAGTTTTGGATAGCATCTGTTCTTGCAGTGCCACCGCCACCAAGTGTGTAACGTTGGTTGATTTCACCAGCATCCTGACCGGTTTGAACTAAGTGGTTAGAACCGTAAGAATAACCAATGTTTGTACCTTGACCGAAGTCATATGTACCTTGGATATACCCACCATAGAAGTGTCTAGCTTTACCTCTTTCATCAAGAGATCCAGAATAGGCACCATTTGAGTTACCTTGGAACTGCATACCTAATCCATGGTTAAAGAAACCAGAAGCAACTAGTTTGAAGCCTTGGAATGTTAATCTCGTACCGAAACCAACTCCACCCACTTCAATTCCATCAGACTGATCATCATCAACTGAAACGGCTGCAACACCACTTAAGTTAGAAATACCAGTATTTCTGATTTGGTAAAGATTAGATTCAGCTGTATCTCGATCTACGTTCTGGTATTGACCATCAACCCAAACGTAACCGCCAAGACCACCAACTTCAAATGTATAGTCTAATTGAGCTTCGACTCTTGGATATTTTGTATTTGTTGCATCGGCACCAGTATTAGACTGAAGCGGAGTTGCTTGTAAAATACCAATTTTAGCTCCAATTGGTCCAAGACCTGGAGTTGTCCAAGTAATTTGTGGATACCAGTCAGCGTATACGTAACCTACACCAATTCTACCTAGAGTAGTACCGGCGATGTTACCTGCAGCAACACCAACACCAAAAAGTGTCATATCATTTAAGATGGCGTTAGACTGGTGAATGCCTAAACTTCTACCCATTAAAACAGAACCGAAAGACCCTGCAACAGTAAGTGAAGTTTCACGAATGTTTATTACGTTAGCATCAGCAGAATTACCAGTCGCGTTCATGTGTGTGTATAAACCTAAACGACCTGAAACGTCTAAACCACTTTTAGTAGGAGCTTTTACAGTGAAACCCCAAACGTTAGGTAATAAACCGACAGAGATTGATGAAATATCAGATCCACCTTCACCCTGACCAATTACACCACCACGGTTTACATTACCAGATTCACCACCACCTAGTATACCTGAGGCAGCAGTTTCACCACCAGTTGTATACTCGTTGTAGTAGCCTAGCGTATCCATATTTCCAGTAGAAGTATGGTTGTAGAATGCGTTAGCAGCACCGTCAAAAGACACTTCCCAACCGCTGTCACTCATAAGTAAGACTTTTGAGCTTACATCAGTTGCGGAAAGAGCCATAACAGCAGGTATAGCAGCTAAAGCAATTTTCTTTTTAATATTCATATTATTTCCTTCCTTATAATAGTTTTAAATAATATCCATTCATCATATTAAAAAATATCGATTATTGAAGAAATAAATGGCATATCAATATAAAAAGCATAAATTTGTTGTATATTTACAACAGGCCTCATTATCTCAAGATAAAATTAACGGGAATTTTTATCTTCAGAGTTTCTTTGGTCTCGAAAATTAAGGACGGTGGTTTAGGAAATTTATAATTTTTAATTATTTCCTTTGTTTTCTCGTGTAATCGCCTAGGTCTTCTGTTTTCAAAACTAATGTCTAATAGATTTCCATTAGCATTTAAAACAATCACAGCGATGATGGTTCCTTGTTCTCTTCTTTTAATAGATTGTATGGGGTATGACCTCATAGCAATCTTATTAATTTCTTCAGAAATTTGAATTAGAAACGATTTGATTTTTTGATCAATTAAAAGTTTTTTTGCGTTGTTGTTAGCAGTAGATTTTTTTTGACCTAAACTAAATTTATTTCTTTCATTGCTTTCAACTTTTTCTATTTTTTTTACTTTTTTTTTTTCAATTATCTTTGGTTTCTCAGGGTTGATTTGGTTTTTGGTTTCAATTTCTTTTATTTCTTTTTTTATTTCTTTCTTTTTTATTGGAATAACATCTTTTTCTTTTTTTATTTCCTCTTTCTTTAAGGTTTTTTTGTTGAGTTGATTATTAACTTTTTTTGTTTTTTTCTTCGGAATCTCTTTTGGTTTGAATTCTTTATGTGAACTGAGGTCAACAACATAAATTTCTTCAACTTTTTTTGATTCCTCAAATTGATATATAAAAAAGCTGTGAATCATTAATGAAAGGCCAGAGGCAATAAAGAGTTGATTTAGTCTAATCATTTTTGTGCTTCACATTTATGTATATTTTTTTTAGTCCCTTAGATTTAAAGATATTAACTATTTCATTAAATCTTCTAATTTTTGCTTTTTCATCAATATTTATAACTAATATTTCATCAGAAATAATTTTCATTGACTTTATGGAATCTAAGTTAGAAGGAGAATTTTTAAATAAAATTTTCCCGTCTGAACTTATAGTTAGTTCTTTTTTTTCATTAACTTTCTTTTTTCCAAAAAAAGATTCAGGCAAAGAAATGTTTGATTCATTTTTTTTCTGAATAACTCCTGTCAATAAAAAAAAAATTAATAATAAAAAGATAATATTTATCATTGGGATTAAATTAACAGAATCACCAAAGTTTATTTTTTTAATATTTCTCTTTTTTCGGATCATCAGAAAATGTTACATTTTTTATTTTATTGACTTTCAAAATATCTAAGATTTTAATCAAATTTTCTATTTCAGAAGATTTGTCATTTAAGATTACAAAATTCTTGGAATTTGAACTCTTCCAAATCTTTAATAAATGTTGCTCTAAATTCTCTTTTTCTAAAATCTTGTTATTATAGAGAAATTTATTATTCTTAATGTTTATAATTATCGTTTTTTCAAGTTCAGAACTTTCTCCTATTTTTTTTTCTATTGAAAAATCTAACTCTCTTTTCTCATTGAAATTTGTTGCTAACATAAAAAAAACGAGCATTAAGAAAATAATATCTATCAAGGGAATAATATTAATTTTTAATTTTTTATTTTGATTTTGCACTGTAAATGAAAACTAAGCTATACTTTTAATTCTAAAAATTATTGTTTCTGTTCGCTTGTATTTTTGCATAATTTTCCTGTCAAAAAAGTAATGACTAATCAAAGCAGGAATTGCCACTATTAGACCCATTGCTGTTGTTAATAAAGCTGTCCAAATACCTCCTGCTAAAATGGATGGATCCACCAGACTACCTCCTAATTCTAACTCGTTGAATGAGTCAATCATTCCAATCACTGTTCCCAATAAACCGATTAGAGGGCTGACCTGAGCAATTATTTCCAAGGTGGGCATGAGTTTTTGAGACTTTTCGATTTCTTTCTCGATTAAATTAAAGATTTCATCATTGTCAGCTGGGGTTTTCCTATCTAATACTTTTAAAACCTTACTTAGAAAATTACTTTTTTCTAAACCTGTTAAATGTTCTTTAAAATCAGAAATGTTTTTAGATTGATCAAGTAGTTCATCACAATTAAGAAATT
>NTKR01000010.1 GCA_002457065.1 alpha proteobacterium MED-G10 | reverse complement strand
CCACAGTACCGTCAGAACTCCACATATTATATAAAAAATTACTAAAGGGTCATGATTTATCCAAGATAAGACATTATTTTCCATAAAAAACATTATTTCGTTTTTAAGTGCAAATATAGAAATTGCTACTGATATAAAGTGGACAAAAAGTCGTGAAGACGCTGAGAGATTTTTTATATCGTCAATAAGAGAAACAGAATATAAAATTGTTAATGACAACACAAAGATTATCCATTGTGTAGTTAGAATGTTTTTAAAAAAAAAAATAATGGAGATAGAAAAAATTAATAAAGGTACTATTAGTATTCCTGCTCCTTTTGGAACCAATGAAAAATGATTGCTTCTTTTTGTTGGATAATCAACTAGTGACATTCTAGTGAGAAATGGTATAAGTTTTTTTAATGCAACTATGCAAAGTAGATATAATATTAAAGGTGTAATAAAGACTATCATTTTCCTAACAGAAGATTAAATATATGAACGACAAAAAAATTGCTGTTCTAGGGCTTGGTTATGTTGGATTACCATTAGCTTTAGGGTTATCCTTTTCTTATAATATTAAAGGTTTCGATGTAGATAATATCAGAATTAATCAACTTAGAAAAGGTATTGATTCAACACTAGAAGTTGATGAAAAAAAACTTTTAACTCAGCAAAAAAAGAAGAAAATTTTCATTACTTCAAATAAAAAAGAACTCAATGACTGTAATATTTTCATTGCAACGGTTCCAACACCAATTGATAAGAAAAAGAGACCGGATTTCTCCTCACTCTTAAAAGTATGTAAAATTATTGGAGGATTATTAAAAAAAAATGACATTGTGGTGTTCGAAAGCACAGTATTTCCTGGGGCAACTGAAGATATTTGTGGTCCTGAATTGGAAAAAAATTCTAATAAATTAAAATGTGGTAGAGATTTTTTTCTTGGCTATTCACCAGAGAGAGTAAATCCTGGAGATAAAGTTCATACAATAGAAAAAATAAATAAAGTTGTTTCAGGTCAAAACAAAGAAGTTGAAGAGGTTCTTCTAAAAATTTATTCAAAATTAACAAAAGGTAAAGTTTTTTTAGCCAAGAATATTAAAGTAGCTGAGGCGTCAAAAGTAATAGAAAATGCTCAACGAGATATTAATATTGCTTTCATTAATGAGGTGGCAAGAATTTGTAGTAAGCTTGAAATAAGTACATACGACGTATTAAAAGCATCATTAACTAAGTGGAATTTTTTAAATTTTGAACCAGGTCTTGTTGGAGGTCATTGTATAGGAGTCGACCCTTATTATTTAGCAGAAAAGGCAAGAAAACTAAAGATTAAACCTCAGGTTATTTTATCTGGAAGAGATACAAATGACAGTATGATTAAATTTGTTGGTAAACAAATTTGTAAAAAAATTTCAACGAATTCTAAAATTTTATTTTTAGGAGTTACCTTTAAAGAAGATGTTCCAGACCTTAGGAATTCCAAAAGTATAGAATTAATTAGATATCTTGAGGATAAAAAACATAATGTCTATTTTTACGACCCATTCATAAAAAATATGAAAGGGATAAGAAATTATGAAATCAAAACAAATTCAAAGAATATTTTTGACGCAATTGTGCTAGCTGTTCCACATTCAAAACTTTTAAAAGATTTTAAAAAAAAAATCTATCCGCTTTTAAAAGACAATGGTGTTTTTTTTGATCTGAAAGCAAAGTTTAGAGATGATTATGATCAGAATTACTGGTCACTTTAAGGTTATTTAATCATTCTGAATAACCATTTAATTTTTTTGTCTGGAACTATTTTTTCAGAAATAAGAATGTGATGATTATTTTTCTTTAATTTTTTTTCGCCAAAGTATATTCCCTCATTAATTTCAATTTTTGGCTCAGAGCAGATAAATTCCCAGCCCAGATTATTTTTTAGTTTTAGCACTACTTTTTTTTTGCTTGCGGTTGCACTTAATTTTACATCAGGATGAATATGAAATCTTAAAAAAAGTTTTTTTGGCGTGAGGTTGTAGGACTTCGTTGGTCTGGAAAAATAATCTTGACCTCTGATAATTAAATTTTTGCTGTCAATATGGACTTTTCTGTTATGTATTAGACCAAACAAATCCTTGTATCCTGTGTGGGCAGAATTTATCCAAAAATTATTATCTCTTTCAAGTTTTTCTGACCAAACCTTTGCCAGCCTAGTTGTTGTATTTTTTTCAAAGAAAATATCTGATGAATTAATGTTGTCTATACTTACAGTACTGTGGGCTGCAGTAGAACGCATAGCCTCATTAAGTTCTTTATTACTAACAAAGGGAGATCCACAATTCACTACAATCTTTTCATTTCCATGAGAAAGTTCAAAAGACAATGAGCTTGCATGAGTTTTTTCTATACTAGGAGTTCCACAATCCATTATAAGCGTTAAGCGATTCTCATTTATTCTTTGAAAACCCGATGAACTTAGAGTGTTTGGGATTTTTAATTTTGAGTTTGACCTTTTTAATACCTCATTAACTTGATAACTTTCAACATATTGGAATTTATTAAAAATCGCTAATTCACCATTAGCAATCTTAAAAAACTTTAGGGTTGAAGCAATTCTATATATGTTTTCATTTAAGTCCTTTGGTATTACAATTTTTGACGACCCAAGGTAATTTTTTATATCTATCAATGACTGTAAAAAAATAAATTGCTCACTCGGGGATCTCAAATAATGCATTCCATCCTCCATGATATCACTATTGAGAGTATCGATAAGTAATTTTATACCAATTTTAAGCTTGGAGGACAGGTTCCTAAAACTTAGAGCTGAAATTATAATAGCCTTAGCTGTAAAGATTTTTTCAGATCCAAGTTTTTTCTTTTTAAAAACATTTATTAGATGGATTGCTTGTTTATTCAAAGATTTTGCGAACTTTTTTTGAAAACTCTCATCTGCTGTTTCATAAAAGAAAGACATATTGCTCATTAAAAAGCATAACCTTTTTGATAAAATTTTAGTTTCCCAACTAAATGGATCCCATCGATTTTTTAATCTAAGCCATTCTCTAATGTTATCCCTAAGGAAAATCCTTGCTTTATTAGTCCCTAGTGCTTTGACATCTTTAATCCAATCAAAGCAGAAAAGTTCTTCATTCCAACTTCTACTACCTTTGTTCTTTTTCCAGGTTTGTTTATCAAATACTATTGATTCACCATTGAAATTCATAAATCCATCAACTATTTTTTTTCCATTATCTGGATCACCTACCCATAAACTCTCTGGAATAAAGGAAATTTCTGTAGAAGACTTCCTTTCTAATAAAAAGTTATAAATCGGGTTATTGTAAAACATTAAATTTCTTGTTTGTTACAGTTAAGTTTTCATAATTTATCATTTTTAAAAATACAAGCTATAAAGAAACCGTCCATTCCTCCTTTTTCAGAAAGATGTGCAGGTGTTGTAATAAAAGTCTTTGATTTAAGAGTTACTCCAAGATTATTTAAATCTGAAAATATTGATTTTAGATAAAAGTTATTTTCATTATTGATAAATTTCAATATTTGTCCTTCACCTTCATTTCTGAGTAGAGAACACACTGCATAGATTATACACCCCCCCGCTTTGACAAGTTTTGATGCTTTCTTTAGCATATTTTTTTGCTTTCTTAGGAGAGGATCAATTTTCTTTTCGGTGACTAAAATTTCTGGTTTTTTTTGCATTAGCCCAGAGCCAGAGCAAGGTGCATCAATTAAAATACAATCAAATTTTTCTCTTTCATCAAAATTTAGGAAGTCACAGTTAATTATTTCAGATTTAAATTTTAATCTTTCAAAATTTGATTTAAGAATCTCAATTCTTCTTTTTGAAATTTCAATAGACTTAACCTTAAAACCTAAATCTAAAAGTTGGAAAGCCTTTCCCCCTGGAGCAGAACCAACATCGAGTATACTGATGTTATCTTTATTTTTATTTGCAAAAATTTTGTTAATTAAAAAAACAGGCAAAGTGGCTGACAAACCTTGAACCCACCATACACCATCTTTATAAAAAGGTAATTTTGTTATATTTGAATGGTTTTTGACTCTTACTACGTTTTCAAAAATATTTTTTCCCTTGAAAACACTTCCCCACCTTCTTTCCTTAAAAGAGTCTTTTTTTATGTTTATGTCTAAAAAAGGTTCTCTAGAAATTTGAGTGGCTATATTTAAGAATTCCGTTTCTCCTAGAAAACCCTTGATGTTTTTTTTAATCCATAAAGGGATGTTCAATGTTTGTGGAGTTTTCTTTAAAAGATCTTTTTTTTGTCTACAGATATTCCTTAAAATTGCATTCATAAATTTTTCAGACTTATATTTTTTTGAGATTTCAACAGCTGTATGTACAGTTGAATATTCAGGAAAATCCAAGTAAAGGAGTTGAACAATAGAGACTTTTAAAAGATATTTTATAAATTTGCTATCTTTAATTGGCCTTTTTATAAAGTTTGACATAATTGCTTCAATTTGACCATTTCTTCTTAGTGAATTTAAAACAATTAAACTGACTAAAGATTTATCTCTCTGTGTTAACTTAGAATAATGGGTGTTAGATGAAATTGCATCATCAATACTTTTACCTGAGAAAACATTGAACAGAACTTTTGCGGAAATTTCTCTTGAATCAAGCAATGATTTATGGCTTTCTAATTATATTTATATTACGAGAATATTATGGTTAAGAAGTCAAAGTCAAACAAGTCAAAATTAAAGCCTACAAAAAAGCCTCGTGAAATTGGTGGTGTTGACGGACCAGATCCAACAAGATATGGAGATTGGGAGAAAAAGGGTATTTGTCACGACTTTTAGTCTAGCCTCTATTTTTTATTAATATATCAACAACACCAGGCTCATTCAATGTAGAGGTATCACCAATTGAATCCTCTTCATTACAGGCAACTTTTCTTAGAATTCTTCTCATTATTTTACCTGATCTTGTCTTTGGAAGCTCAGGAGCCCAATGAATGATATCTGGAGTTGCAATTGGTCCAATAACAGATCTCACCCAATTTTTAAGATCATTCTTAAGTTCATCTGTATATTTTTCACCAGTCATCAGGGTTACATATGCATAAATACCCTGACCTTTTATATCGTGGGGATATCCAACAACCCCGGCTTCAGATACTTTTTTGTGAAGAACAAGAGCACTTTCTACTTCTGCAGTACCTAACCTATGACCAGAGACATTTATAACATCATCAACTCTTCCAGTTATCCAATAATATCCGTCTTTATCCCTCTTGCACCCGTCGCCAGTAAAATATTTTCCTTTAAAAGACGAAAAATATGTTTCAACAAATCTTTTGTGATTCCTATAAACTGTCCTCATCATTCCAGGCCAGGATGTTGTTATACATAAATTTCCTTCACATTCACCGCTCAGTTCATTTCCTTCATTATCGACAATAATTGGGTTAACACCAAAGAAAGGTAGAGTTGCAGAACCAGGTTTAAGTGGTGTTGTTCCAGCAATTGGAGAAATTAGTATTCCTCCAGTTTCTGTTTGCCACCATGTATCTACAACAGGACATTTTTTCTTACCAATTATTTCATAATACCAGTTCCAGGCCTCTGGGTTGATTGGTTCACCAACAGTTCCTAATATTCTCAAAGAAGATAGACTTGCTTTATTTACATATGAATCTCCTAGACCCATTAGTGCTCTGATTGCAGTTGGAGCAGTGTAAAATATTGTTACATTAAATTTATCTACTATTTCCCAAAACCTTGATGCATCAGGATATGTAGGTACTCCTTCGAACATTAAAGTTGTGGAACCATTACACAAAGGTCCATAGACAATGTAAGAGTGTCCAGTGACCCATCCAACATCTGCTGTACACCAATATATATCATTTTCTTTTATTGAGAAGACTGTTCGGTGACTTATGGATGCGTGTAGCAAGTAACCTGCTGTAGTGTGCAGGACCCCTTTTGGTTTTCCAGTAGATCCTGAGGTGTAAAGTATAAAAAGTGGATCCTCTGAATTTTGTTCTACTATAGAGCATACCTCAGCTTGTTCAGATACAAGACTTGTATAAGAAATTTCTTTGTCAGAGAATGCAGTCTCTTTATTTGTTCTATTTACAACAATTACATTTTTTACAATTTCTAACCCTTGAATAGCTTTTCTTACATTTGAAAGTAAGGGAATTTTCTTCCCCCCTCTAATACCTTCGTTTGCTGTAATGATGGTATTTGAGCTACAATCCATTACTCTATCTTTAAGAGATTCAGGTGCAAATCCACCAAAGACAACAGAGTGTATGGCTCCAATTCTGCTACAGGCTAACATAGCGTAAGCAGCTTCTGGAATCATTGGTAAATAAATTGTAACACGATCACCTTTTTTTACACCAAGAGATTTTAAACCATTTGCAAGTTTACAAACTTCTCTATGAAGTTCTTTATATGTGATTTTTTTGTGTTCTCCAGGCTCGTCACCTTGCCAAATAATTGCAACTTTATCACCTCTGTCTTTAAGATGTCTGTCAATGCAATTTTCCGAAACATTTAATGAACCGTCAGAAAACCACTTTATTGAAACATCGTCATTAAAAGAAGATTCTTTTATTTTTGAATATTTTTTTATCCAATTAATTGAAGATGCTTTTTCATTCCAGAAATCTTCTGGATCCTCTATGGATCTTTTATATTCCCTTAAGTATTCTTTTAAATCAAGTGACGGGTCTGAAATTTTATTCTCTATAAAACTCATATTTTTCCTCAGATGCAATATATCAGCTTTAATAAAGAATTCATTAAAAAATTAAAACACCCTTTTAAAATTTTTAATTAAAACGCTTTTAAATAAATTTTCCTTAACATAAGGATCCTTTTCTAAAAATTTTTTTAATTCTATTTTATCTGTGAAATTAATGATTAAGATGCTTCCATTGGGATTACCATCTGTGTCAAGAGTTGGGCCTGCTAAAATTAAGTCTTTTTTAAGACTCTTTAGATGAGTGAGGTGATGCTCTCTATTCTCAAGTCTTTTTTTAAGTGAATTTTTTTTATCTTCACAAATAATTATAAATGTTTTCATCTCTCAAATTGAAGTGGTCTTGATAATAGTATTTTAGTAATTTCATTAAGGCTTCTTCCACCTAAGATTTTTTTAACTGCATTACAAATTGGTAATTCGACATCAAATTTTTTACCAAGACTGCAGATACTATCACAAGATTCCATTCCTTCAACAACAGCATTAGTTTTTTTTTTTTTTTTTGCTAAGAGGTACCCAAGTCTCGTATTTCTTGATTTAAGTGAGGAACAGGTAAGGGTTAAATCACCTATCCCAGAAAGACCATAAAAAGTATTTTTTTTTGCACCCATCTTTAAACCAAGTTGAATCATTTCCGACAATCCTCTTGTGATAATTGAAGCATTAGCATTATTTCCTAACCCATTACCTAGAATAAAACCAGAGGCAATTGCTATTACATTTTTCATAGCTCCACCAACTTGGGTTCCAATAACATCATTATTAAAATAAGTTCTAAAACGGTCTTGTGCTATTATCTTTGAAACACAATTTAATAGATTAGAGCTTCTTGAAGAAATCACAGTTGCAGTTGGAAGTCCCTTGATTACTTCATATGAAAAGTTTGGTCCTGATAGTATTCCAAAGTTTGATTTTGGAAAAAATTCTTCTAATACTTCACTCATAAGCATATTAGATTTTTTTTCTACACCTTTACTGCAAATTATTAATTTTGAATCTAAGCCAATAGGAAGTTTCTTTAAAATACTTCTAAAGGTTTGTGATGGAGTTACAAAAAAAATTATATCTTGATTTCTTAATAAATCAAAAGACTCAGTCAGCTTTATTTTTTTTGTTTCTGTAAATATTTTTTTGGTTTTATTAATATTTCTAGTTTTAATAGTTGTATTAACTCCTTTTAATATCTTTGATATTGCTAAAGCCCACTTTCCAGAACCTACTATTCCAACATTTGTCATAACGTTTCTAAACTCCATCTAGGTCTTGGCTTTTCTTCAAGCTGATCTGAAGATTTTGAGTGCCTTAATCTTTCAATTGCAGCCCAAGCTATCATTGTCGCATTATCAACACATAAATTTTTTTCTGGAACTATTAAATTGATAAAATTCTTTTTACACATAGATTCAAATTCATTTCTGATAAACTTATTAGATGCTACGCCACCAGCTAAAACTAAAGAATTTAGATCTAATTTTTTTTTAGTGGAAATGATTGCTTTTTCTAATTTTGAAATAAGTATTTCTGTTACACATACTTGGAATTCATTAGCCAAATCTTTTTCTATTTTTTTTTTATCTGAGGATTCAATAATTTTTCGAACTGAAGTTTTAAGTCCTGAGAAAGAAAAATCTAGGTTTTTTGAATTCTTTAAAGGTCTTGGAAGATTAAGAACTTCTGATTTTTTTTTTTGAGAAGCCAGTTTTTCTATTACAGGGCCACCAGGATATCCATAGCCTAATAATTTTGCTGTTTTGTCAAAAGCTTCACCAAGTGCATCGTCAAGCGTTTCACCTAGTATCTCAAAGGTATTATAATTTTTAACAAGTAAGATCTGTGTATGACCACCTGAAACTAGTAAACATAAAAAAGGAAAGTCAATTGTATTTTTCATTCTTGCCACTAAAATATGGCCTTGCAAATGATTAACAGATACAAAAGGTTTTTTATTTACTAATGATAAAGCTTTAGCATAATTAGATCCTATTAATAATCCCCCAAGTAGTCCAGGTCCGGTTGTAGCAGCAAAAGCATCAATTTCTTTTAAGGAAATGTTTGATTCATCAAGAGTCCTTCTTACCATCAGGTCAAGTGAGTTTTCATGCTCCCGAGATGCTAGTTCAGGCACAACCCCGCCATACTTATTATGTTTTTTTACTTGTGAAAGTGTATTTTCGGATAATAAATAACCAAATTTATTGGTTGCTTTTTTCTTTACAATCGCAACTGATGTTTCATCACAACTTGTTTCTATTCCTAATACAATCATAATTAATACATTAGAGTATTTATAAAAAATATTCTATGCTACTAAATAAATAGATTAAAATTATGTTTTCAAAAAATAAAAGGATAATTGTAGGGTCCCGTGAAAGTCCATTAGCTAAAGAGCAAGTGGAAATATTTCTTAAAGCATTTGGAAAAAAATTTGGTAACTC
Organism: alpha proteobacterium MED-G10; assembly: GCA_002457065.1. GTDB lineage: Bacteria > Pseudomonadota > Alphaproteobacteria > Methylaequorales > Methylaequoraceae > MED-G10. Next base: position 23,364 of record NTKR01000010.1, on the reverse strand, counting down.
AACTTTAAAATTTATTGATAAGAAATACTTTAAAACAACTGGCGATAAATTTCTTAATAAACAGATTTCAGAGATAGGTAACAAGGGTTTATTTACAAAAGAAATAGATGATGCACAACTCAATAAAAAGGTTGATATTGCAATACACTCACTTAAAGATTTACCAACTGAACTTCCAAAAGGATTGCACTTAGCCGGTGTTTTAAAAAGAGAAGATCCTAATGACGCAGTTTTTTCACTTAAAGAGATAAAACTAAATAAGTCTAAGAAGAAATTAATTGTTGGAACTTCTTCAATTAGAAGAAAAGTTCAGTTGCAAAAACTTAATTCAAGAATTCAGGTTAAAGATATACGAGGAAATTTAGGAACAAGAATTAAAAAAGTTGGTGAAGGTAAATATGATTGTATAATATTAGCTACGGCTGGTTTAAAAAGACTAAAAATCCGGAATAACTTCAAGAAAATAGATGTAAGAAATATTATTCCGTCTGCAGGACAGGGTGTCATTGCTATTGTAACATGCAAAAATAAAATAATTGAAAAGTTAATTAAAGAACTCAACCACACCAGGACTTTTATTGAATCAGATTGTGAAAGATTATTTCTTAAATCATTGGATGGATCTTGCAAAACCCCAATAGGTGCAATTGCGAAAATTGTAAAAAAAGAAAAAAAAGATTATTTATTTTTTAGATATATGGCATCTTCGTTAGATGGTAAAAGGTTAGTAAAAGGTAATACTTTTTTTAAGTTAAAAAGTTATAAGAAAATGAGTTTAGATTTAGGGAAAAAAATAAAAAAATTAATTTAGTTGTGAAAGTTCTTTTAACAAGACCCACAGAGGATGCAATTTCTACTTCCAATTATTTAAAAAATCTTTCTATTGAAAGTTGTATAGCCCCATTACTAAAGATAAAAAAAGTCAGACACAAAGAAATTGATTGTGAAGAGTATGATTTTTTTTTGTTTACAAGTAAAAACGGAGTGAGGAAATTCAATCTTAAAAATAAAGATTCAGTTGATACCAAGATTACTTTCGCAGTAGGTCCTGAGACTAAAGAAGCTTTAGTTAATTCGGGTTATAAAAATATAGTAAATACAAATGGAAACCTAGATAACTTAAAAATAAAAATAGTTAAATACTTAAAGCCTAATAGTAGAATACTTCACCCAACTTATTTATCGCAAAACAGGCAACTTAAAAATTTTTTTCATAATCTTGATTGTCACTATTCATGCGTACAATGCTATAGTACAGAAAAGATTAATGAAGAAAAAAACTTATTTAAAAAATTTATGACCTCAGAAAATAACAGCTTAATTACATTATATTCAAGTTTAACTGCTCATTCATTTATTGATGAAATTAAAAAATTAAATCTAGTTGAGTGCAGTAAAAAAAAATTGTTTATTGTAATAAGTGAAAAAGTCAAAAAAGTTTTACTTTCTTTTGATGGATTTAATATTTTTGTTGCTGATCATCCAAATGAAAAGGCAATGATTGATTTAGTTTTAAAAAAAATAAGGAGTTAAATCTTGGCTGTTAAGGAAAAAAATGATCCTCAAAAAGGAGAATTTATAGATTTAGAAAAAACTGAATTTAAAAAAAAATCTAATTTCTTTACGTTTTTTCTAAAATCACTATTTTTTGCACTTATATTTTTTGGTTTAGGTATGTTTGTAAATCAAGTAATTGACCCAAATTTATTTAAATTAAATTTAAACGTACAAACTGAAAAATCTCAGGGTAAACCTAATAATCAATTTAATTTAGAGAGTAGTGAAAGAATAGATCTATTTAATGAAGATTTAGAAGAGATTTCAAGAAAAATAAAATCTTCAGAATTATTTTTTGAGGATTTAGAAGCTAGAGTAAATCAAATAAATTTAAGACTTGATGAAATTAATAAAAAAACTTCAGAAGTGAATAGGACAAATTATAAGGACTATATCGATGAAGAAATTAAACAATACAAATTGTTAAAAAATTATTTAATTTTTAAGGATAATCTTGTCAAAAGAGAAGAATTAGGTAGAGAGATTTTTTTTATTTCTGACTATTTTAAAGATAATCTTGAAGCACAGAACGTTATTAATTTTTTTAATAATATCGTGATAAAGGATATTGCTACAGAAAAGAATCTACTCGAGCAAATCAATAATCAAATTAAAGATTACGAATTTAAGTTTGATGATTTCTTTTATGCAAGTAATAAAAACGAAAAAAATGAAAATCAGGATTTCATTAGATCAAAAGAAGATTTCTTTAATTATTTAAATGATTTATTTAACTCAACTTTTAAGGTTATTAAATATAACAAAACCGATATTGAGCCAAATATTAAAAGGAATGGTGATTACAGAAAAATTCTACAAAAAGCTAAAGAATATTTAATCATAGGAGACTTATCATCTGCCTATGAGATTGTTAAAGAATCAGAACTCGATATGACTCTTTTGAATGGTTGGTCACTAAAAGTGGAAGAGTTGAAAAATGTTAAAATAAAAATCATTGAACTAGAAAATTTAATATTTAAAAAATTAGGTAAAGATTTTGATTAATGTTTTTAAGTTTTTTTTTACAGCTTTAATCTTATCATATATCGTTGTTTGGATAAGTGATCATCCAGGCACAATAAAAATTTTCTGGTCTGAATATCTTATAGAAACTAATTTGTTAGGATTTTTTTTAGTTTTCTTTGGACTGATTCTATTCATAGTACTTGGACTCAACGTATTTTCAAAGCTAAGAAACTTGCCAAAAAATTATATGATTGCCAAAAAGAATAAAAATTTGATTTTAGGAAATCAAACTCTAGACGATATTGCTGTAAACCTTCTTGTTGGTGATTTTGATAATCTTGAGAAAAATTCTAGGAAAATAAGAAAATATTTTAATAATCAACTTTTTTCTACGTTTATGCTTTTTAATTCGTCTCTATTGAAAAATGATATTGTACAAGCAAAAAAATATTTGCATATTTTAGAGTCAATTCCCAAGGCTGATTATCTTCTTAAAAGATCAAAAGTACTGCTTGCATTGAAGGAAAGTGATAAGAGTAATGCCTTGAAGTATTTACAAGACTTCACTGAAGAATATCAAGATGATGATTGGTTTTCTGGAGAGTTGGCCATTATCCACGCAGGGAAAGGTGAATGGAAGTTAGCTCTTGATTCACTGGACAATAAAGTTTCAAGAAAAAACCCAGAGTTATTAAGGATGATGGTTACTTTAAAAGTCCTCAATGGAGAAGATCCAATTAGTGCACAGAAACTATGTAGTGAGTCGATTTTTGTCTTAACGGAGTCTATAAAAAAACATTTAGATAAAAATGAAGTAAAGAAAGCAGCAGGTTTGATCCAAAAAAACTGGATTAAGTTTCAGTGTTTAGAAATAGTAGAAATTTTTATGAAATTTAAAATTAAAAATATAGGTGATTCACTGAGAAGATACAAATTAGTTATTAAATCTATAAAAAAAAACACATCTATGAGTGATGAATCCAAACTCTCCCTAGCTTATTCTGCATATTTTGCAGAGGTTTGGGGTGAAAGCCAGAAATTTTTAGATTCAATTAATTTAAATAATTGGGATGAAAGGATTTTAGATCTTTACAAAAATCTTTCAGAAAAAAGTTCTAAAATTTCAGTTCCAAATAATGAGAATAGGATCTTACCTAAACCTAAGTGGTTTTGTGAGAATTGTAACTATAGGTATGATCAATGGAAATTTATTTGTGAGGAGTGTAACTCGGTTAATAAAATAAGTTGGCCAAAGGTTGTAACTCAGAAAAAAAAATCTCCTAAAACTTTACTTCAAAACCCTTTTAGACATTTCCCACAAATGGAGAGAGAAAATTGATAAGTAAGGACAAAAAATTTTATTAAAGTTAATTTCTTTCTTTTCAATCTCGCATAATCTTTTTTTTACTTTTTCAATAACCAAATCATTTTTTGGATAGATGTTGAGTCGTTGAAAAAAAAAAATTAAAGTCATATCGCAAGTCCATCTACCTATCCCGGGATTTTTTTTTAGCTGATCCCTAAAATCCGATTCAGACTTCTTTTCAAGGACGTCTTCATTAATTAAATTACTTTTAGAGATATTATAAAAATTTGTAATGTAAGCAATTTTTCTTTTAGAGATCCCTATATTCAACAAGATATTTTCTAAAAAATTTATATTTGGTATTTTTTTTAAACTTGGTTTATCATTTTCAAAATAAGAACAAAATTTATTCCAAATTAGTTGAGCGACATTATCTGATATTTGCTGAGATATGATTGTTTTTGTAATAAAACAAAAGAGGTCAATTTTTTGTTTCTTGATCTTTATTACACCATTTTTAATAATTTGATATTTAACTTCTTCTATTTTTGAGCTTTTGATTATTAATAGGTTATGAATTTCTTCATAATTGGTTTTCACTAATTAACCTTCATAATCTTAGATGGATCATTTTTTTTATTCTTACCTTCTTTTTTAATTAAGTATATATTTCTGGAGTAAATCAAAAAACCACAAGATTGACCCATTATGAAGACTGGATCAACTTTATGGATAGCATAGCTCAAAAGAATCATACTTCCTGCTAAACTTATCCACCAAAAAATGTTAGGAATGATACTTTTAGAGGCCCTCTCACTTACAACCCATTGTATCAAAAATCTTGAAGCAAATACTGCTTGTCCAATGAATCCAATAATTAACCAAATTTGTTCATTACTCATTTTTTCTCCTTTTTTTTATTAATATCCAAACTCTATACAAATCAGCAATACCAATCCAAAACCTATTATTAAAATTAAATTTTGAGACTCCTGCAAGTCTCTCTCTATCATCAACTAAAACATTAAATACTTTTCCACCATTCATTTTAAAAAGTGCTGGCAAGAATCTGTGCATATTTTTAAAATATTCTAATTTTAAATAATCTTGTTTTCTAAAAACTTTTAGGGCACAAGCTGTATCATTGCAATCATCTTTAAGGATATGTTTTCGGATTTTATTAGCAACTTTAGAACTCAATTTTTTTAAGATTGTATCCTTTCGTTTTCTCCTATTTCCACAAATAATAGAAAATCTTTTCCAATCTTTTGGAATATCTTCCCAATAATTTAACATTTTTTTTATTTCATATGGTGGATTTTGACCATCTCCATCTATGACACATATCAGATCAAATTTTGCAGATTTTACTCCAGTTAACATAGCTTTACATTTCCCAGCATTTTGTGGATGATCTAAAATTTTTACTTTTTTTACAATCCTTTTCTTTTCGCTTTCAAAATTGTCGGTGCTACCATCATTTACAATTAAGATCTCAGGATTAAATTTATTAAATTCTTTATTGATTTCATCGACGAGATTAAAGATTGAATCTGATTCGTTATAAATAGGAATTATTATTGTAAAATTATTCATATTAGGGTGTTATGATATTTTAATCTAAACTAGTGTGATGGAAAAACAATGAATTTTTTAAAAGATAAAAAAATTTTTCTATTTTTGTTTATTACAATAATTATTTTTTTTCAAGGTTTAACAAGAATACCTGTATTGGACCGAGATGAAGCAAGATTTGCTACATCCTCCAAGACGATGATTGAGACTAATGATTTTATTGATATAAAAATGCATAACGAATATCGTTATAAAAAACCTGTTGGAATTTATTGGACGCAGGTTCTATCCAATTATTTCTTTGGAAAACCTCCCTATGATAAAATTTGGGTTTATAGAATTCCTTCATTATTTGGAATAATATTATCATTATTTCTTATTTTTATATCAGTTAAAAAAATCTTTGCAGAAAAGGAAGCAATACTATCTATTCTTTTCTTGGTTCTGTCGTTATTGACAATATCTGAGGTTCATCAAGCAAAGACAGATGGTTTTCTTTTCCTTTTTATAGTTATATGCAATCTTTTATCAATAAGATTAATCAATGAAGGGAAGTTAGATTATCCATTAAAAATTGCTTATTTCGTGTCTATTGCCTGTGGTGTTTTGGTTAAAGGACCAATTATTTTTATTTTCACAGTTTTACCATTATTAGTTTTTTCAGTAGTTCAAAAAAAAAACTTTTTAAAATTTTTGTGGACTAAATTTGGACTTTTAATTTTTCTTATAATTTCTGTGCCGTGGTTCGTTCTCATTACGATAAAATCAGGAGGAGTTTTCTGGCATGAATCCTTATTAAATGATTTATTTAATAAAGTTACCTCAGGTCAGGAATCACACGGATTCATTCCTGGATATTATACAATTTTGATCTTTCTATTTTTTTGGCCGGCATCAATATTTCTTCCTAATTTAATTCTAAATATGAAGAAAAATTTAAGAAGTTATCTTATAGATGACCAGCTAAGAAGCTTCTTAATAATAAGCTCATTTGTTCCTTTTTTTATTTATGAAATAATACCAACAAAACTGCCTCATTATGTTTTTCCTTGCTATGCTTCATTAAGTATTTTAGTTTCCTTAGAAATTGCAAAAAAAAGAAGTTCTGATTTATTAAGATTCTCCCTTATTCCTCTAGTAATCTTCCCAATCACAATATTAATAGTAATAGGTTTTGCAATATATGAGTATTCAAAATTTGATCTAAATTTTTTTATAATTACATTTTTCTTTCTTTCTTTGATTGGAACCCTAATCTTTTTTTTAAAAAAAAAAAAAATCAAGGAACTAGTAATAATATGTTCTGCACACCAGCTATTAGTTTATTTTTCTGCTGTTCTGTTTTTAGTACCAAGATTAGAAACATTTTGGATTGCTAAAAATATTAATGATACAATTGATCTTAACAATCCAAATTATGAGATTGTTTACCATTTTGGATTTAATGAACCAAGTTTACTGTTTTATACTTCTCATAAAGCAGAAAAAATGAATATTATTGATATAAAAACAAATGAAATTAAAGAAAAGAGAATTCTCTATATCGTAACTGATAACTATAGTAATGAAGTTGAAAAAAAATTTTTAAATTTTAAAAAAATTGATGAAATTAGAGGTTTTAATTACTCTCAAGGAAAAGATAAGTTAATAAAGATTTATAAAAATTATTAAAAGATAAATGCCCAAATATTTAAATAAGCTTCTATCATTTAACATTTTCTTAATTGTTATAATTTCCACATTTCTTATATTTAACTTTTTAGACATTAGAGTATTTCAATTTTCAAGGTCTTTCCCTGAATTGATTTTCTTTTTTTTTAAAAACTTTATTGATCCAATTTCTGACATATTTGATCCTCTAAATGTGATTATCTTAACTCTAGTAGTTCTCCTGTCTAATATGAAATTAAAGAAAGTATTAAAGAACAAGCTTAAGTTGAACTTGATGATTCAAAAAACTGGTTGTGACTCAAAAAAAATTACAGATTCTTTTGGGTTCTATTCTGCGATAAGTCTTCATTTCTTTTGGTCCTTAGCAGTCGCTGGAATTGTTTGTAACATTATCAAATATATAATGGGAGTTTCTAGGCCAAAATATTTTTTCTTAGAGGGTTTTGAAAGAATAGATTTTTTTAATATTTTTCATAAAGCCAATTCATTCCCATCCGGACATACCCAAGCTGCATTTACATTGGCAGTTTTAATAATTATACACATAAACAAATTTCATATTTATATTTTGACACTTGCTGTATTAATGGGGATTTCAAGAATCTTTATGTCTATGCATTTTCCAAGCGATATTTTTTTTGGTGCATATTTGGGAGCTGTTGTACCAGTTTTTCTTTATAAATATTATTTTGAAAAAAAAATTAACATTTATAAGGAAACTAACGTTACAAATGTATATGATTTTATAAGGTTAATGTATTGGAGAATATTTATATGAAATTGATTGTATTTTGTTTTTTATTTTTTTTTCAAGATTTAGCCCAGGCTGGTAATTGGTGTAAAGTTGTCTACAATAAAGATATAACTCCTGGAAATCTTGAAGAACAGATAAGTAAATGCAGAAATTCCGATAATTTTTTCATTGCTATTCACACTTCATACAATAACTCAGGCCACCTATTAAATTCCTTAATATCTGAGTTCTGTGATTTAAGAAAAAATGTATTAAAATCTGAACCCAGGCCAAGAGACCCTTATTTCACTGCAGTTTGTGAATTTAGGAAACATTTTTTGAGAAAATAACTAAACATTCTCAACGATAGTCGTTATTAAATTATGCTTAATTTAATGCATAATATCAGACTAGACAGAATTAAAAGAAATAATGATCACTCTTTTAAAAAAAACCTTGAGAATTACTCAAATTCTGAATTGAGTATTTATCCTTCGAAAGAAAATCTTGACACACAACTTTCCTCTACAGACTGGATTAATTTATATCGCAAACAATAAAACCCTGATATAATCAGGGTTTTATTGGAGGAAATTAAAATAGACTTGAGACTAGCAACAACAAAAATGTTGAGGAGAATGTTATTGCACAAATTTTCGTTATTACCATACTAGTCCTAAATAACAATATATAGTGATGAATTATAAATGTCAAACAATATATTGATTTTTTTGATTTAATTTTTACTTACAATTTTTAATATGAATCTATGAAAAGAAAAAAAATAGCAGTCGTCGGGAGTGGCATATCAGGTTTATCTTGTGCTTGGAAGCTGACAGAAAAGTTTGATGTAGATTTATATGAATGTCAAGGGAGATTTGGAGGGCATTCAAATACTGTACAGATAAGTGAAAAAGGAAAACTTATAGATGTTGATACAGGTTTCATAGTTTTTAATGAACATAATTATCCTAATTTATGTAAGTTCTTTGAATCTATTGGTGTAGATTCATATGAAAGCGATATGTCTTTTGGAGTTTCAATCTTACGAGATAATCTTGAATATTCTGGAACAAATCTTTTTTCTATATTTGCTCAAAATAAGAATTTGTTAAATTTTAAATTTATTAGAATGCTAATTGAGATTATAAAATTTAATAATAGCGTTAAAGATGACAAATTAAATTTTAAAAACTACACCATTGGTGAATATTTAGAGAAGAAGCAATATTCGAATTACTTTAAATTCAATCATTTATTTCCAATGGCAGCCAGCATTTGGTCAACAGAATTAAAAGATATTAAAAATTACCCTTTTGAAAAATTTGTGTCATTTTTTGATAATCATGGACTTTTAAAAATAGTGAACAGACCTAAATGGAGAACAGTCAAAGGTGGAAGTAAAAACTATGTAAATAAAGTTTTAGATAATAAGAAAATTAAATCATATCTTAATGCAAAAGTTAAAGTTAAAAAAAGATCAGGGATGATTCATTTAAATGTTAATGGTGCATTAAAAAAATATAACCATTTAGTAATAGCAACCCATTCTGATCAGGTGGGTTCAATTATAAACCTAGCCCAGAAAGAGAGAAATATTTTTAAAGATATTAAATACAAAAAAAATACCGTTTATCTGCATAATGATTCAGCTCTAATGCCTAAAATTAGAAAAGTTTGGTCAAGTTGGAATTATATAGAGCAAGAGAAAAAATCAAATAGGCTTACTGTAACTTATTGGATGAATAATCTTCAAAATCTGCAAACCAAAACTAACATTTTTGTTTCATTAAATCCTTTCAAAAAGCCTGATATAAAAAAAACATATAGGGTAATCGAATATACCCATCCAAACTTTGATTTTAAAACTTTTGAAAAACAAAAAGAAATCGATAATATTCAAGGTAAATTAAATACTTGGTTTTGTGGGGCATATTTAGGTTATGGATTTCACGAGGATGGTATAAGTTCATCTCTGAAAGTTGCAAAAAAAATTTATGAAGTTGAGAAAGAAAATTTCAGACCATTGTGAAGATAAATTATTTACAGGAATTGTAAGTCATTCTAGACACAAACCATTTAAGCATTCATTCAAATATAAATTAACGTATTTTTGGTTTAATATTAATAATTCATACAAGTCTTTTTTATTCAAAAAAAATAGGTTTTCAATTTTTTCTTTTTATGACAAAGATCATGGACCAGTCAAAAAAATTAATACAAATCTTACAGAGTATTTTAGTAAAAAAATTGGTTATTCCAAGAAGGAATTCAAAAAAATTCAAGCTTTTTGCTTGCCAAGAACACTTGGATATGTATTTAACCCTATTTCAATTTTCTTGCTGTATGACAACAAAAATACACCTAAAAAAATAATATTTGAAGTAAGTAATACTTTTGGAGAGAGGCATGCATATCTCTCTGAATTCAAGCAAACCGGAAATTACACTTTAAAAAAAGAATTATATGTGTCTCCATTTTTTAAAACTGAAGGTAAATATAAAATTTGTTTTAAAATTAATAAAAATTTTGTAAATTTAGTCATTTTTTATGTAGTCAAAAATACAAAAGTTTTTGAAGCATCATTTACTGGGAAGTCAAAAGATATGTCTAACATTAATTTAATAAAAATTTTTTTTAAAAATACATTTCAAAATCTTAAAGTAACATCAGGAATTTATATCCAAGCCTTGAAACTATGGTTTAAAGGTGCCAAATATATTACTAAACCAAAAGAACCTAACAACTTCATCACAAAATAAATACGAGAATGGATAAAGAGTTTAAAGCAAAGGCCGATCTTTTTTATGGTGTTTTATCTCAAGCCAAATACGGATCAATAGAGGTATTTTATAAGAACGAATTAGTTTTTTCTCATAATGGGGAGTTAGAAGGCCCAAGGGCTATGGTAACATTGGTAAATAAAAAATGCTTAGATGACTTTTTTCTTAAAGGTGACTTAGGTTGGGCAGAAAGCTATATTGAGAAAAATTGGGAGTCGTCAAATTTATCAGATTTTTTGGAGTGGGGAGCAAAAAATTTCCATGAGTTTTCTAAATATATTAGAGGAAAGTGGTTTATAATTTTATACCTACGGATCAAACATTATTTAAATAAGAACTCTAGATCAGGATCTAAAAAGAACATTTCATTTCATTACGATTTAGGAAATTCTTTTTATGAAAAATGGCTAGATAAATCGATGACATATTCATCTGCAATGTTTGAAAAACAAACAGACGATTTATTTAAAGCTCAAATTAATAAATATTCCAACTTAGCGAAAATTACCAATATTAGAAACAAAGATAAAGTTCTGGAGATAGGTTGTGGTTGGGGCGGTTTCTCCAGCTATTTAGCAAAAAATTTCTCGGCTGATGTTACAGCTATTACAATTTCAAAAAAACAATATGAAAAAGTTAAAGAAAAAGTATTTAAAGACAAACTAGCAGATAAGGTAAAAGTTCAGTTAATAGACTACAGAGAAATTCAAGGGCAGTATGACAAGATAGTTTCAATTGAGATGTTTGAAGCTGTAGGCGAGAGATATTGGCCGAAATACTTTGAGGTTCTAAAAAATAATTTAAAAAATAACGGAAGCATTGGTCTTCAAACAATTACAATTGAGGATAAATTTTTTAAGAAATACAGAAAATTTCCTGATTTCATTCAAACTTATATTTTTCCCGGTGGTATGTTACCCTCAGTCGAGGAGATGACAAAAATCTTAAAATCTAATGGTCTTTTTATTAAAGAACAAAAAATGTTCGGCAATGACTATGCTAGAACACTTAAACTTTGGTCTAGATCCTTTGAAGGGTCCTGGGAAAAAATAAAAAAAGAAGGGTTTAATGAGACATTCAGGCGTATGTGGAGATATTACCTTGGTTATTGTGAAGGAGGCTTTAAGTCAGGGAATATAAATGTAGGGCAATTTTTAATTAAAAAAAACTAGTGAATAAAAATTTTCTTAGAAACATAATTTATTCATTACCTGCGTTTTCTTTTGCAATACCAACCTTCCCGGTTATGATTATGCTCCCCGCCTTCTTTGCAGAAGTTCATAATTATGATATCGGTTTGATTGGTACATATATTTTTTTAGCTAAGTTAATTGATATAATCTCAGATCCTGTTGTGGGGTGGATTAATGATAAGAATTTATTGAACAGAAAAATATTAATCATACTAGGATCAATTTTTTGTGCAGTTAGTTTATATAAACTATTCATAAATGAACAAATTTTGTATGAATATTATCTTTTTGTTTGGATAAGCTTTTTATATCTTGGTTGGACTCTTTTTCAAATACCTTACCTTTCAATAGGTTACGATCTAGAAAAAAATTATTTTTTGAGAACAAAACTTAGTGCAATGAGAGAGTTTTCAATTCTTTTAGGGTTGTTCTTTTCACTAGGTTTTCCAATGTTTTTTAATCTTAACAACATTGACTTGTTGAAATATATTGTTGCAATTGCAATCTTTTCAGGCTTGATTGGTGTACCTTTAATGCTGAGCAAAACACCCAACAATCGAATTCTGCGTAGAAAAATAAAATTGAAAGATGTCTTTACAAATTTAAAAAAAAACCAACTCCTAAAAAAAGTAATGTTTGTATGGCTAATTAATAGTCTAGCAAATGTTTTTCCAATGATATTATTTTCTTTTTTTGTTTCTAGTGTATTAACAGGAACAGATTCTGATAGGCAGATAGTCCTCTTTTATTATTTTTTGTTTGCAATACTTGGTGTGCCTTTTTGGACATATATTAGCAAGAAATTTGGAAAAAAAGAGACTTGGTCAATTTCTCTAATTTTATCATCTTGTTTATTTACTTCAGTTTTTTTATTAGACTCTGGAGATATTATTCCTTTTATAGTTATATCTTGCGTAACTGGTTTTTGCCTAGGAGCAGATTTAATTATTCCGCCATCAATCCAAGCTGATTTAAGTGATATACATCTTAATAAATTTAAGGAAGATATTTCAGGTATTCTTTTTTCTTTTATTACCTTTCTTAATAAGTTTTCATTTGCATTAGCAAGCTTATTCATTTTTTCGATGTTAAGTTTTTTTAATTTTGAAGCAAATGAGGAAGTAAATTCTTCTTCAAGAAACTTCATAATTCTAGCCTATGCTTTAGCACCAATATGTTTAAAGCTTCTTGCTGCTTATATTTTATTTAGTTTTAAATTTAATGAAAAAGATTTAGAGATAATACAAAGAAAAATTTATGGTTGAAATTATATAATTTTTATAGATTAATATACTATGCGTTTATTAATTTTTATTTTTTTTTTCATAACATCTTGCTCTAACGATATGAATATTGAAAGTTTTAGTAAAAATACACCAGCTTTTAAGCTTGAAGAATACTTTAATGGTAAAACTGAGGCGTGGGGAATGTTTCATGATAGATTTGGAAACTTAAAAAGGACATTTAAAGTAGATATTGATGGAGAAATATCTAATAATTTACTTACCTTAGATGAGAGATTTCTATACGATGATGGAGAGAAAGATCAAAGAATCTGGTCAATAAAAATTCTTGGAGACAATAAATATTCAGGTCAAGCTGCTGATGTTATTGGGGAAGCAACTGGGGTTGCAAAAGGTAATGCGTTAAATTGGAAATATAAACTTAATTTAAAAGTAAAAGATTCTACAATTAAAGTTGATTTTGACGACTGGATGTTTTTACAAGATAGAAATATTCTCATTAACAGAGCAGAAGTAAAAAAATGGGGTGTTAATATTGGGGTGGTTACTATAACCTTCTTGAAAATAGAATAATTATTTATGAATTTTTCGAAAGATAAACCCAAGTAAAGGGATTTTTCCGTATATGTTTCTTCCACTATCCCAGTAATCAATATGTTTAAAAACTTTGTTATCTTTGAGGATTACTTCACTAACACCATCAAAATCAATTTTATTTTTTAATGCTAGGCATTTGAAATTCCATTTTATCAAAACTTGATTTTTTTTTTTTAACGTAAATTTTATTTTAAATTTGGGATTTTTTACTCTGGAAAACATTTTTTCTAGAAATAACTCAAAATTTTCTTTACCCTTAATCGTATTAAAAGGATCTACAAAAACAAAATTCTTGTGCAAACAGTTTATAAGATTAGGAATGGAATGTGGCGTTAGATTTTCATAGGAATTAACGTATATTTTTAGAATTTCCCTCATTCAGGCAATTTAATAAATTTCTTTATTAAAAAAAAGTAAATTTTGTAAGGTAGCAGGCATAATAACTTCATTGGGATTAAAAGTGATTTAGGAAAATAAATTTCAAAGACATTTGAATTAAGTTTAGAAAATATTATTTTTGAGGCCTTTTCCGGGCTCATTAAGAAAGGCATAGGAAAAGTATTTTTATCAGTCATTGGAGTTTTAACAAATCCTGGATGGACAACTTGGACTTTTATATTAAATTTTTCAAGTTCTATTTTTAATGTTTCTGCTAAGAACGTTAATCCAGATTTTGTAACACCATATAAACCTGCACCTGGCATACCTCGGTATCCTGCTGGAGAAGAGACAAATACTATTTGTCCCTTCTTCTTCTTTTTCATATCTTCAAGAATTATTGGAAGGCAATTAATTACCCCTGAAAGATTTATATCAATTACCTTTTTAGTCTCTGATGGATTGATTTTATTTAATGACCCAGGGCTATAAACGGCAGCATTTAAGATAAGTAAATCCAGAGATCCAAACTTCTTTATTATTTTTTTTGATATTGTTTCTGTTTCTTTTATTTTGCTAACATCTAATTTATACGGAAAAATATGCTTTTTATTATGCTTTGCAACTTCTAAAAGTTTTTCCTCACGTCTAGCACTTATTATTACATCAAATTCATTATCACTAAAAATTTTTGTCAGTTCTTTTCCTATACCCGTTCCGCCTCCGGTAATCCAAACTTTTTTTCTTTTACTTATCGTCATATTTTTCTAAAAAATAATCTATCTTACTTCCATCTTTATCGAAAATCATTTTCACCCACTTGGAGTTAGAATACCAGATGTCAATGTTAACATCATCACCATTAAACTCTTTTCCCGTAAGTTTGTAATGCATAGCTTCAAGTTGATCCTCATAAATTTTTTCATTTCCTAAGAACTCGATTTTGAAATCGATGAAACTACAATCTTGCGTATTTAAAACTCTTTTATTTTTATTATTTACAAGATCAAATATCCAATAACTTGAAGGAAGAGGTTCATCTTTGGTTATAACTTTATTGTTTTTTCCATCAATAACAAATCTCTCAGCTTTTTTTGTTACATTACAATATAATTGGTCTCCATTTTTATTAGTGTTTGTTTTTAATTTAAAAAGTGAGTCAGCAATCCAAACTTCTTTGTTTTTATGAAAATAGTCATACAAAGTAAAACCTAAAAATTTTACATCAAATTTAATTTCAATAGAAGCTATGATTCTGTCTTCCTCTTTTTCAAAGTTTAATTTGTGATAACCAATTTTAGAGTCGTTTCTATAAACATTAAAGGAAATATCCTCGATGGATTCTTGTCCAATTGAAAAAGTTGGAGAAATAAGAACTAAAATGAAGAAGATAGTTTTTTTCAAAATTTTATTTTTGAGTGATTGCTGCGTTACAACAATCACTCAATAAATAGTTATCGACGTTGACCAAAAAGTTGTATCAACATTATGAACAGGTTGATAAAGTCTAGGTAAAGGGTTAAAGCGCCCATTATGGCCTTTTTACCTTCGTTACCAGATCCATCATAATACATTGCTTTAATTCTTTGTGTATCGTAAGCCGTCAAACCTGCAAAAACTAATACGCCGATTACAGATATTGCAAACTGTAGTCCAGTGCTTGCAAGAAAAATATTTACAATTGAAGCCAACAAGATACCGATTAATCCGATGAATAGGAATGACCCCCATCCCGAAAGATCTTTTTTTGTTGTATATCCATACAGACTTAGGCCACCAAAAGCGCCGGCAGAAATGAAGAATACTCTTGCAACAGATTCCCCTGTGTACTGAATGAAAATCGAAGATAGTGAAAGCCCCATAACACCAGCAAAGGCCCAAAATAAAATTTGAACGGTACTTTCTCTCATTTTAGCAATACCAAAATTTAGAGCTAAAATAAATCCAAGTGGTGATAACATAATAATGAAAGCTAGCGGTGAGGCATAAATAGCGGCACCAAAAGATGTCATAGTATTGGTTGAGAAGTCGAAGGCCATTTTAGAGGTTATATGAGCAATAACACCTGTTAGTGCGAGTCCTACTGCCATAAAAGAGTAAACTTTATTCATATAAGCTTTTAAGCCTAAATCTATCTCAGCAGATGATGCTTTTGATCTGACATTTCTATCATAGTCGTAAGCCATTTTTTCTCCTATAAGTAAAAGGTTTATTTATAGTAATATTATACTATTATTATTTAATAGTAAAAATATGTTACAATTTTATAAAATCAAGAGAATTATTAGAAAATATGAAATATAAGAAGTTGGGAAATACAGATATAGATGTGAGTATAATTTGTTTGGGGACAATGACTTGGGGTGAACAAAACACCAAAAATGAAGCTTTTTCACAAATGGATTATTCGTTGGATAATGGCGTTAACTTTTTCGACACAGCCGAGTTATATTCTGTTCCACCTAAGAAAGAGACATGGGGTTCTACTGAGACAATAATTGGAGATTGGTTAGAATCACGAAAATGCAGAGATAAGCTAATCCTGGCTACCAAAGTAACAGGAAGATCTGGAATGAAATGGTTTAGAAATAAAGAAACCAGGTTAAACAAAGAGCAAATTAATGGTGCAGTCGAAGGAAGTTTAAAAAGACTTAAAACTGACTATATTGACTTATACCAACTTCACTGGCCTGATAGAAAATCAAATTTTTTTGGACAATTATCTTATCAACATCAAGTTGAAGATGATTTTGTTGAAATAGAGGATCAACTTTATGTTTTAGCTGATTTGGTTAAATCCGGAAAAGTAAGGTATGTAGGGTTATCTAATGAAACGCCTTGGGGTGTTATGAAATTTTTGACGATTGCAGACCGTCTTGGTCTTCCAAGAATGGTCTCGATTCAGAATCCATATTCGCTTTTGAATAGAAGTTATGAAGTAGGTTTAGCAGAAATTTCAATAAGGGAAAAATGTGGATTACTGGCATATTCGCCATTAGCTTTTGGAATGCTAACTGGAAAGTATGATAATAATAATAAGCCAGATGGTGCTAGGTTAACTCTATTTGGAGAAATGTTCACAAGATATACAAAGCCAAAAGGCCTTAAATATTCAGAAAAATTCAATGATTTAGCTAAAAAATTTAATTTAACTCCAACGCAAATGGCTCTAGGTTTTGTAAATTCAAGAGATTTCCTAACTAGTAACATTATTGGTGCCACTAATATGGAGCAGCTTGAAGAAAACATTGCAAGTGTGAATATAGATTTATCAAGTGAAATTCTCGAAGAAATAGAATTAATTTGCAATGAAAATCCTTTTCCTTGTCCTTAACTTTTTTCTGCCCTTGCCTTAATAAAATATGTTGTCATTGCGATGAAAATTATTCCTAGAATTGCTAAGGATTTTACGTTTTCACCTAAAAAAATAAAGCCAAAAAAAGTCGCAAAAATTATCCGAGTATAACTTAAAATAGCTATTTTATTTGTTTTGCCATATTTATATGACTCTGAGTTAAAGTATTGTCCGGCTAGTGCAGTAAAAGTTAACAATAATAAATAAAAAAAATTAATTTTTAGATCTAAATTTATTTGATCTCTGAAAAAGAAAAGAAAAATACAAGATGAGATAAATGAATGATATAAAATTACTGTTAAAGTATTTTCAATTTTAGCCAAATAAGAAATTGAGATTATCCCTCCGGCAACACAAATTGCAGAAAAAATACTCATATAAATTCCCAGCAAATTTGTTTCTTGAGTTGGTAAAGTAATCAAAAAAACACCTAAGAATCCAAAAAAAATTAAAAATAAAGAATGAAAGTTAATCCTTTCTTTTAAAAAAATTATTGCCATTAAACTTGAAAACAGAACCTTAGTATACCCAATAGAAGTGGCCTCAGAGAGAGAAATGTACTGAAGAGAACTATAACCAAAATACATTGCTAAAGTTCCAAAGATTGACCTTAGAAGATGTATTTTAAGATTCTGTGTTTTAAAAAGTTGCATTTTCTTTTGAGAAAAAATTAGTATCATCATTAAAATAAAACCAAAAAATGATCTAAAAAAAACAATTGTCTCAGCATTGAAATCATCTAAAAGTAATTTTACCTGAAGTCCTAAAAGAGCAAAAAAAATACAGCTCAAAACTTGATTGTATACATTAAGAATTTTCATTTTTAACTCTATTCATTATTAATGTGTTACATATAATTAAACCTATCCCAGAGCTTGTTGTAATTTTGTCAATTTTTTCATTAAAAAATATAAAACCCAAAAGGGTTGCGAAGATTAATTTTGTAAAATCAAATGGCATAAGATTGGTTAATGTTGAGAGAGAGATTGCTTTCGTCCAAAAAAAATTTCCTAATGTAGCAACGATTGCTATGGAAAGAAGCATAAAAATTATAAAAAAAGAATTCGGGAATTCCCAAACATAAATCGAAGGAATAAAAGTAATTGGTGTCATTATTAAAACCATACTAAACATTAAAGTTAACACATTTTCTTTGTAGGAAATTTTTTTTACTAATAACCCCGCACATGCATGTGTAAATGCTGATATTAGAGCCAACAAACTTCCTGTCTCAATTTTTATATCTGGTCTAATAATTATCAAAGTTAAAATGAAACCAATTAATAATAGAAAGGTTTTAAAAGGATCAACTTTTTCGTCAAGAAACAATATACTTCCAAAATACATAAACAAGGGTGTGCTAAAACTAATCGCCATTGCTTGTGAAAGAGGAATTAGACTGTAAGCCTTGAAAAGTAAAACCATCGTTATACCCCCAAAAAAAGCTCTCAAGGCTAACAACTTAAAACTTGATTTAGATTTTACGAAGAATTTTTGTTTTAAAATTAATGGTAATAAAATAATGACGCTTAAAAAGTTTCTAAAAAAGGATTGCTGAATAGGGTCAATAAAGTCAGATAGAAATTTGATTAATGCCGCTAGAATTGAAAAAAGGAAACAAGAAATAATTAATAAAGAGATTGGATGCATATTTATATGATTTTTCCTTTAGTTTCTTGCAATTTAGTTTTAATTATGTCAATAAAAATAATGAAATTTATATTCCCAAAAAATCTTATAAAATTTTTTCTAACATTCGTAATCTTATTTGCATTTGATTTAAATTCTAAAGAGTTAGCAAAATATAATGATTGGACAGCATTTGCAGAAGGCGAAGGAAAGAATCTTGCGTGTATGGCTGTATCAAAACCAAAAAAATCTGAGGGAAAATATTCTCGACGCGGTGACATATTTGCGATTGTTACACATCTACCTGGACAAAATAAATGGAATGAATTCAGCATTGTTGCTGGTTATAATTATCAACCAAATAGTAACCCTGATGTTACAATTGGTGATATGAAGTTTCAACTTTTCACTTCTGGATCAAGAGCCTGGAGTTTTAGCCCAAGTGAGGATGAGAAGATTGTTAAATTTTTAAAAAATTCAATGAAAATGAAAGTTATTGGGACCTCTTCAAGAGGTACAATTACAAATGATACCTATTCATTAGTGGGTTTCAGCAAGGCGTATAAAAAAATTAACGAAGCTTGTAATAAAAAAAAATAATCAAATGAAGAAAAAAGAAAAAATAGTTCTAGCCTTTTCTGGAGGTTTAGATACTTCCATAATTTTGAAGTGGTTGCAAAATGACCAGAATTATGAAGTTGTTACCTTTACTGCTGATATAGGTCAGGGAGGAGAAATCAAGGAAGCAAAAGAAAAAGCAGAAAAGTTTGGAGTTAAAGAGATTTTCATTGAGGATCTGACTGATGAATTTGTCAGACAATATGTTTTTCCAATGTTCAGAGCAAATGCTCTATACGAAGGCTATTATTTGTTAGGTACTTCTATAGCCCGACCACTAATTGCGAAAAGACAGGTTGAGATTGCTAAAGAAGTGGGGGCAAAATTTGTAGCGCATGGTGCAACCGGAAAAGGTAATGATCAAATACGTTTTGAATTGGCATATTATGCTAACAATCCAGGTATTAAGGTAATTGCACCTTGGAGGGAATGGAACCTTAAATCGCGAAAGGATTTATTAGAATATGCTAATAAAAACGGAATTCTATTTTCAGATGATAAGATAAATGACCCCCCCTATTCTATGGATGCAAATATTCTTCACACCTCTTATGAAGGAAAAGTCTTAGAGGATCCTTGGATGCCCCCAGATGAATCTATGTTTTTAAGAACTGTTTCACCAGAAAAAGCTCCAGATCAGGCATCAGATTTAGAAATTGAATTTAAAGAAGGAGATCCTGTAATTGTAAATAAAAAATCCTTATCACCTTCAGAATTATTAGATTTACTAAATAAAATTGGAGGCGAAAATGGTGTGGGACGATTAGATCTGGTAGAAAATAGATTTATTGGCATGAAATCAAGAGGAGTCTACGAGACGCCTGGTGGTACAATTTTAATGGTAGCAAGGAGAGCAGTTGAAAGTCTAACCCTTGACAAAGGGGCTTCACATTTAAAAGATGAAGTAATGCCTAAGTATGCAGAATTAATATATAACGGTTTTTGGTTTTCACCTGAAAGAGAGATGTTACAATCTCTTATTGATCAAAGTCAAAAAAAAGTAAATGGAACTGTTAAATTAAAAATTTACAAGGGTAATGTCATAGTAACTGGAAGAAAATCAAAATCTTCTTTATATTCAAACGAAATGGCAACATTTGAAGAAGATAGTGTTTATGACCAAAAAGATGCCGAGGGTTTTATAAAATTAAATGCCCTGAGACTTAAGTTACTCAAGAATGGTTCCTAAATCTAAGGGTTTAATACCAAACTGTTCATATGAAGTGAAAAGAGTGTTCAAGAGAAGACAGGCAATAGTCATTGGCCCAACGCCACCTGGAACAGGTGTAATTTTTGACGAATTTTCTAAACATTCTTCATAATCCACATCGCCAACTAAAACTTTTTTTCCATCTCTTTCTATTCTATTAATTCCAACATCAATAACCACAGCACCCTTTTTAATCCAACTACCTTTTACCATTTCCGGTATTCCAACGGCTGCAACTACAATATCAGCCGGCTTGACGAGTTCTTCAACGTTTTTGGTCCTGGAGTGAGCAACTGTTACTGTCGCATTCATTCCAAGAAGTAAAGCGGCCATTGGCTTTCCGACAATATTAGATCTACCTATAATAATAGCTTTTTTACCTGATAGATCTGGGTTTAATTTTTTAAGCATAATGCTACAACCAAGAGGAGTGCATGGAACTAAAGAATCTAAACCAGACCATAATTTTCCTACATTTTCCGCGTGAAAACCATCTACATCTTTAACTGGTTTGATTGTGTCTAAGACCTTATCTGCATTTATATGTTTTGGAAGAGGAAGTTGGACAAGTATACCTTGCACTTTATCATCTTCATTTAAATTTTTTACAACATTTAGTAGTTCTTCCTCAGATACATCATCATTTAATCTGTGTTCTATAGAGGTAAAACCAACTTCTTTGGTTTTCTCGATCTTATTTTTCACATATACCTTACTTGCTGGATTCTCTCCCACAAGAACCACTGCAAGACCTGGAGTTCTTCCCGACTCTTTTTTTAGAGTCTCACCAAATTCTTTTACTTTTTCTCTTATTTGTGCTGATATTTCTTTTCCATCGATTATTTTATTTTCTGTCATTTTTAAAATCCATATTTTGTCATAACAAATTGTAAAGCTTCTATAAGGATGATCAACAAAACTGGAGACAAATCTATGACACCAGTTTTAGGTAATACTTTTCTTATTATCTTAAGTAAGGGCTCTGTTAACTTATATAAAAAATCCATTATAATTGAAACTAATCTGTTATCGTAGTTAATAATATTAAATGAAACTAACATACTAAATATAACATAAATGATTACTGCATACTTATACAATTGAAGAACTTGAAATATTATGTAAGCAAAAAAATCAAAAAAGTACATAGTTAAAAGAGTAAGTTTATAATATGAAAAAAAAAAATGATCAATTAGATTTTAATTTTTCTCGGCCAATAGATTTCCAAAGAAATCTTTCACTTAACTTTGTAGATCAGATCTTATTCGTTATTGACAACGAATACAAAAAAAATCTAATTTATTCCAAACATTTTAAATTTCTTATTTTAGAGCTTTTCTTTTGTTGGACTGAATCTAGTAACCAAATGTTAACGGTTTCAATGTCAAAAAGAGGGTATCTGTCAGAATCAAGGTACAATCCTAACAAGATATCTTCTTATTTAATAAAGATTGTTAAATTTTTGAAATCCTCAGGTTTTATCGAATTCTATCCTGGGTTTTACGACACAGTAACGATGAAAAGTAGACTTTCTAGGATTAAAGCCTCAGCAAAACTTGTTGATTTATTCAGAAAATTAAAAGTATCTGAAAAAATGAAGGTTAACCATCCAAAGAGAGAATTTGTTATCAAAATGGATGGCAATAAAAAAGTTCAATATTCTGATGATTTTGAGACACAAGATGTTAAAGAAATAATGTTTAACTATAATGAGATTATTACAAAAACGATTTTTGATGTCCCAATGTTAGAAAAACCCTATATAACCAGATTTGATAATAAGAAGATTTTAATTTCTACTTCAGGTTCACAAGCAAATTTTATATTTAGTGACGATATAAAAAAAAACTTTAAAATTGATGGTTGTTGGTGGAATAAACTAGATTATGATTTTCTTAAATTTTATGCTAAGCATATTATAGTAAATGATAAACCAACATCTTTTTTTAATCTAAATGAAAACTTTAACTATTTTTTAAAGAAAAAAATTGGTATTGAGTATTTCTTTAAAAAAAAAGATTTAGAAAATTTTAGTAGATCACAGATCTGTAATCTTATAGTGAAAGGAATTAATTCTAAAAGTTTTAAAAGTTTTTTTAGGTCAATATTACAAGAAAAGAAAAAATATTTTGATACAGCAAATTTATCTGCAAAACAAATAAAAAGGAGAATGGAGATTTTTATTCAAGATAATCAGCCACTTTCAAACTACTTTTTTAAAGAATATAAACTGCAGTGGGAAGAGTTCTTGAATGAAGTTTTTTATAAACTATTGCAGAAGTGTGTTCCAGCAAATATTCCAGTTTTTATGATCAAGGATAAGATTTATTTTTCAACTGACTTTTCTAGATTGATTAAGGAAAACTTAGAAAAGATCTTAGAGGGGGCACTTGGTTTAAAAAAGATTAAATTGAGTTATGTTGAATGTCTATCATATAACTTTAAATCGAGAGGATTTTTTAGTAAAATATTAAAATCTGATACTCCACTTTCAAAAAGATATGAACAAAGAATTAAACAATTTAAATAAGGATTCATAATATGGTCAC
>NTKR01000001.1 GCA_002457065.1 alpha proteobacterium MED-G10 | reverse complement strand
ACTACTCTTGCTAATTTTGAAATTCCAACAACTTTTTTTACTGGAATATACGCTAGATGAACTTTTCCCTCGATTGGAACCATGTGATGTTCGCAATGAGAATTAAAGGCAATGTCTTTAAGCATAACAATATCCTCATACCCCTGAACATCTTCAAAGGTTTTGGATAAATAATCCTCTGGAGACTCTTTATATCCAGAGAAAAACTCTTCAAAAGCTTTGATAACTCTTTTTGGGGTTTCCTTAAGACCTTCTCTCTTAGGATTATCCCCAGCCCATTTGATAAGTGTTTCAACAGCTTTTTCAGCATCTTCTCTAGACACTCTTTTATCCAAAGCGTCTCTAAGCGTTTTTTTTGTAACTATTGAATCCATTCTCTTACTTGTAAGTTATTAATATATGTATTATTAAAACAAAAAGCTATATATTTAATACTACTAATTTTAAAAAGTACAAAATGAAATTTAAAATCATCAACGGAAAAGTTTTTGACCCTACCCAAAATTTAAATGGAAACAAAACTGATATTTATGTCGATAACGGAATAATTGTTAAACCAAATCCGTCTGAATTTTATAAGTTTAAAACAGTATATGATGCAACGGATTTAATAGTAATGGCTGGAGCAATTGATATACATTCACATATTGCTGGAGGAAATGTTAATAATGCCAGATTATTATCACCTGAAATTCATTCAAATTTTTTAAAGCAGAATCTAAATAGAAAAAAAAATCTTCCTGGATTTAATTCTCGTTGGACGTCAGATGGAACTGGGTATAGATATGCTGAAATGGGTTTTACAACTGTAGTAGAGCCAGCAGTGCTTCCTATAAACTCATTTTTAACTCACTTAGAACTTGAGAAAATACCGATGATTGACAAGGCAGGCTTGGCTATCCTTGGTAATGATAGTTTTTTACTTGAAAGTATGCACAAAAAGAAAGGTCAAAATTTTTTAAATGACTATGTCGCCTACACATTAAACTCAACAAAGTGTCTGGGTTTAAAGGTAATTAATGCAGGAGGAGCAGAATTTTTTAAAAAAGGTGGTGAAACTTTTGACTTAGATGATGTGGTTCCAAGTTATGGTGTCACATCGAGACAAATCTTAACTGCACTAAATAAAGCTAATGAAGATTTAAAAATTAAACACCCCCTGCATGTTCATTGCAATAACTTAGGAGTGCCAGGAAATATTAAAACAATTCTCGAAACAATAAAAACTGCAGAGGGTAGAAGAATGCATTTGGCACATGTCCAATTTTATGGATACGATAATGAGGGAAAAAGAGGTTTTTCATCAGGGTCTGTTCAACTTGCTGACGCAGTTAACAAAAATAAAAATATTACTGTTGACGTTGGTCAGGTTATGTTTAAACCAACTGTTACGATTTCATCAGATATTCTTAGACAGTATGAAGCTAGAAATAATGCTAATCCCAAAAAATGGATAATTAATGAGGTGGAAGACGGAGGAGGAGGTATAGTTCCGTATGAATACAAAAGCAAAAATTTTGTAAACTCTCTTCAATGGTTAATAGGACTTGAGATTTTTTTAATGATAAAAGATCCATCCAAAGTATTTTTTACTACTGATCACCCAAATGGTGCTCCATTCACAAGTTATCCAGAGTTGTTTAGATTGTTAATGGATTACGAATTTAGACTTGAAAAAATAAGTAAAATAAACCAAGAATCTCTCAAATTTTCTTTTCTAAAAGATATTAAAAGAACTTATTCAATGTATGATATTGCAATAATGACTAGATCATCTCCTGCAAAAATTTTGGGATTAAAAGATAGAGGCTCTCTAAGAGATGGTTGTATTGCTGATATATCAGTATATGATCCCAAGAAAAAAATAGACCAGATGTTTCAAAGTGCTAAATATGTTTTTAAAAATGGAAATGAAATTGTAAGAAACGGAAAGATTTTAAAATATCACAAGTCATCAACAATAGCTGTTGATATAAGATATGAAAGGTCAATTACCAAAGACCTTCAGAGCTGGGTTAATAGATTTTATTCTTTAGATGTAGATGATTTTAAAGTAAATACTGATTTCTTTAGAAATAGTAACTTCAAATATTGTTAATCTTTTTTGTCTAATATTTTAAAAAAATATGGTGTCAAAAACAAAGTTAAAAAAATAGAAAAAATTATTCCTGATATAAGAACTATACCGATTGTTAGTCTAGACTCATAACCAGCACCAGAGCCAATAATGAGAGGAAATATCCCAACTACTGTCGACAAACCTGTCATAACAATTGGTCGAAATCTCTTTTTACAAGATGAGATCAAAGCATTATAGGAACTTTCGCCTTTAACTTTTAACTGTCTAGCAAATTCTACAATTAAGATTCCGTTTTTAGCTGCAATACCCATTAAAATAATAATTCCAATTTGACTAAAAATGTTTAATGAATTTTCGAATATAAAAAGTGACAAAAGTGGAAATATCAAGGTTAGGGGAACTGATAGCATTATTATTAAAGGATAACGAAAACTTTCAAATTGAGCACTTAAAACAAGATAAACAAAAAGAAGTGACACTATAAAGAGGAAATTAAATTGATTAGTTGATTTTTTATACTCTTTACTTTGTCCTTTATAATCTATTAAGAATTCACCTTTTAATTTTTCATCAGAAATATTTTCTAAATATTTAATTGCTTCTCCTAATGCATATCCTTTTTTTAGACCAGCACTAATTGTTATTGATCTCATTTTATTAAATCTATTTAATTCTTTTGCCTCAACGACCTCTTTGAAATGGAGAATATTTTCTAATCTAACAAAGTTTCCATCGATTGTTTTTACTTCAAATGAACCGAGATCTTTTATATTTTCTCTACTGCTTTTTTTTGCTTGAAGGATAACATAATATTCTTCTCCATCTTCAATAAATGTATTTATTTTTCTACCAGCTAATAATATTTCAAGCGTTCTTCCAATTTCGTAATTAGAAATTCCTAGATCGAATGATTTCTCTTTATCTATTTGAATTTCCAACTGTGGCCTATTTTTTTTATAATCAATTCTAGAAAACAAGAAATTATCATTCGTTTCAATTTCTTCCATAAGAATACTTACATTCTCAAAAATTTTTTCATAAGTATCACCAGAAATAACAAATTGAAGTTGAGAACCAGATCTTCGTTGACCAAGGCCTCTAGGAGGAAAAATAATGATTTTAGAATCAGTAATCTCAGTAGATATCTTTTTTATTTCTTCGATAATTTCCCAAATGCTTCTTCTTTTGTCCCAATGGTTTAAAACAATAATACCAATGCCATCACTAAAATTTTCTGTGCCTGAGAAACTTCTTGGGACCCTCAGAAGAATTCTATTAGCTTCATTGTTTGAATTAAATTTCATTAATTTACTTTCAAGGATTAACATTTGATTAACCGTATTTTCATAGGTACTTCCTTCTGGAGATTCCATAATCATAAAAAAAGCACCTCTATCTTCTCGAGGTGACAATTCCTTTGAAACATTCTTTGTAAGATAAAAGATTCCAACAATAATTCCTACAATAAGAGAAATTATCAAGAAGTCTCTTCTTAAAAAAAATTCAAGAGAATTTAGATAAAAACTTTCAAAATTACTTTTATTATTTTTTATTTTTTTATCAATAATTCTTGAACAAAGCATAGGTGTCAAAGTTAAAGAAATAAGTGTTGAAAAAAATACTGCTCCAATGATAGTTATTGCCAACTCCTTAAAAAGTTTTGCAGTGTCACCATCTAAGAAAACTATTGGGATGAAAATACTTATTAGTACAATCGAGGTTGAGATGATTGCAAAGAAAACTTCTTTTGCTCCATTTATTGCAGCATTTAACTTTGTCTCTCCTGCTTCAATTTTTTTATATATATTTTCTAACATAACAATTGAATCATCAATAACTAGTCCAGTACATAAAACTAGTGCTAATAACGTAATAAGATTAATTGAAAAACCGAAAAAATTTAAAAAAATAAAAGTTGATAAAATTGATATTGGAACTGTTAAAAAAGGAATGAGTGTACTTTTAAAATTTTTGAGAAAAATTAAAATAATTATCGTTACTAAGATTATTGCAAAACATAAAGTAAAAATAACTTCCCTTAAAGCTTCAGCCACAAATAATGACGTGTCATAACTTTTATAAATTTTTATGTTTGATGGCAAACTTTCTTCAATTAATTCAAATTCTTTCTTAACTAAATCTGTTACATCTATTAGATTTGCAGAGGTTTGTTTTAATATACCCAAACCAATCATTTCTTCTGCATTTCCTCTAAATAATTGTCTGGTCTCCTCAGGACCAATTTCAATCTTTGAAACATCTCCTAATTTTACAAAAGAAAATCCTTCACCTTTTTTGATTACCAAGTTTCTAAAGTCTTCAACTGTTTTAAAACCACTTTCTAATTTTACGGTATAATCTCTGTATTTTGATTCAAGCCTTCCAGCTGGGATTTCGACATTTTCTTCTAACAGTTTTTTTTCAATATCTATCACAGAAACTTTATATTGTGAAAGGGCGATTGGATCTAACCATACTCTGAGTGATTTTTTTTTCCCTCCTGAAATTCTCACTTTTGCAACACCAGGAATCACTGATAATCTATCTACTAAATATCTTTCCGCATAATCTGTTAATTCTAATTGATTTATGTCATCAGAGGTTAAATTTAGCCACATCACAGGATTGCTGTCTGAATCAATTTTAGAGATTTCTGGGGGATTTGAATCTTTAGGAAGGTTTTCTAAAATTCTTGAAACTGCATCCCTTATATCATTAGCAGCTTCATCAATTTTTTTATCTACAATAAATTCTATTGTAATCTTTGATCTACCGTCTCTACTTACTGAAGAAATTGATTCAATTCCATCAATACCACTTATTTGTGCTTCTATTATTTCAGTAATCTTAGTTTCAACTATGCTTGAAGAGGCTCCTGGATAAACAGTATCAATTGTTATCTCCGAACGTTCAGTATCTGGGAATTGTCTAAGAGGGAGTTTTTCAAGAGAGAGATAGCCAACTAAAATTAAAAAAATGGAAAGAACTAAACAAAAAACTGGTTTTTTTATAAAAAACTCTGAAATATTCATTTTATTTTTACTTCAACACCATTTCTAATTTTATTTATGCCTTCATAAACAATTAGATCATCAGCTTTAATTCCATCTTTTACTTCAATCATTCCATCGAACTTTAAACCAACCTTAATCTGTTTCTTTTCAATTTTTTTATTTTTATTGACTAAATAAACAAAACTTATGTCATCTTGATTAAAAACTGAGTTCTCTCTTATTAATAAACTTTCTCTTTTTTCAAATAAAAGTTTTAACTTAACCATCATTCCAGGCTTAATAATATTATTTTTATTTACAATCCTCCCCTGGATCTTAAAAGTTCTTGTTTTAGTATCAATCAAAGGATCTATAACTGATATCTTCCCGGAAATATTTAAACCTTCAATCAGGTCTGAAGTTACAATGAAATTATTATCTTCTTTAAGTTTTGTTATAAAGCTTTCAGGAACAAACGCTTGGATCTTTAATGTTTTGATATCATATAATTCTGTTATTATGTCTCCGGGTTTTATAAAGGAGCCTTCGCTGAAGTTTCTCACGCTTGTTATTCCGTTGAAGGGGGCTCTTATTTTCAGATCATCAATTTTTGCTTCAATTTCTTCAATTTTAGCTATCAATTTTTCCCTAATCATAATTCTATTGTCAAGAATTGATTGGGATATATTACCTTTAGATATAAGTTTTTTTGCTCTTTCATAGTTAAGGTTCGCTTCATCCAATTCAGCATCAAATTGTTTTAGAACAGCCTGCTCCTCAAGATCTACCAATTCAACTAAAAGTTGGCCCTTTTTGACAAACTTTCCTTCTTGAAAAAAAATTTTTTTTATTTTTTCTGATACAACAGGTGTTATTTTTACGCTTTCATTTGCTATAACTGACGCAGGTAAGTTTAACGTATCTTCAATAATTTTAGTTGTTGGTATGTTTGCTCCAACGGTAATGATTTGTTGTGAGTAAACAGCGCTAGATATAAAGAAAAAAATAAAGGAAATTATCTTCATAATTTTCTAAGTATATCAATTGTTTCCTGATAATTTTCAGATTTGAATATGGTTGAACCAGATACCAAAATGTTGGCGCCAGCGTTTTTGAGCTCTTTGGCATTCTTTAAATTCACTCCACCATCTACTTCAATGTCAATATCTCTATTTGCAATAATTTTTCTTATTTCTTTAATTTTTTCAATTTGACTTTTAATCAACTGTTGTCCACCGAAACCTGGCTCGACTGTCATAATTAAAACTAAGTCAATTATTTCTAAGTATTTATGTATAACTTTTGCAGGCGTTAGTGGTTTAATTGAAATTCCAACTTCTTTTTTATTTTTTTTTATTAATTCTAATGACTTAATTACTTCATCTGAAATTTCATGGTGGATTGTTATTATATCTGCTCCAGCTTCTATAAACTGAGGAATGAACTCTTTGACTGGATCAATCATTAAATGAACATCAAAAACTTTTGCTGTATATTTCCTTAGTGACTTTACAACATCAGGCCCAATAGTAAGGTTTGGTACGAAATGTCCATCCATAACGTCAATATGAATATATTCACAGTTGCTTTTATCTAAAACTTTGATTTCTTGCCCAAGTTTTGAAAAATCAGCTGATAAAATTGATGGAGCAATTTTTATATTGCTACTCATAATATTAATTTTTCGTCCTCTGGTTTATAAATACCTGAGGCGGCATCTGAATTTAATTTGCTTCTATGGAAAAGAGCTTTTTGAGATGATTCGATATTCCTATCTTCTCCTAACCACTTGCTCAAAGCAGGTTGTTGTAATGCTCTTCCGTATGAAAAACTAAGTTTCCACGGTAAATCAGTGTTTTCTTTATTCATTTCATTTAGATGCTGAGTAGCTAGTTCATTACTTTGACCTCCTGACAAAAAAACTATACCCGGGAGATTATCAGGTACATTATCTTTTAAACATTTTATTGTCATACTGGCAACCTCACCCACAGATGCCTGTTTTTCATTTTTTGTTCCAGATATAACCATATTGGGTTTTAATAAAATGCCTTCTATGTAGACTTTGTGAATGTTAAGATGTTTGAAAACACTTTTTAAAGTTTTTGATGTCACATCAAAACAATCCTTGATTGAATGCTCACCATCCATAATAACTTCTGGTTCTACTATTGGAACCATCCCATAGTCTTGGACAATTTTAGCGTACCTTCCTAAATTATAAGAATTTGCTTCGATACAATATTCACTTGGCTGTTTTTTCTTTGTGTCAATGTTAATTATTGCTCTCCATTTTGTAAAAGCAGCACCAAACTTTCTATATTCTTCTAACCTTTTACCTAGTCCATCTAAGCCCTCTGTTAATTTTTCTTCGGAGTTTTTTTCTAATTCAATAGCACCAATATCGACTTTTATTCCAGGAATAATATTTTTACTGATAAGATATTCAGAGAGTAAAACATCATCTGAACCTTTTTGTCTTAGTGTTTCATCAAATAAAATTACACCACTAATATATTTATTTAGATCTGGTGTTTTAAATAAAATTTCCCTGTAGGTTCTTCTAGTTTCAAAATTTGAGTCTACGTTTATTGAATCAAATCTTTTTTTAATGGTATTAGTGCTCTCATCTGCGGCAAGGATACCTTTTGAGTCTGCACATAATTTTTCTGCAATTATTTTTAAATTTTCTTTATTCATACTTTGTCTTCATTCATTTAAACTATCAAGACCAGGCAGGCCCTGGCCTCTAATGAACTCAAGAAATGCTCCACCACCTGTTGATATAAATGAAAAAAATTGAAAGGCATTCATCTGTTTCAATGCCGATATAGTATCACCTCCACCCGCAACAGAAAAGAAATTTTTATTTTTGTTATTCTTTACAGCTTTTACTACAAAGTTTGTGCCTTCATCGAATGGTTTTTTTTCAAAAAATCCAAGTGGACCATTCCATAATAGTTTATTAGAATTTATTATATGATTGAAAAATTTCAACCTTGTTTTCGGACCAATATCAAAAATTTTATCATTTTTATCAATTACCCCAGTGGGTTTAGCTTCAGTTTTTTTTTGATCTTTAGTTAAAACAATTACATCCTCAGGCAGAAGAATCTTATCTGCGTAATTCTCGATGAATGAGCTAGCTGTTTTTAACATAGTTTTTTCATACATAGAATTACCAATTTCTATACCTTGAGCTTTCAAAAATGTATTTGCCATAGCTCCACCAACTATTACTCTTTGAAATTTATTCAAATAAAACTCTATTATTTCTAGCTTAGATGAAATCTTAGCTCCTCCAAAAATCGCAATGGAAGATGTATTGTTAACTGTAATTAAGTTTTTTAAATTAGAAATTTCATTTTCAAGAAGCATCCCAGGAAAAGCAGGTAGATATTTTGGAATACCAACAATTGAGGCGTGCTCCCTATGAGACACAGAAAAACATTCATTTATATAGATATCACCTAAGCTTGCAATTTTTTTTGCAAAAACGTCATCATTCGATTCTTCTTCTGGATAGAATCTAATATTTTCAAGCAATATGATGTCATTTCTTTCAAGAATTTTATTAATTTTGTCTCGTTTTATTATTTTTAAATTGTCTGCACAAAAATATATTTCTTTTTTTAAAAATTTTTGAATTTCATCTTTGATTAGTTCTAATGAGAGTTCTTTTTTTTTTTCTCCATTCGGTCTTCCAAAGTGAGAAATTAAAATAATTTTTGAGTTGTTTTTTAAAAGAAAATCAATAGTAGGAATTATTTTTTCTAATCTAGTGTAATCTGAAACTTTATCTTCGAAGAAAGGTAAGTTTAAATCAACTCTGACAATAACTTTTTTTTTAAAAACAAAGTTAGTTATATCAGTAAATTTTTTTTTAAGAGTAATCACAAAAAATTGTTTTTTTTAATTAATTCTACTATATTTTTACAATTAAAACCAAAGTAATTATAAAGATCCTTTGCTTTCCCAGATTCACCAAACTTATCAATACAAACAATTAAATCTTTTTGTTCAAGATACTTATACCAACTATGTCCGGATGCTGCCTCGATAACAATTTTGGGTTTATTACCTAAAATTTTTTTTTGATAACTTTTATTTTGATTGTCAAAAAGTTCAAGGGAAGGCATAGAAACTAAATTTGATTCAATATTAAATTTTTGTTTTATATGGTTTAATACTTCAAGCCCTAAACTTACTTCTGATCCCGTGGAAAGAATTGTAAATTTTGAATTTGTATTTGACTTAATTAGATATCCGCCTTTTATTGATTCATTATTTTTGAAATTATTTCTTATCAGAGGAAGGTTTTGTCTTGTTAAAATAATTGCACTTGGTCCACTGAAGTTATTTAAGGCGATTTCCCATGCCTCAAAGGTTTCTATTGCATCGCTTGGTCTTAAAACTGTAAGTCCTGGAATTGATCTAAGTGCTACTAAATGTTCTATAGGTTGATGAGTGGGACCATCTTCTCCTAAACCAATTGAATCATGTGTAAACACATAAATCACTTGTTGTTTCATCATTGCAGAGAGTCTTATTGCGTTTTTACAATAATCCGAAAAAACTAAAAAAGTCCCTCCATATGGAATAAACCCTCCGTGTACTGCAATGCCATTCATTGCGGCAGCCATTAAATGCTCTCTTACACCATAATGAATATAATTTATGTTTTTATTTGTTCTAGAATTTTTTGTTTTAGTCAAATTTGAGCCAGTAAGATCTGCTGAGCCTCCCATAAAATTTTCAATTTTTGAAGAAAAAAATTCAAGAGAATTTAGAGATGATTTCCTTGTAGCTTCATCTTTTTTATTTTTAAGAATATTTGATAGAAAACTTATTGAATTATTGTCTCGAGTAACTTTTCTTTGTTTAAATTGTTTTTTTATTTCCAAAAAATGTTTCGAGCTATTGTACTTTTTTTCCCAATTTAATCTTTTTTTTTTCCCATTAATTCCAATTTTTCTCCAATTTTTGATAATTATATTTGGAATAAAAAAACTTTCATATGGCCAATCAAGCCTTTTTTTTGTAAGTTTTAACTCTTCAGCTCCTAATGGAGCGCCGTGAACTGTTTCTTTACCTGATTTATTAGGTGATCCAAAACCAATAATGGTTCTGCAAATGATAAGTGATGGTTTTGATGATTTTAAAGCTTCATTGATACCTTTTTCTATTTCTTTAAATGAATGACCATTAATTTCAATGGTATGCCAGTTAGATGCTTCAAACCTTTCTTTTTGATTATCCGAACAAGTAAGATTTGTTGGTCCATCGATTGAGATTTTATTATCATCAAAAAAAACTATTAAATTTTTTAATTTTAAGTGACCTGCCATTGATATAGCTTCTTGTGAGATTCCCTCCATTAGACAACCATCCCCAGCAATTACCCAAGTCTTATGATTAAAAATATTACCGTATTTTTGATTTAGTACTTTCTCAGAGATTGCCATCCCAACAGCATTTGCTAATCCTTGACCAAGTGGTCCTGTTGTTGTTTCAATACTTTTTAGTAAACCAAATTCAGGATGCCCGGCTGTTTTACTCCCAAGTTGTCTAAAATTTTTGAGTTGATTTAATGAGCAATCTTTATAACCAACTAAGTAAGATAAAGCGTAAAGTAGCATTGAGCCATGACCTGCTGATAAAACAAACCTATCCCTATCTAGCCAATCAGGTTTAGAGGGATCAAATTTAAGAAACTTTGAGAACAATACTGTTGCAACATCTGCCATACCTAGAGGGAGCCCAGGATGCCCTGAGTTGGCTTTTTCTATTGCATCAATTGAAAGAGCTCTAATGGCATTAGACATTATTTTAAGTTTTTCTTTATTCATAACCCTCTAAAATAAAATTCCCGAATGATCTTGGACCACCGGAAACCTTAATTTTTTTTATTAAATTATAATTTTTTAAATCTAGTAAAATAATATTATCTTCAAACCAACAAGCAACAACAATTAAATTTTCGTTGTAACTAATGTCAATTCCTTCTGGATATTCACATACATCATAAAGTGTTTTGATGTTTGTGTATTCTTTGGTATCAATAATGGAAATACTATTATCTCTTTGATTAGTTACATATAACAATTTAGTGTTTTTATTAAATGCTGTTTGGTATGGCCAACTTCCAACATCAACTTCCTTGATAAGTTCTAAGGTTTTTTTGTTTACAATTGAAACTGTGTTTGATTGAACATTTGTGACAAATAATAGATCTGTTTCAGAACTCGAAAAAACTCCATAAGGCGCTTTTCCAACACTAATTCTTTTAACTATTTCAAGGGATTTTGAATTTATTACTGTTAATTTATTTTCTCCTTTAATTGCAACAAAAAGTAAATTAGCGTCTGTTAAATACATTCCTGCAGGAAACTTTCCAACATTTATTTTTGAAATAATTTCGTTTGTTAATGTATTAACTACAGAAATTTGATTTTCGAACCAATTGCTAACAAATAAAATTTTTTCAGTTCTTTCCAGTTGGATGCCCATTGGACTTTTTCCGGCAAACAGTAATTTTTGATCAAAGTTTGTCAAATTGATTTGAGAAATATTATTACTACCAGGATTTGAAGTATAAATAGTATTGTCAGATGAATCCACAATGATACCTGCAGGTTTTTTACCAACTAGAATTTGTGAAGTTACTTTTTGATTTTTCAAATCAATAATATCAACTTTATTGGCTTCTTGATTAGTGATTATGGCTATGTCTGTTTTAGAGTTAGCATTTGAGCACACTAAAAATACAAAAAAGAAAAAAAAGAGGTAGATATTATTTCTCAGCAAATTTTTTCAAACCGTCAAGAGATTTTTTAATGAAATTTTCAACTTTTTTCTTTGAATTTTCGTCATTTAGCTCTTCGGGAGGATCATTTCCCATAAAACCTCTATAAAAACCAGCCTTATATTTAACCTGAGCTGTATTATCATCCTTTGATGAAATAAAAATTTTAGCTGCATAACTATTAACCGGGAGCATCTTATTATCTGTTTCTGTTACTCTCCAACCAATCATAAGTTTTTCATCATCTAACTTTTCTAGTTTTTGCTTTAATTTACTGCCGTTGTTAAATTCAATTGTTCTTTCGGATCCAATCTTGTTGTCTGTAGCTAAACAATTTTTCACATCTTCATTCCACTTAAAGTCTTTAAAATTCTTTACAATATCCCAAACTGTTTCGGCGCTAGCATTTACTATGATTGATTCAGAAACCTTTTGCCTAGAAGGACCATGTGAAAAGCTTTCAAAAGGGGTTAAAAAAAATATAGATAGAATCAAAAAAATTTTTACAGATTTCATTAGCTTGCTTTCATCGTTATTTAATTATCTTATACTTACTTTTATCCTCTAGGACAGATAATGCAACCAACATTTCTGATTGTTCATCTTTTAAATCTACAATGACAGCATGTATAAGGCCTGAGATAGTTTTTAGACGTCTTATTTTGAATCTTTTAGGTGGAAAATCACCGTCCGAAATTCTTTCTAAAATATTATCTATAAATAACTCCATAATACTTAATTACTAAAAAGTTTATTTTTTTCAAACAAAAAAAAAAATATTTGTTATTTATATTCGTATTATGAAAAAAATTGTTGGATTTACCTTAGGTTTTCCGAGAACGATCATTCTTTTTTTTCTTTTTCTAACTTTTTGTTCACTGATAGTTAGTTTGAATTATTTGAAAATCGATACTTCGACTGATGGATTAATTAATAAGGATCTTAAATTCAAAATTGATCAAGCAAATTTGAAAAAAGAGTTTAAAATTTTAGACAATAATATCCTTATTAGAATATCCGGGACAAATAAAGAAGAAATTAACAGAGTTTCAAATGAAATTTTAATTGATTTAAAAGATAAAAAAGAACTAAATTTCTTTTATTCACCTCAAACTGATCCAGTGTTTAAAAAAAATTTTTTTACTTTCTTAAATTCTGAACAAAAAAATGAATTGATTTCTAAACTTTATCAATTTCAACCCTTTATCTCTGAATTAAACTCTAATACTAAATTTACTGGATTGAATAACTTGTTAGAATTAATTCTTAAATCAGAGAATAAAAACAACGAGGATTTTGAGGGCTTTCAAAGAATATTTAAAAGCTTTATTTTATCACTTGATAATAAAAAGTATGTTGATTGGACTGAGTTATTAAACTCTGATTTAAATAATTATATAATTCTTGGTTTTGAGGAGGAGGGACTGAAAAAAAATGGTTTTTTGGATTTTTATAATTACTTAACCTCAATTTCTTCTAAATATAAGACTGTTGAGATTAACTACACTGGTGGAATTGTAATAGATTATGAAGAGATATCATCAGTGGCAGATGGTGCATCTACAGCAGGCATTCTAAGTATAATTTTGGTGGCGATAATATTATTATTTGCTTTTCGAAATTTTAAAAATATATTTTTTATTATTTTGACAATTTTGTCAGGACTCTCGATAACGATGGCTTTGACGACTATTTTAATAGGCCACTTAAATCTTATTTCTGTAGCTTTTGCTGTTTTGTTTATAGGACTTTCTGTAGATTTTGGTATTCAAATTTATTCAAGATTCTTAGAAAATGGCTCAAAAAAAATTAATTTAAAAAAAAAAATGGATAACGATACCTCCAGTATCTCAACAACATTATTGATGGCCTCAGTGCCGTCAATGGTTGGTTTCATTTCTTTTATTCCAACTGATTATATTGGTTTATCTGAACTGGGCATCATATCTTTTTTTGGTTTAGTGGTGGGGTTATTGACAAATATTTTTTTATTCACTTCACTACAAAAACAATTTGGTAGTTTTGATAAACAATACGAATCTAAAAATATAAATAAATACGAAGAACTATTTTGGTATTTTGAAAAGAAAAAAAAGTTTATACTTTTAATTTTGTTAATTATTGTGAGTTATAATGTATTGCATTATAAATCACTAAATTTTGATTCAGATCCATTAAATCTTAAGGATAACAGTTTAGGGTCAGTAAAATTAGCTAAAGAATTAATCGAGCAGAATCCAACTTCAGATTATGTTATTTCAGTTATATTAGATGAAACGCAATTAAAAAATAGATCTCTTTTTGAAAATTTAAACTCAAAGAAATTAATTAAATCAACTTTTTCATATTCTGAATTAACTCAGGATTATAAAAATGAAGAATTAGATTACTTTAAATTTTTAGTTTCATCTGAAAATAGTAATAAGTTTTATTCAAATATTGAGGAATTTGATAGGTTTAAAAGTTTACTTAAATCAATAAAATCTCTCGATGAATTGTCAATTTCATTTGAAGCAAAACTACTGTTAGATAAACTGGAAAAACAAATTCTTTCTCAAAATGATTTTAGAGATATTGAGGAAAGATACTTTAGAAAATTTGATGACTTAGTTGTTATTCTAAGTGGACTTGGGATTAAAGATGATTTATTTTTAGAAAATTTACCTTTTTTTTATAAAGATAGGTATTTATCTGTTAACGGAAAATATAGAGTGGAAATATTCCCATCCAAGGACGTAAGTAAAAAAGAAAATTTAAAAGAATTTGTCAATGATGCATTAGATGTATTTCCAAATGCCACTGGAATGCCAATTGTTCAATACTTTGCTGGTGAGGTTGTAATAGATTCTTTTTTATTTGCAATATTAGTATCTATTTCATTTCTTTTTATTTTTCTATTTTTTATTTTTAAAGATTTAAAATTTGTTTTAATTACTTTTTCTTGTCTCCTAATAGGTGTAATTTTTACACTTTTTTTTATGATTTTGTTTAATTTGAATTTTAATTTTGCAAATATGATTTCGTTGCCATTATTATTTAGTCTGGGAGTTTCATATCCTGTATATTTTTTAAGAAGGTATAGGGAGTTAGGAAACCTTAACAAAGTGATCAGAAGTAAAACTCCACCAGCAATATTACTTAGTGCATCGACAACAATTTGTTCATTTAGTACTTTAGCAATTTCAGGTCATCAAGGAACATCTTCTATGGGTATTTTACTTTTTATAAGTTTAACAATGACATTAATTTCTTCATTGATTTTTCTCCCATTAATTATAAAGATGTTTAAAATTTCTTCTAGATAATTTTCCAATTGCCATTTTCATCTCTGCAAGCTGTAGAATTTTCTTCGATAACTTTACCTTCAGAAGTAACAATTTTTTTAAAATCTCTGCATGTCTCTTCATCTATATCATATTTGTTCAGAGGAATAATTTTTGCAGTCTTTTCTATGTTTTTCTTACTTTTCCACTCTTTGATCTCATAATCTTCATTTTCTTCAAGAGATTCATTAACATTATTGCTTAGGTCTAATTGTTCATCTTTATCCAATGCCTCAGCAATTTTGCCCCCAACAAGTAAACCAACTGCACCTCCTAAAATAATTGCCAAATTATTACTCACTCCTGTTCCAACTTTAGAACCCAAATACGCACCCGCAGCTGATCCGAGTATTTGCCCGATAAATTTATTATCTTCTTGGGATGAGCATCCAATTAAAAAAATACATAAAAGTACAACTATTTTTTTCTTAATTTTTTGCATATGCCTTGATTTTTAATATACTATAATTTTTCTTTTTTTTCAAAACCCCTAAACGTTTTAAAACGAGGGAATCTCAAACTCCAATATTTTCCGTCTTGAGCCTTACTTACAGAGTCTGCGCGAATTTCTATTATTTGCCCGATAAGTTCATCTCTTTTTATCCAAAAGTTTTCTCTTTGAATATCAGAAAAACCTGACCCTACATTAGTTTTGAAATATTTATTGTTATCAGTTCCTTCAGCAATGATAGCTCCTAATTTACCTTGATTTCTTCCGGTACCTTCTTCATAGTCTTTTACTTCTAGTGAAACTTCTATAAATGGTTTTGATTTTAACCAAGTTGTAGATCTTTTACATTCATAAAAAGAGCTTGGGTCTTTGATCATTATACCCTCATAGCCATTTATGATAGATTCACTATTAAATTTTTTAAATTCATCTTTCCCATTTTCAGTATCAAGATCTACACTTAATGAATCCATAAGTCTGATAAGTTTACTTTCTGAAAATAACTTTTCGTAAAATTTTTTTAAAAGATTTTTTCTATCTTCAAAAGTTTTTTTGTAAATTCCATTTTTAAAATCCTCAAGTGGTAAAAAATCAAAAATAAAAAGTTTTGCATCTTTGTTTTGCAATGAATTCTTTCTATGGATCTGTTTCATTAATGATTGGAAGTCTTCACTCACGATTTCACCATCAAAAATAATAGGTTTTGAAACTAGATTTATGTCTAGTAATCTATTAATTTCATTTTTAAGATGGTCGAAATTATTTAATTCTTTACCATTTCTACTGAAAATATCAATTTTACCATTAGGGTATACAACAGTTATTGCCCTGACTCCGTCAAGTTTTACTTCTAAGATTTTTCTTCCGCTTAACTTTTTTTTGTGAAGTTCACAATCCTGCGCTAATTGACATGAAAAAACAGGAATTATGTAATTTTCAAAATTATTTTTTTTTGCAACATTATTAATCGTTTTTTCCGAAAGTCCACATCTCATATCCTTTTGCAAAATTCTTTTATAAAAAAAATTCCATTCATCTTTCCCAGATTTATCTTTTAATTCAATGATTCTATCTCGTGCAGCATGACCGGTCAGCTTTCTTTTAATTAATTGGTCACATAATTCCTTAAATTCTAACCAATTTATTCCAGTGCCATCATTATCAGAGATTGGAAGCTGCTTAACACCAAAGGTCAGTAGTTTGTTGTAAGCTAATGACAAACCAGAGAAAAGTATATTATTTTGCAATTTCATTTGCTCAAGAATTATATTTTCTTTAAAAAGTCTTGAATTCGATGATTCAATAAGTTTTATAATCTCTGCATTATTCATTAATTTTGTTTTTAATGTTAAAATAATATTTGCAATATTTACAATAGTTTGAATTTTTTGGAATTTCGTTACTATTTAAAATCTTATGTATGTTTAACAGTGTTGGTTCAATCCAATCAAGATCTAATATTTTTTCAAAGATACTTAAATTAAATGATAAACTTTTGGAGAATTTTTCAGAATTGTCAAAAGTTTTTATAAATACAAGAATTCCAGTTTTTGACATTTCAATTGAGTTTTTTTCCAGAAGATATGTATAAAAAGATAATTGCCTCCAATATCCAGACCATATTTGCTCATATGACAGTTGTTCTTTTTTTGAAGTACTTTTAATAATTAAACAGTAGTTTTTTTTTGTAGTTTTATTTATCCAAACATCATCAATAGTCCCATTAAGTAAAAAATTAGTTTTCTTGTGAGTATATTTTACACCCTTAAATGGATTTTTCCAATCATTCAGAAGCTCAAAGTTATTGGGAATATAATTCAAATTATTCTCCAAAACTTGAGGATGAATTTGTTTTTTTTCTCTGCAAATCTCTAATTCATCCTTAAGCGTATTTACTATTTTATTATTCATTACCAAAGGAGTCCCAAAAGGTCTTTTTATACCAAATTTTTGATCAAGGACAAAACAACGTTCGCAATCAAAAAATAAATCAATTTTTGTTCTATTTAATCTGAATGGCTGAGCGGAATCACTTATGTAAACTTTCTTTTTCCACATACACTTATTAAGTTATGTTAACAAAAAAAAAAATTATTATCAGTTAAAAACTTTTTATGAAAATTTTTTCAAATTAAAAGTTTATATTTTGTTAATAACTTTATAACAATTATATAAAAATAAAATTGACATTTTCTTTTTTTTTGAAATTATCAAATTATGATCAGGCTGTTATTATTTCTTCTTTTTCTTCCCAAAATTTCTTTTTCAAATGAACTAAATCTAATATGTACAAATAATTATATAGATGTACGAAGTCTTGATGTAAAAGATGTTTTCTTAATAATTGATACAGATAAAAAAAAAATTGACATAGGTGGATTAAGTTTTTTTGCTGATAGATTCAAAAATACTGATTCAAATATTTCGTGGACTGCAAAAGATATACCTTTGTATCCTGATTCCAATGGTGATGTTTCAGGTATTATTGGAAGATATAGTGGACAGCTCGTATTAAATTTTGAGAAACATGATGATGGAAAAATTACCTCTTTAACATTTAACTGTAAAAAGTTTGAGGTAAAACAAAAGAAGTTTTAATTTTCATAAATTTTTCTTGCACTTACAAAGGTTCTTAATTTTTTCTTAAATAAACTATAACTCTCTTTTTTCTTTAATTTGTTATTATGCAACTCTAAAAATTCAAGTGAGTCATTAGTTCTAATCTTGAGTATCTTGTTAAGAAAATTATTCGGCATTCTAAATTCACCAATTGTTACTGAATGCAAGGTATTTGGATTTATCTTTAAAAAAATATTTTCTACGAAGCGATTGTAAATATTAACATTATTATGTGAAACAAAAATTGGATCAAATCTAATACCAACCCTCCAACCTAGACTCTGTAATAAGTGCAAACTTTCAAGTCTTTTTGCAAAAGTTGGAGTTTTTTGCTCATACTTTTGAATAATTTCTTCTGGATTCAAACTATATGCAATGATTACATTATTAATTGGTTTAATTTTTTTGAAAACTTCTATATTAGTACTTTTGGTTCTGACTTCTAAGAATGCGTTTTTTCTTTGCTCAAAAAAAGTTAAAAAAGAATTAAGAAAATTAGTTATTTTCTCCAAGGCCAAACTATCACAATCATAACCGGAGAAGAAACAAATTTTCTTATTTGGATTTTTTGTTAAAATACAGTCAATCTCCTTAAAAAAATCCTCATAATTAACAAAAACTAAAAAATTAGCTGAATTAAACATTCCTTGTAAAAAACAATATTTACAATCATAAACACAATTAAGCATATGTGAAAAATAATAGTTGTATTTGAATCCAATATTAAATTTTGGGGGTGTTTTTAAAATAAACTTTCCATATTTTTTTGCTAAAATTATATTTGGATTTATTTTTTGGATTCGAAAGTTTTGATTTTTTGGATTAAATATTTCAGTGTATTTGTCGCAAAAAATTATATTTTTATATTTAATTCTACTCAAAATACTTTTTGTTTTTTTCAAACTTTTAATTTCATCCTCTATATATATATTTTCAAATTTCATATTTTCAGATTTCGTTTAATTAATTTTATTTTTTCAGCAAAATTATTTGAAAAATCTAATGTTTTAGATGAATTTTTTTCACTATTTAGAAAGTAATATTCTAAAACTTTTGCAAATTCTTTTTTTTGATAAAATGAAAGATTTTTATTTTGAAGAACTTTTTTTACTTTTTCATCAATTGTTTTTTTGTAGAAGTAAAACTTCTTCCAAATTTTATA
The DNA here is from genome assembly GCA_002457065.1 of alpha proteobacterium MED-G10. Lineage (GTDB taxonomy): Bacteria > Pseudomonadota > Alphaproteobacteria > Methylaequorales > Methylaequoraceae > MED-G10. The sequence goes on along the minus strand of NTKR01000001.1, from coordinate 49,771 downwards.
TATATTTTCTATGTATGAAGTTATCATTTTTTCATTAGGTTTAATTATGTCATATAATTTTTTTTTATCAGAAAAATCAATTTTTTCTTCTTTATTGTCAGAAATAATTTTTATTGAATGAATCAGTTCCTTAGTTGAATATTTGTCTGCAGCCATAAAAAAACCACTAGCTTCCATATCTGATAAATCATCATTATAAAAAAAATTTTGTTCACTGTAAGTTATACAGCTTTTTTGGTCTAATTTGCAGTTTTTGATTATGTGAGGAAAATATTTATAATTAGTTTCTTTATCAACTATTTTATTTATAAGAAAAATTTTTCCTATACTATGACTAATATGTCCTGCAATCCCAAAGTTTACCCAAACATTATTTTTAATTTTGTTAAATTCATAATAGGTGTGCGTGACGCTCATTGCTGCGTTTATTTTTCCAATTCCACTAATAGTAAGAGAGATTTCATCATTATCAAAAAAAACAAAATTAGAAATAGAATTTTTTTTTTTTAGTTTAAAAAAGTCGATTAACGGTCTTGCCTCAGAGGTTGTAGCAACTATGAAGTGTATCACTTTATTTTATAAATTTTAATGTCATTCTATCACTTTCACCAATGTCCAGATATTTTTGTCTATCAAGATCACCCAGAACCAATCTTGGCGGAAGTGTCCAAACTCCATTTTTATAGTCTTTCTTATCCTTTGTATTTTGATTGATATCGGATTTATCTAAAAGTTTAAATCCAATATCTTCTAAAAAGCTTATAAGAAATGATTCTTTAACATACCCATTTTTAAAATTGAATTTTGATTTTTCATCAGCTCTATGTTGTACTATACCTAAAATCCCGCCTTTGTTCATTACATCATAAATAGTTTGGTATACATTTCCTGCTGAATTTGACCCTAGCCAGTTATGAGTGTTTCTAAATGTAAGAACTAGGTCAAAGTTTTTTTCTTCAAATTCTAGTTTATTATTTTTTAAAAAGTATATCTTATTAATCTGACCAAAATCTTTTTTATTTTCCTCAAAGAATTTGTTATATCTTTCTTGAGCTTTTCTAACAGCTTCAACTGGTGGGACAAGATATTCGGTTGAAAAAAAGTTATTTGTTTTTTTCATATAATGTGAAATTATCTCTGAATAATAACCGCCGCCGGGTGAAATTTCCAAAATTTTTTTTTTCCGATCAATTTCAAAAAATGTTAGTGTCTCAAAAGGGTTTCTGTATTTGTCTCTTTTAATATTTTTTTCACTTCTTTTTTCGTTCTTAATTGAGCTAATTAATAAATCGTCGCTTTCAGCAGTTTTAGCTTCAAATATTAAACTAAACAAAAATACAAATATAAATAGATTTCTCATATTAAAGTACACTATCTATCATATCATCAATTGAAAACTCTTTTTCAATTGCTTTATTTAGTATACCTAAATCTTGCTCATTTCTTATCTCCCATCCGACAGGAGCTTTTTTTGTTAAACCAGATCTACATGAAAATGAAAAAACTTTAAAGTCTTTTAGAGCAACTTCTGAGCTGTATTCTTTTTCAGAGTCACCTTCATATGGATCTTTTTTGAAGAGCTTTCCTAACTTAGCTTTTGTTTCTTCCACTAGATTGTATGTAAAATGATTTAGCAGTAAAAAGGGATCTTTTGTCTTTACTTCTCCTAAAAATTGGATAAATGAAGTTGCTCCGGTTTCTATTTCATCCACAGTTAAATCTTTATAGTATTTACTGAAAAAACTTTCAAATTTTTTTGTAGATACAAAAATTGCAACGTCTCTAACAATGTAATCATATACAGTAACTGATATTACAACTTTATATAACCAAAGGGGACAAAATTTATCAATTTTAGGCATTTTTTTTTCTGAAGAAATTTTGTGAATAAGATTTTTTTAGAATTTTTCTTTTACCTGGAAGAACTATCTCAAAGCTTATATTTTTCTTTTCAGCAAATTTTTTTGCTTCATCAAGGGTCTTGAAAAATATTTTTATTTTTTTTTCAGGGTTTGAGCTTCCGTTCCAACAAAACTTACTGCTTAAATATGATTCTTGCATTTCACAATTCGAAAGACACCATTTATTTGTATTAAAGAGACCGGATTGCATTGCGGATTTTGCAGGTTGGAAAATTAAAAATTTTTCTTTATTTTTCATAATTTTTAATTGCTGTTTCTAAATCATTGATTAAATCACTAACATCCTCTAAACCAATATGAATTCTAAACCAATAATTCGAATTTGTCGCCAATTTTTTTGAAGGTTTTAAATTATTTAACGGTAAAATTAAACTTTCATAACCACCCCAACTAAACCCTATCTTAAATAAACTTAATTTGTCTAAGAAGTATTCAATTTTACGTTTTTTTTTTAATGAAAAAGTAATCAGCCCATTACTCATTTTATGATATTTTTTCCATAGTTTATGATTTTTATTTTTTGGATCAGGTAAATATATTATTTGCTCGACAGAATTCTTTGAATTCAAATAATCAAAAATCTTCTTTGCGTTGTCACTATGTTTACTCATTCGAACCTCAAGTGTTTTCAAACCTTTCATAGCATTAAAACAGCTTTCTGAAGAAACGAAGTCTCCATTTAATACCGCGGTTTTTTTAATTTTTTTCCAGAGATTATCTGAATTTGTTGTAATTATACCTAAGAAGTTATCTGAATGACCAGACAGATATTTTGTTGCAGATTCAATAACTATATCAAAATTATAATCAAGAGGATTACAGCCTAAAAAAGTTGACCAAGTATTATCAATGACAGTAATAATTTTATTTTTTTTAGCAATTTTTGTAATTTTTAATAAGTCCTCAACTTCATAATTGAGAGAGCTAGGAGATTCAACATATAAAATTTTAGTTTCTTTTGATATTAAATTTTCTAGTTTCTTAAAGTTGTTTGGATAGAAAGTTGTTTTAATTCCAAACCTTGATAATTCAAGTTTAGAAAAATTAAAAACAGGTTCATAACAATTTTCAGTTACTAATATTTGATCATTACACTTTAAAAGACTTTTTAGAGTAATTGTTATGGCTGATAAACCTGAGCTTGTAAGTATAGTATGCCTTGATTTATATAACGATGTGATAACTTTTTCAAAGCTTCTTGTCGAGTAAGTGCTAATTCTTCCGTAATAAGGAAGGATGAATCGATTTTTTTTTGCTTCGATAAACCTCTTGTAGGATTCAAAAACAAGAGTTGAGTTTCTATAGATTGGGTCGCTTATTGAACCAAAGTGTTTTTTCGGTTCTGATCCAGTGTGGATAATTCGTGTTTTTATTTTTTTCCCCATTCTGCCCAAGAACCATCGTAAAGTTTAACATTATTATAACCTAAAATATCTAAAGCAAAAATTAAATTGCAAGCAGTTATACCAGATCCACAACTACAAATAATTTTTTGTTTTTTTAAATTGAGTTTAGTATTAAAAACTTTACTAAGATCTCCATAATTTAAAAATTTACCGTTTTTGGATAATAATGAGTAGGGAATATTAATGCTGCCTGGAATATTTCCAGATTTTAAATTCTTTCTTGGTTCTTTTTCAATTCCAAGAAATCTTTTTTTAGATCTTGCATCTATAACTAAAATATTTTTACTTTTAATATTTTTTTCAATGAAGGCCTTGTTTGCTAGAAAATCTTTATTTTCAGTAAGTTTATTTTTTATAGTTTCTTTCTTATGAATTTTATTGTCTGTTGGATAATTTTTTTTTTCCCACATTAAAAAACCTTCATTTAAAATCTTTACTTTATCAAAACTAAAATATTTAAAAATGAACCATACTCTTGCTGAGGAAAAAAAACCGATTTGATCATAAACTATAATTTCATTTTCTTTGGATATTCCATTTTCATCTAAGTATTTTTTAAAAATCTCTTTCTTAGGAAGCATATGAGGAAGGTCTGAGGTTTTATCAGAAAGATTGTTTATATCAAAAAAAATGGCTTGAGGAATATGCAGTTTATCATATAGTTTTTTCCCTTTTTGCGAATCTTCTAGAAACCATCTAGCATCCAAGATTTTTATTTTTTTATTGTTTAATTTTTTTTTAAGCTCTGAAGCGCTTATTAAGTTATTTTTTTCTTTGTTCATAACCATTCAGGAATAGGTAATTGTTTTTCTAATAAAAATTTTTTATTGAAGATTTTACTTTCGTATTTTGTTCCATAATCACATAATATGGTCACAATATTCTTATTTTTACCTAATTTTTTACCTAACATTATAGCACCCATAACATTGATTCCAGAAGAACCTCCTAATATCAAACCTTCCTCTGCAATCATTTTAAAAACAATGTGTAATGCATCAAAATCCGAGATCTGAAAGCTTTCATCAATTTTTATATTCTCTAGATTTTTGGTAATCCTTCCTTGACCAATTCCTTCAGTAATTGAATCGCCCTCGGACTTAAGTATTCCATTCTTAAAATAATTATACATTGCAGACCCAAATGGGTCTGCAAGTCCAATAGTAACATTCTTATTTTTTTCTTTAAGATATTCAGATGTCCCAGCAAGTGTCCCACCCGTTCCTACTGAGCATATAAAGCCATCGACTTTACCCTCAAGTTGACTCCATATTTCTGGGCCTGTTGAAGTATAATGGGCTTTTTTATTTGAAAGGTTGTCAAATTGATTCGCCCAAAGCACACCATTATCATTTTTTATACTTTTGGCTAATGTTTCTGAATACCTAACATAATTTTTTGGATTTTTGTATGGAACTGCCTCAACTAAGTGGAGGTTTGCTCCACAAATTTGAAGCATTTTTTTTTTTTCTTCACTCTGAGTTTTTGGCATTACAATTTCTGATTTCATACCAAATGTATTTCCTACGAGACATAGGCCTATACCTGTGTTTCCAGCTGTACCTTCGACAATTGTTCCACCTTTAGTTATAACTTTTTTATTTAATGCATCTTTAATTATTTGAAGTGCTGGTCGATCTTTCACTGATCCTCCAGGATTCAAGAACTCACATTTTCCGTATATGTTGTTTCCTGATAATTCTGAGGCCCTGTTAAGTTTTATAAGAGGAGTGTTACCTATACATTCATTAAAATTTTTTTTTAATAAAACTTTTTTCATTTGATTGATAATTATAGATTTTTTTTTAATTGTAATGTTATTACTTTATAATGATATATAAAAAATTATAAATATTTAAACAGTTAAATTGTAATAGAATTTAAATATCCATAAGTATTATGTTAAAAGTTTCTAAGCTTTTTAAAAGCTTTAATAACAAGATGATTATTAAGAATATTTCGTTTAATGTAACTGATAATTCAATAGTTGGAGTTTTAGGAAAGAATGGTGCTGGAAAAACTACACTACTAGGAATGTTAATGGGTCTGATTTCACCTTCATCTGGTGAGATAAATGTTTTTGGGAAAAATCTTAAAAAATATAAAAATGAAATACTTAAAAAAATAAATTTCCAGAGTCCTTACATTGACCTCCCAAAAAAAATGACTGTTCAACAAAATCTTTTTTTTTATTCTAGGTTATATGGAGTAATGTATTTTAAAGATGTTATTGATGATTTAGCTAAAAACCTTCAAATGAATGATTTGTTAAAGAAAAATTATGGGTCTTTGTCTGCTGGACAAAAAACAAAAGTAAATTTGTGTAAAGCACTGTTAAATACACCAAAACTTCTTTTACTTGATGAACCAACAGCATCATTGGATCCGGAAACTTCAATTTTTATCAGGGATTTTTTAGTTAATTATAAAAGATTACATAAGTCATCAATAATTATTACATCTCATAATTTAGATGAGATTCAAAGTATATGTTCTGAAATCATATTACTTAAATCAGGAGAAATTGATTCGCATGGTAATCTTGAATTTTTATTACAAAAAAACAAGTATTCTTCACTTGAAGAATTTTTTTTAGGGCAAGGCTAATGTTTGGAAGAATATTTGCACTAATAATTAGATATAAAACTATATCTTTTGGTTCTTTTCCAAGGTTATTGAGTATTTTTTATTGGCCTTCTGTACAAATATTATTTTGGGGTTTTTTTAGCAATTTCTTGATTCAGAATAATTCATCTTCTGTTTTTAATGTATTAAGTATAATTTTATCTGCTGTTGTTCTCTGGGATGTTTTATTTCGAGGACAATTAGGTTTAACGATGTCTTTTTTAGAAGAAATATGGTCTAGAAACTTAACTAATTTATTTATTACCCCACTTAAAGAGTATGAGCTTGTTTCAAGCCTAATAATAATAAGTGCATTAAGAACTTTGGTTGGTCTCACTCCAGCAGTTTTTTTGGCAAATTATTTTTTTAATTTTCATCTTTTTGAAATGGGTTTTTATTTGATTTTCTTTTTTTTTAATCTTATAGCCATAGGATGGTCTATAGGATTTATAGTATCTGGGCTAGTTCTAAGGTATGGTCATTCTTTTGAAGAGTTGGCTTGGGCAATTATATTTATCTTATTACCCTTTTCTTGCGTTTACTATCCGTTAGATTCACTTCCTCCAATAATGCAAAAGATTTCTCAACTTCTTCCACCAGTTTACGTTTTTGAATCTATGAGAATGATTCTTATAGAACAAATAATTGACTTTAAGAACTTAAGCAAGATTTTATTACTTAACTTTTTATATTTGAGTTCTTCAATTCTCTTTTTTATGTTGATGATAAAATCCTCAAGAAAACACGGAATTTTAATAAATCAAGGTGAATAACTAAGAAATCTTATATCTTATTTTTTCATCATTAAAGTCATCGTAAAAAAATAAACATGACATTTTAAGGAATTTTAAATAATTTTTGTCACCTATATAGAGTTTAAGTTTAAGAAGGTTCATTTTATTAAAAAAAGATTGATTTTTAATCCTTCTGGCCCATTTTTCTGCTCTTCCGATAGCCTTTAAACAGGCTAATTTTTTTAGATTACTAGGCAGTGAATCATTTTCAATAAAGAAATAATAAAGTGCTGCGTTAAAGTCATGGATTAGTTGTGTTTGTTTTCCTAACATAATTCTATTTGGATCGTCAGCTGGACCTATTGAAGTGACGTTATCAATAAAACTAAATTTTCCAAGTTTTGAAAGTCCAAGAACTAAAGAAAAATCTTCAATGAAAAGTCTGAGATCACACCCCCCAGATTTTTCAATTGTTTTTCTACAATAAAGGTTAGGAGACGTTCCAGAGTAACTAGATAAGATAGTTTTTTGAAGGGGATCTTTTAAAACTCTTAAATTTTGAAGAGGTTTATTTTCAAAATCAAATTTTTTTATATTTTCAACTAATTTGTAACGACTAAAAACAGCAACAGCATTACTTTGTCTTAAAACATCTAATAGTGTTTTTGTACAGTTAGGCGACAATACATCGTCTCCACCAACTAATTTAATGTAATCCCCAGTAGAAAAATCTATGCCTCGCTGAGTAGCACTTGCTGGACCTTTATTTTTTTGACTTAAAATTTTTTTATTTTTCCAACCTTTTGTCAAAGATTTGAGTAATTCTAATGAATTATCTGATGAGCCGTCATTGACAAAAATGAATTCTTTTTCAAAATTTCCTGTCTGTTTATTAAGTGCATTAAGCACATCTTTTAAATATTTGGATTTATTAAAAATAGGACAAACGAAACTGACTTTAACCATAAACTTTGCGATAACTTATAAACGTTTATTATTATGATGGCTCCGGCGACAGGACTCGAACCTGTGACCCAGCGATTAACAGTCGCTTGCTCTACCAACTGAGCTACGCCGGAAAATTAGAGCTATAATAGTTTAATTTTTTAATTTGTAAAAACATTTATTTTTTGGAGGTGCGGACCGGATTCGAACCGGTGTACTCGGCTTTGCAGGCCGGTGCGTAGCCTCTCCGCCACCGCACCATTAAATTTCTAATCTATTGTAATAAATATTAATACTAAATATATTATAGCAATACTTATACATTAACTAAAAAAAATGCACGATAAATTTTTTCAAAAAGCAAGATTAAATATGGTAAAGAATCAAATTCTTCCAAATAATGTAAAAAATAAAGAGTTGATTGATGCTTTTTATAATGTAAAAAAAGAGAATTTTGTTCCAAAAGAGCAATATGACCTTACATACAGTGATGCTGAAATAAAAATATCTAAAAATAGATTTATGATGAAAACTTTCATTGTGGCAAAAATGTTAGATAGATGTAACTTTAATAAAGATGACAAAATTTTATTTATCGGTTGTTTAACTGGTTATTCTTTGGCCGTTGTTTCTAAGATGGTAAATTATGTATTTGGAATAGACAATGATAAAGAAATAACAGAGATTGCATCTAAAAACATTAATGATTTAAATATCCTTAATTGTTCAATTTTTTTTAAAAAAGAACTATCTCAAGGTCTAAGCAAAAATGCTCCTTACGATAAAATATTTATCGAAGGGTCAGTAAAATCCATACCTTCTCATCTGGTTAAACAATTAAAAAGTAAAGGAGAAATATTTGTAATTTTAAAAAATGAGGACTACATCGGAGATTTTGTAAGAGCATTGAAGATAGAATCGAACCTATCAATAGAAAAGTTTTTCAATACAAGTCTAAAAGATTCATTAGATACTATAATCTAAGTTAGTTTTATGAAAAAACTTATTTTATTATTTTTTATTTTCTTTATTGACTCTCGAGTATTGAGCACAGAAATCTATATAAGCCAAGATTTATCTAATTCACTACAGAAATTATATATTTTTAATCCTAAACTTAAGTACGAAAGAAAAAATCTTATGGTAAAGGACGAGTTAATGCCAATGGCTTTGTCAGAGTTTAGACCAGAAATTAGAGGTTACTATCAAAAAGGTAAGGTTGATACAAATTCCGAAGGCTTTAATATCACCTCCGATGGCATAAGAACTGAAACGAATAAAGGTGTTGTTGTTTCTCAAAGTATCTTTGAGGGAGGAAGTAGTTTAAGTAAAATTAAGGTTGCAAAAAATGAAATATTATCTCAAAGAAGTAATTTAAAAAATGTTGAGCAGGAAGTTTTTCTTGAAGCTATAAAACTTTATGCTGACTTAGCAACAGAAAAATCAAACTTAAAAGTTAAAGAAAAAAACGTTGAAGTTTTAAAAAGACAACTAGAGCTCACAAAAGAACAATTTGAGATAGGAGAAGTAACACTGACAGATGTTTCAATATCCGAAGCTAGATTTACATTAGCTGAGTCAGAGTTGATGGAATCACTAAATATAATAAACTCAATAAAAGCAAAATACTTATCAATTTTTGGAGTAAGTCCAACTAATCCAGAAATAATTATTCCACTTGAAGAAAAACAATTTGATGAGGAAGATTTAATTGCTGAGGGAAAAAATAATAATCCTAAGATTCGAAGTGTTGGATTTACTTTAGCGTCTTTAAAAAACGAAATATCTTCTTTAAAAAGAAAAAGACTTCCTTCCTTGAAACTTGAGGCTGAGGCTAAAATTAATCAGGGTTATTTTAGGACAGATAGTGAAAGAGAAGTTTTGTCTGCTTTTGCAAAAGTTGATATACCAATTTATCAGTCAGGAATGGCTTCTTCAAAAATTAGAGAAGCCAAGGAAAAGCTTTTTGCACAACAAGAGTTGTTAAAATTAGAAACTGAAAATCTTACTGCTAGTATTGTCTCGTCAAAGTCATCTTATGATTACTCTTTTTCAAGAATAATTGCATATAAAAAACAGATTGAATCAAATAAGATTTATTTAGATGGATTAAAACAAGAATTTCAACTCGGCGAGAGAACGACATTAGATGTTTTAGATGGTGAACAGGAACTTCTTGAATCAGAACTTGATCTTATCAAAGCATACAAAGACTATTTCATTTCTTATTACGAAGTTATGTTTTTTATAGGAAAATTGAATGCAAAAGACCTTAGCTTAAATGTTGAAATTTTTGATGATGAAAAAAATTATAATAAAGTTAAAAAGAGGTGGTTGGATATTATCGAATGAACAATGAACTAGAAAAAAGATTCCCTTTTAAGGAAACAGAAGAAAATTTAATTTTAAATTGGAAGAATGATAATGTCTTTAAATTTAAAAATTCACAAAAAGAAAAACCTTTTTGTTTAATGATGCCACCTCCAAATGTGACTGGAAGCCTACATATGGGACACGCGCTTACTTTTACACTTCAAGATATTTTAGTAAGATATTATAAGAAACTAGGGAAGAATGTTCTATGGCAACCCGGAACAGATCACGCAGGGATTGCTACTGAAATAATTGTTGAAAAAAAACTTAATAATGAGCACGGATTATCAAAAAAAAGTATTGGTAGAGAAAAATTTTTGGCAAAGATTTGGGAATGGAAAGAAATTTCTGGAAATAAAATTATTGATCAACTAAACAAATTAGGTACAGCTGTTGATTGGTCAATTAGCAGGTTTACATTGGATGAAGGTTTAAGTGAATCTGTAAAAAAAGTATTTATTGATTTATTTAATAACAACCTTATTTACCAAGATAACCGACTGGTTAATTGGGATCCCGTTCTGGAAACAGCAGTATCTGACCTTGAGGTTAACCAGAAAGAAATTAACGGCAAACTATGGTATATTAAATACAAAATCCAAGATAGTGAAAAGTACTTAACAGTAGCAACAACTAGGCCAGAAACTATGTTTGGTGATACTGCAATAGCAATTCATCCTAAAAATAAAAAACTAAAAGATTTTATTGGAAGATTTGCAATAATTCCTTTTAAAAATAAACAAATTCCTATAATAGCAGATGAATATGCTGACCCAGAAAAAGGATCGGGAGCTGTAAAAATAACACCTGCACATGATTTTAACGATTTTTTAGTTGGCAAAAGACATAATTTAGAATTTGTTAATATCTTTGATAAAAATGCGAAATTAAATGAAAATGCTAGCAATGATTTTATTGGATTAGATAGAAATACAGCTAGAAAAAAGTTACTCCATTCTTTAAAAAACCTTGGTTTGATAGAAAAAGAAATAGATCAAAAGATGACTATTCCCGTTGGTGATAGAAGTGGAGCAGTAATTGAGCCTTTTATGACTTTACAGTGGTTTGTTGACTCAAAAAAACTCTGTATTCATGTAGAAAAGATTATTAAAAATAATCAACTTGTTTTTTTTCCATCATCTTGGATGAAAACATTTAAGCATTGGGTTAAAAACATTGAACCTTGGTGTATTTCGAGACAAATCTGGTGGGGACATAGAATTCCAGTTTGGTATTCTAATAAAGGTTTCAAAGTAGCAGCTTTGAATGAAAAGAATGCCAGAGAAATTTTAAAGAAAAAAAAGCCAAATGAATATATATCTCATCAAGATGAGGATGTCTTGGACACGTGGTTTTCATCGGCACTATGGCCATTCTCAACACTGGGTTGGCCAAAAAAAAATGAATTCCTAAAAAAATTTTATCCCACAAATGTTTTAGTTACAGGATTTGATATAATCTTTTTTTGGGTTGCGAGGATGGTTATGATGGGCTCATATTTTATGAAAAAAGTTCCCTTTAAAAATGTTTATATTCATCCGTTGGTAAGAGATGAAAAGGGAAATAAAATGTCAAAATCAAAGGGTAATGTAATTGACCCACTAGATTTAATAAATATTTATGGTGCTGATGCATTAAGATTTACTTTAGTGAATTTATCTACTCAAGGTAGAGATATAAAATTGTCTAATAAACTAGTCGAAAATAGCAGAAATTTCATAACTAAACTTTGGAATGCTGCAAGATTCTCGCAGTTTCATAAATTCTCAGAAACAAATAAACATAGCTTAAAAAAAAATAAACTTATTATTAATGATTGGATACTAGAAAGATTAAATCAAACACAGCAAATTGTTATCAAACACTTAAAAAATTATAAATTTAATCTTTTAGTCAAAGAGCTTTATCATTTCATTTGGAATGATTTTTGCGATATTTATATTGAATTATCTAAAATTTACTTAAAAGATAAAAAAAACTTTTATGAAATTTCTTATAACTTTAATTTTATCTTTGCAAATATTTTAAATCTAATTAATCCTATAATACCTTTTGTATCTGAAAAAATATCTAAGGATTTGGGATACACCACAAAAAGTTTATTTGATAATAAGTTTGTAACCGTCAAATCAAAGTTGGTTCAAAAATCAAAGGTTGCTGAATTTAAAAAAATTATTCAGCTTCTTAGAAACCTAAGATCAATAACTGAAGGAAAAAAACAAACTATAAGTTTAGTTATTGTTAATTCTAAAAAAGTTAAATGGATAGAAAGTAACAAAGAATTAATAATTTCTTTCTTTAATTTGAGTTCACTGGAATATGACATTAAAACAAAAGACAACATCGACTTTATTTCATCAGGAATAAAATTTATTATTCACTCACAAAATGATGTAGAAAGTACAAATATCGAAAAAGCAAAGAAAATAAAATTTTACGAGGAAGAAGTAAAATTTTTCAAAAATAAACTTAGTAACAAAAATTTTATTTCTAACGCTCCTGTTAAAATTGTAAATGAAAATAAGAGTAAGCTTAAAGAAGCTGAGGAAAATCTTATTCTCCTTAAAAAGTAAATTATACAAAAGAAATTAATGTATAAAATTAAATTTGATGATCTAATTATAAATTCTAACAATAGGAAGGTATTAAAAAAAAAAACAATTCTTTTTTTTTACGGTTTAGGTTGTTGTAGCAATGACTTTAATTTTCTGATTAGGTCAATAAATAAAAAATTTCAAATACTAATTCCGGAATTACCCGGACATCACCGTAAAACTAACTCAAGAAATAGTAATCTAAATAGTTATACAAAAAAAATTTTTTTATTTATAAAAAAAAAAAAATTAAGAAAAATTATTTTTTTTGCTCATTCTGTTGGAGGTATAATACCCATTCTTCTTGCTAAAAGATTTTTAAAAAAAAAGATTTTTAAAAACTTTATAAATTATGAAGGAAATTTAACTCATTATGATACTTCAACTATTACAAAGAAAACTGTTTCATATTCAAAAGAAATATTTAATGAAAAATATAATAATTTAATTTCGATTTGCTCATCTTCTAAAGAAGTTGGTTTGAGGAAATGGTCAGAATCTCTAAAAAAAACATCGCCAGATTCATTTTATAATATATCAAAAGATGCTGTTTCATATAGCAATTCTGGTGATCTTATGAGGTTTTATAAATCATTTTTTAACAAAAGAATTTATTTGTATGGAGAAAAGTCAAATTTTTTTTTTTCAGAATTTTTATTTGGTTCAATAAGATATAAGATATATGATTGTGGTCATTTTAGTTTTTACGAAAACTCTTATGAATTTAGAAAAATCTTCAATAAGTCAATTAATGAAAGGAATTTTAAATGATTGATAAATCTAAACTACCTAGCAGACATGTAAGTTTAGGTGCAAAAAGCTCACCACATAGATCCTACTACTATGCAATGGGTATGACTGAAAAAGAAATAAATCAACCATTTGTAGGTGTCGCAACCTGTTGGAATGAATCAGCACCTTGTAATATATCCCTTTCTAGGCAAGCTCAGTCTACAAAAAAAGGTGTTAAGGAAAGTGATGGTACCCCTCGAGAGTTTACAACTATTACTGTAACAGACGGCATAGCTATGGGCCATGAAGGTATGAAGTCATCTTTAGTATCAAGAGAAATAATCGCTGATTCAGTAGAGGTATCAATGAGAGGACATTGTTATGATGGTCTTGTAGGTATTGCAGGTTGCGACAAATCGTTACCAGGATTAATGATGGCTATGTTACGTTTGAATGTTCCATCAGTTTTTTTATATGGAGGTTCAATCTTGCCAGGAAAATACAAAGATAAAGAAGTAACTGTTCAAGATGTTTTTGAAGCTGTAGGGAAGTTTGATGCCAACAAAATTTCAGAGAAAGAGTTATGCGAATTAGAAAAAGTTGCTTGTCCATCTGCAGGTTCATGCGGAGGACAATTTACGGCAAATACTATGGCATGTGTAGCAGAGGCTATAGGCCTAGCAATTCCAGGGTCTTCTTCGACTCCTGCTCCATTTGAATCACGAGATAAATATGCTTATCAATCAGGCGTTGCTGTTATGAATTTAATAGAAAAACAAATAAAACCAAGAGAAATAGTGAATAAAAAGTCTTTAGTTAATGCTGCTAGAGTTGTTGCATGTAGTGGAGGATCAACAAATGCTGCACTTCATCTACCAGCAATTGCGAATGAAATTGGGATTGATTTTGATTTACTTGATGTAGCTAAAATTTTTAAGGAGACTCCCTATATTGTTGATCTTAAACCTGGAGGAAAATATTTAGCTAAGGATTTATATGAAATAGGCGGTGTTCCAATAATAATGAAAGCACTTCAAGAAGGGGGATTACTCTACGATGATTGTATTAATGTTAATGGTAAAAGTATAAAAGACAACCTTAGAGAAATTGATGTTAATTATTCATCTCAAAATGTAGTTTATCCAGTAAAAAAACCTATTACAAAAACAGGTGGGGTGGTCGGTTTAAAGGGTAATTTGGCACCAGACGGAGCAATAGTAAAAGTTGCAGGAATGAAATCGCTATCTTTTAAAGGAAAAGCAAGGTGCTTCAATTGTGAAGAGGATGCATTTGAGGCTGTAAGTAAAAAGAAATATAAGGAAGGGGATGTAATTGTTATTAGATATGAAGGCCCGAAGGGCGGTCCTGGAATGAGAGAAATGCTCGCAACAACAGCTGCGATTTATGGTCAGGGTATGGGAGATAAAGTTGCATTGATTACTGATGGAAGGTTTTCTGGAGCAACTAGAGGTTTTTGTGTTGGACATATAAGTCCTGAGGCAGCTGTTCAAGGACCAATCTCTTTGATCGAGGATGATGATGAAATAATACTTGATGCTGAAAAAGGAATAATAGAGTTATTAGTACCTGAATCAAAATTAAAAGAAAGATCAAAAAAAATTAGAGAAAGAGAAAATGATTTTGGCTCAGGTGCCTTGTGGAAATTTTCCCAAAGTGTTGGTTCTGCTAGGTTTGGGGCAGTCACACATCCTGGTGCTAAAAAAGAAAAGAGGAGTTTTTCAGATATTTAAATTCTTTTCAATTTCAATAATTACTGGAATATGATCAGAGGGTCTTTCCAAACCTCTAAATTCTTTATCAAAAAAAATACTTTTAGTATTTTGAATTATAAATGGTGAAGCTAAAAAATGATCAATAAGTAAACCATAATTTCTTTCCCAAGAAGCTTTTTGATAATCCCAAAATGAATAATTTGTGCCAGGACTGTTAAATAGTCTTTCAATGTTAAAAAGTCCTTTTTCTAAAATTTTTCTAAAATACTCTCTCGTTTCAATTTTTCCGAGGGCATCTAATTTCCATTTATCAAAATCTTTCACATCAGACTCATTTTCCAAAACGTTAAAATCTCCGGCAACTAAAAGATTTTCATAATTATTTATAAAACTTTCTACAATCCTCTTTAATTCATTTAGCCACTTTAACTTAAAGTCAAATTTTTTTTTATCTTCAACTGGATTACCATTTGGAACATAAACATTAACTATATTCAAATTTTTAAATGAAACCCCATTTATTCTAGATTCTAAATTTAGTATTTGCGATTCGAAATCAATCCTTTTATAAGTTAGATCTTTTTTCAATAATATTGCTACTCCATGTCTACCTTTCTGACCATTAACTTCTAAGTTATAGTTTAAGGTTTTATAAAATTCTGGAAATTCAGAATTTTCACATTTGATCTCTTGAAGAAGAATAATCTCTGGTTGGTGTTTTTCAACTAATAGTTCAAGCATCTCAGTCCTAATCCTAACTGAATTAATGTTCCACGAACAAATTTTCATAGATTATACGGAGAAGGAAGTTCCACAACCACAAGTAGAAGTGGCATTAGGATTGGATATTTTGAAATATGATCCGATCATATCTTCAACAAAATCAAGTTTTGATCCTTGCACAAATCCAAGTGAAGTTTCGTCTATTAAAACCTTTACTTTATCAAAATTTAGAATCTTATCGTCTTTATTTACTTTGTTATCAAATGTAAATTTATAGGAAAAACCCTGACATCCCCCTCCATCTACTGATATACGAAAAAAGTTATCAGATTCTTTTTCCTTACAAACGCTTTCTATTCTGTCAAGTGCACTTTTTGATACATCAAACATTATACTATTTTTTTTTTTATGTTATCAATATATTATATATTATGACAGATTATTCAATCTTTTCATCTGATTTAAAAAAATCAAAAGGAAGAATGTTTCTTGAAGAAGAAGATGTAAATAGATCTTGTTTTATGAGAGACAGAGATAGAATCATTCATAGTTCAGCATTTAGAAGGCTAAAATATAAAACACAAGTATTTGTTTACAATAAAGAAGATTATTACAGAACAAGACTCTCTCATAGTATTGAGGTGTCTCAACTAGCTCGATCAATTGCTAAAGTTTTTAAAGTTAATGATGATCTAGCTGAGTCAATATCATTGTCTCATGATCTTGGGCATACACCTTTTGGACATGCGGGGGAGGATGAGCTTAGTAAGAAAATGAAGGCATACGGTGGTTTTAATCATAATTATCAGGCATTAAAGATTTTAACTTCCCTGGAAAAAAAGTATTTAAAATTTGACGGATTAAATCTTACTTTTGAAACTTTAGACGGGATTCTTAAACATAATGGTCCAATCAAAAATCAAAAAGTTCCAATTTATATTCAAAACTTTATTAATTTCTTTAAAGGCGACTTGAATAAATTTGGTTCTTTTGAATCACAGCTTTCCTCAATTTGTGATGATATAGCATACAATAATAATGATATCGATGATGGACTGTATGCTAAATTCTTTGATTTAGAGGAATTAGAACAACTAAAGCTTGTAAAAAAAGCTTTGGGTTCATTTAAGATACAAAGACCTAATAATGCAAGATTACGATATGAGCTGGTTAGGAAACTTATAAAATTGATGATAGATGATTTAATCAAAAATACTCAAGAAAATTTAAAGAAATTTAAAATATTATCTGCCAACGATATTGTCTCATTAGATAAAAGTGTAGTATGTTTCAGTGATTCAATGAAAAAAAATGAAATTGAACTTAAAAAATTTTTAAAAGAAAAAATGTATATGCATCCCAAAATAAGAACAATGACTTTAAAGGCTAAAAGAATCATTTCAGATTTATTTGATCTGTTTATTAGTGAATCTGACCTTCTTCCAGAAAAATGGAAGAAATTTAATAATAAAGAACAAAGATATTTTGTAGTTTGCGATTATATTTCAGGTATGACTGACAAATATGCTATTAATACTCACAAAAAGTTTTTTGATTTATATAATTTTTAAATGCTTTATCAAGAATACCTAAGAAATGAACTGGAGATAATTTTAAAAAAAATATTTTCAGAGAATTGTTTAAACAAAAACCTCTCTAATAATTTGAATTTCTCAATAGATATTTCACCCAGGAAAGAATTTGGAGATCTTTCTAGTAATATCGCTATGGTCGCTTGTAAGATATTAAAATTGTCTCCCATTAGGTTAGCTGAGAAAATAGTAAATCAATTAAATAAGAATAAAATGATCCTAAAATTAGAGATTGTTAAACCTGGTTTTATAAATTTTTTTTTTAAAAGTTTATTTTGGCAGAATCAATTACAAGAGTTTTTAGATTTACCGGAAAAATTTGATTATAAAATTAAATCAAGAAAAATTTGTCTTGAATATGTATCGGCAAATCCAACTGGACAAATGCATATTGGTCATGCCAGAGGAGCTATTTTGGGTGACAGCTTATTTTCAATTCTATGTGAGGTTGGACATAAAGTTACTGGTGAGTACTACATAAATGATGCTGGTGAGCAAATAAATAAATTAATAGAAACAGTTAAATTTCATCTCACTAATACAAGAAGAGTTGAAGATGAGATGCCTGACACATTATATCCTGGCGATTATCTAAAGAACTTAACAAAAAAAATTTTTAAGAAAGAAAAGATTAATGTTCTTAATGAAAAGTACAAAAAAATAATAATTGAAAATATACTAAATGATATTAAAGCTGATTTAGAGTTAATAAACGTTTTTCATCAAAGTTTTGTTTCTGAAAAAGAGATTTCATCTTTACAAAATATAGAAAAACTAAAAAAAAAACTTTTGGAAATGGAATTAGCATATTACGGATTTCAGGAAAAACCAAAGAATATTGAGGAGAAGGATTGGATAAAAAAAAAGCATTTCTTATTTCGTTCTAAAAAATTTGGGGATGACTCTGATAGAGCCCTTATTAAACCAAATGGATCTCTAACATATTTTATGTCAGATATTTTGTATCACCAAAACAAAATATCAAGGAAGTTTGATTTAATGATTAATATATGGGGAGTTGATCATTTTGGTTATGTTAAGAGGCTTAAAAATGTATTAAATGCATTGAATAAAGAAAATGTGAACTTAGAAATTAAATTAACCTCCCTAGTTAACCTTTTGAAAAAAAATAAACAAATAAAGATGTCAAAAAGGTCTGGGAATTTTATTACGATGAACGAAGTCGTATCTGAAGTAGGTTCTGATGCGATAAGATATATGATGATATCTAGAAATGCAGATAAAAAAATTGATTTTGATTTAGATATTTTTTTTCAAAAAAATAAGGAAAACCCGGTTTTTTATATTCAGTACGCATATGCCAGATGTATGTCAATAATTCAAATTGTAAAAGAGAAAAGAAAAGAGATTAGTATTGATGAAAAAAATACTGATTCACTTAAGTTAAACAAATTAATGCTTGAGGAAGAAAAATTGATAATTAAACATATTTGTAGTTTTTATGATATAATTAAAAATTCCGCTATACATTATGAACCCCATAGAATATCTGCTTATTTGTATGATTTGGCAAAAATATTTCATAATTATTGGAGTATTGGTAATATTGATGCCAAAAAAAGAATTTTAATTGAAAATGATGACGATACTACACGGGCTAGAACTTATTTGGTTTTTGCAGTTAAAAAAGTTTTAAATAAAGGTCTGAGCTTATTAAAAATTAAATGTCCAAATAAAATGTGATGAAAAATTTTAAATTAAAAGTTTCTATAATTTTTTTTAGTTATCTTATTTTAATAGCTCTTATAATTTTGTCTTATATTTCGATTGTTCCAAATGAAGAATTAATAATACTGGAGAATCAAAGGTCTATTATAAAGAAAGTAGAAAATAACTTTCAATACAATGAAGAGGGTATTTATCAAATTCTTGAAAAAGATAAGCCAAAAAATATTGATGAGCTAATTGAAGAAAAGCTTGAAGAAAAAGATCAAAGCTCAAGTCTTAATGAGAAAAAAGAGTACAGGCTTCAGTTGGCATCATTTAGAAATTACAAAAAAAGTGAAAAAATTTCTAAACAGATAATACAAAACGATTTTTTTAAAAAAAATAAAATAAATTTAAAAATAAAAGAATTTAATTTAGAAAAAAATAATACGTATTTTAGAGTTGTTTCAGAAAATGTATTCTCCTACAGAGAAGCTAATAGTAATTGCAAAATACTAAAAAAAAATAAGATAAACTGTATTGTATTGAAAGATAATTAAGTGGACAATCCTGATGGAATCATATTATCTGTTAACAACACAGAATTAACTGCAGTAGAAAAAAAATTTTTTAAAAAAACTAAACCTTTTGGTTTTGTTCTGTTTAAAAGGAATTTTAAAAATTATTTGCAAATTAAGAATTTAATATTAGAACTTAAAGTTTCAACTATTAATAGATCTCCTTTGATTTTTATTGATCAAGAAGGAGGTAAAGTTCAAAGATTAAGAGGTAATAATTTTACCGATTTTCCACCTCAAAAAATCTTTGGAGACTTGTGTGAAGTTAATGAAAATAAAGCTTTAACTTTAAGTTACCTTACTTCATATTTAATTGGCAATGAACTTAAAGAAATTGGAATTGATGTAAACTTTTCGCCAGTTTGTGATCTTGTTTTTGATAATGCTCATAAAATCATTGGTAATAGATCTTTTGGTAAAAATCCTGAAACTGCAAATAAACTCGTTAGTCAATATTGTAAAGGCTTGATGGATTCTGGTGTATTTCCTGTGTTAAAACATTATCCTGGTCACGGGAGATCAAAGAAAGATACGCACAATGATGTTTCTTGCATCAGAACTGATTTAAAGACTCTTAAAGAAACTGATCTAATTCCATTTTTATGTTTAAAGGAAGAGACTTTCGTTATGCTAGCTCATATAACCTATCCAGGCATTGACTCGGAAATAGCTACGTATTCAAAAAAAATTAACAAATTGTTAAGAGATTATAATAGTTTTAAAGGTTTAATAATAACTGACGATATTTCTATGAAGGGTTTGACAGATAATCTAGAGACAATTGTGAAAAGATCATATGACGCTGGTTGTGATATTATTTTACATTGTAATGGAAAAATAGATGAGATGAAAAGAATTTATCCATTATCAAAACCAATTTCTCAAAAATACTTAAATTTCTTTCAAAAGAAATTAAAAAAAATAGATCCTAAAGTAATGCAAATAGAAAATATTAGACGAGAACTAAAAAATGAGGGTATAATATAAAGTTATGCAACTAAATTTAAATATTAGCGGATATGAAGGACCTTTAGATCTTTTGTTAGATTTATCAAAAAAACAGAAAGTTGATATTAAAAAGATCTCTATTCTTGAGTTAGCTAATCAGTACTTAAGTTTTATAGATAAAAATATTAATCAGATTAAACTTTCTGCTGATTATTTGGTTATGGCATCACTATTAGCTTATTTAAAATCGAAACTTTTACTTCCGGAGGACGAAAAAGAAGAAACTGAAAATATTGAAGAGGATCTAACACAGAGGTTGATTCACTATGATGCCATAAAACAATTAGCAAAAAAAATATTTAATTTACCGCAAGATGGAAAAGACTTTCATTCTGTAAATATTAAGAATGAATATGTAATTAGTAGTAAAATTGTCCCTAAGATAAGTCTTCACGACATAATACTTAAATACTCTGAAATATATAAAAAAAAAAATACTATCAAAATACTTTCTGATGAAACAGATTTATTTTCAATGGAAGATGGTATAAGGTGGTTGGGTAGATTATTTGAAAAAAGTGAAAAAGACTGGTTCTTTCTTTTCAATTTTTTACCTAATGTTACCGTTAGTGACAATAAAAAAAAATCTGCAATTATATCATTACTTTTAGCCTCTCTTAATAAAGTTTCTCAGGGCAAATTATTAATGAACCAAAAGGACCATTATGATAAAATAATGATAAAGGTTAAAGAATGAATTATGAAATTGCAAAAAATTACGTCGAGTCTTTAATTTTCTCATCTTTGGAACCCTTGAATAAAAAAGATTTAAAAAAAATGTTATCTGAATATGGAGATTTTGATTTAGATAAAATTCTAGATGAATTAAAGATGGACTATAAAGATAGAGGGATTTTATTGGATAGTGCTGATAACAGATTCTTTTTTAAAACCTCGAATAGTTTAAAAGACTTTTTGAGTATCCAAACAAAAAAAGTAAAGAATCTCTCTGGAGCAGCTGTTGAAACTTTGGCTATAATATCTTATCATCAACCTGTTACTAGGGCTGAGATAGAAAAAATTAGAGGTAAACCAGTCTTTAGAGGTACTTTAGATTCACTTTTGGAACTAAAGTGGATAAAACCAAGTGGTCGTAGGGAAACACCTGGAAGACCAGTAACTTGGATAACTGATTATGAATTTTTAAAGCATTTTGGTTTGACTTCAATTAAAGATCTTCCGAAAGTTGATGAATTAGAATCCATAATCTTGTAATATTTAACTGGAGCTTTTTTATGTTTGGACTTGGGCATTGGGAAATAATTTTAATACTTTTGATTGTTTTAATCGTATTTGGAGCTGGAAAACTTCCAAAGGTGGCTGGTGAACTTGCAAAAGGTATAAAGTCTTTTAAAGAAGGACTGAAAGATGAAAAAAAAGAAAACGATAAAAAAAAATAATGTTCAACATTGGAATTATTGAACTCTTAATCATTTTTTTCTTTTTAGTATTATTTATTAAACCTGAAGAAATCCCAAAAATCACAAAGAATTTTGGTCTATTTTACAGGAAAATAAGTAGATATTTATTAAACTTTAAATACGAGCTAGATGAATATGACAGCATAGAGGAATTAAAAAAAATAAAACTTGATTTTGATAGACAAAATAAAAAACAATTAAAACCTAGTAAAAAAAATTTAAAAAAATGAAATACTTAGATCATTTGAAAGAACTAAGAAACAGACTATTGTTTTCTTTTTTATTTCTCTTTTTATGTTTTTTTTTTTTTTTATATAATGTCGAATATATTGGGAATTTTTTAACTAAACCACTTTTTAACTTACTATCTGATTCATCTAATCAGAGAATGATATTTACTGCTTTACCAGAGGTTTTTGTTTCTAATCTAAAAATTTCACTTTTTGCTTCCTTTTTAGTTTCTATACCTTTCCTCCTAATACAGGTTATTTTGTTTGCATCTCCTGCACTTTATAAAAAAGAAAAGAAAATATTTATACCATTAGTTATTTTAAGTCCTTTCTTTTTTTTTGCTGGTTTGCTTTTTGCTTATTATTTTTTAATTCCAGTCATTTGGAATTTTTTTATTTCATATGAAAACTTTTTAAATGAATCACTGCCTGTGGAGTTAGAGTCAAAATATTCAGAGTACGTAAAGTTAACAATGTTTTTGTTATTAGCAAGTGGATTGTCATTTGAGTTCCCTGTATTAATTATATTGTTAACAAAATTGAAAATATTTAATCAAAAATTTTTATCAAGAAATAGAAAATATTTTTTTATAGGAATTCTTATTTTTTCGGCAATTTTTACACCTCCAGATGTTATTTCCCAGATAGGGATTGCTATTCCATTAATAATCTTTTATGAATTCTCAATATTGTTTATAAAAATATTTTTAAAAGATAAAAATGCATGATATTAAATTTATCAAAGAAAACCCGGATAATTTTGAAAAATCTCTAAAAAAAAGAAACTGTTTTGTAGATTCTAAAAAATTAATTGATTTACATAACAGCTATCTTGAGTCGCTTAATAAAGTTCAAAATTATCAAGAAAAAAAGAATAGTTTATCAAAAAAAGTATCTTCGATTAATGATAAAAGTTCTGAAGAATTTTCAAAAATTTCAAAGGAAGTTAAGACTTTGAAGGCTGACCTTGAATTATGTAAAGAAGAATCATTGAATAAGAAAAAAATTTTGGATCAATTGCTTTCAGAAATTCCTAATTTAATTGATGAACAAACGCCAGAGGGTTTAACTGAAAAAAATAATAAGATTATAAAACAGAAAGGTGATAAAAAAAAGTTTAGTTTTAAGCCTAAAGATCACTTAGAATTATTAGAAAATTTGAATCTGATTGATTACAAAAAAGCAATTAAGATATCTGGAACAAGATTTTCAGTTTTGAAATCAAGTTTATCTCAATTACACAGGGCTTTAATGAATTTTATGATTGATATTAATACACAAGTTTTTGATTATATTGAATGTACAGTTCCTGAAATGGTAAAAGAGGAATGTCTTTACGGTACAGGTCAACTTCCAAAATTTGGAGAAGATCTTTTCAAAACTAATTTTAACGAATTATGGTTGATACCTACTAGTGAGGTTCCTTTGACAAATTTTCATAGGGAAGAAATTATTGACATAAAAGATCTACCTCTAAGATATACGGCTTTTACAAATTGTTTTAGAGCAGAGGCAGGTGCAGCTGGAAAGGATACTAGAGGTTTAATGAGAGAACATCAATTTGGAAAAGTTGAATTGGTTTCTATAACTCACCCCGATGATTCAAAGAAAGAACTATCGCATATGCTGAATTGTGTTGAAAAAATTCTTACGGATTTAAATTTACCTTTTAGAATGATTGAGCTTTGCGCAGGAGATATTGGCTTTTCATCTTCATATACTGTTGATTTTGAAGTTTGGATGCCAGGACAAGATAAATACCGAGAGGTCTCAAGTTGTTCAAACTGTAAAGACTTTCAATCCAGAAGAATGAAAACAAGAGTCAAAAATTACGAGAATGGTCAAATTTTTTTCCCTCATACTTTAAATGGTTCATCTCTTGCAGTCGGAAGAATATTAATTGCAATCATTGAGAACTTTCAAAATGAGGAGGGAACAATAGAAATACCACAAGTAATAAGCAAATATATGAATGGTATAAAAAAATTACAGCTTAATGTTTGAGAAAATTAAAAAAAGTAAAAAGTTTGACTTGTTAATGGAATTAAAGAAAAATGGTATTGTTGATAGATCAGTTTTAAATATAATCGAATCAGCAGATAGATCGTTTTTTGTTGATGAGAATTTAAAGCAAAAATCAAATCTGAATATTGCTTTGCCGATAGACTGTGGCCAAACAATATCCCAACCCTTGGTAGTGGCTCATATGACGCAGTCACTTGAATTAAATAAAAATTTAAGAGCGTTAGAGATAGGTACTGGAAGCGGTTATCAGTCATATATTCTATCAAAATTATGCAGATTCGTCTACACTATTGAAAGGTACAATAGCTTAAAAAAAAAAGCCGAGAACCTTTTAAGGCAACTTGGAACGAAAAATATATTTTTCAAACATGCTGATGGAGGTCTAGGTTGGAAAGAGCAAGCACCTTTTGACAGGATTTTAGTAACAGCAAATGCCCCAGAGATTCCTCACAATCTTTTAAAACAACTTGCAAATAAAGGTATAATGATAATTCCGATTGGTGATGATTATAACGAACAAGTCTTAAAAAAAATAATAAAAAATGATAATGATATAAAAATAGAAAATTTAATGAAAGTCAGATTTGTACCTTTAGTAGAAGGAAAAGAAAATCAATGAAAATAATTATATTACTAATATTTTTTTTATATGGTTGTGAATCAATTTTTTATGATGAATTTACGATTAAATATCCTAAAATAGAACCAAAAAAAACTGATTTTTATAAAGTTAAAAAAGGAGATAATTTATATTCGATCTCAAAAAAATTTAATATTTCAATCAAAAAGATTATTAAACATAACGGAATTAAAGAACCTTTTAAAATCTATCCAAACCAAAGAATATTTTTACCAAAAAATGTCTACTATAGAGTAAAAAAAGGTGACACACTGTATTCTATTTCAAGGAAATTAAAAAGTAATGTTTACTCAATTTCAAAACTGAATAAACTTAAAGATATAAATCAAATTAAAGTTGGTCAAAGAATCCTAATTCCTGAATATTTTGAACAAAAAAAAAATAATCCAACACTTAAAAAAAAAACAATCCAAAAGAAAAAAAAAGTTGTTAAAGTAAAGAGTATATCAAAGTCTAGTAATACCCAAAAATTCATTTGGCCTGTGAAGGGCAAGATTTTAATAAAATATGGAAGCGGTGATTCAGGATTTTTTAATGATGGGATAAATATAAAATCATCATCTGGAATTGCTGTCAAAGCTTCTAATGACGGTGAAATTATCTATAGCGGAAATGAAATTCCTGGATATGGTAATTTGATATTAATTAAACATAATAAAAACTGGATTACAGCTTATGCGCATTTAGAGAAAATTGAGAAAACAAAGGGAGATCTAGTCAAGAGAGGCCAATCTATTGGTATTGTAGGGAATACAGGTAATGTTAAAGATATACAGCTTCACTTTGAAATAAGAAAAGGTAAAAATGCCGTCAATCCATTAAAACATCTCTCTTAGATTGGCGTTAATCATCTAGATTTTTAATATATTGAAGGGCTGTTCTTCCAGAATAATTTCCTTTATTTTTCGACCACTCAAGAGCTTTTTTTGGAGTGAACGAGTTTTTTTTTAATTTTTTTGCATAATATTTAACGGTCTCTAAATATTTATCCTTATTATTATCATAAAAACCAATCCATAAAGCAAACCTATCTGTTAAAGACAATAAATTTGACCTCAATTCTTTTTTAATTAATTCATCATTACTAGAATTTCCAGTATTTTGGTCAGATATGTGTCTGAGATTTGATGTAATATAGAACCTTATGTTATCAGAATCACCTAATAGACTCCCTTCCACAATACTTTTTAAAGTATTGAAATCTGGATTATCTTTTTTTAAAAAAATATCGTCTATAAAGATTATAAATTTATAATCTATTTGAGATAACGAATAAATAATTTCTGGTAACAATTCTAAATGATTATTTGATATTTCTATTAATTTAAGAGATTTTTTAGCAAATTTATTTGTTTCTTTAATCACGCATTTGATCAAAGTGGATTTTCCCATTCCACTTGCTCCCCAAAGTAAAATATTATTTGATTTAATGTTACTTGTAAATTTCTTGGTATTTTCAAGAATTAGATTTTTTTGTTTTTCTACAAATAGAATGTCCTTTAGATTAGTGTAAAACTTTATTTTTATTGGAACAATTTCTTTATTATTTGGAAGATAAACAAAATAGTCATCGTCATTAAAAATTTTTTTAATTATTGAAAATTTCATATTTTACTTGAGAGTTTTTTCTATTGTCTTATTTTATACTTTGTTTTTATTTTATTTTTTATATATTGATTCATAGTATTTAATTAATAAGAACTTTTTTCAAGAGGTTTTATGATCAACCATGCTTATGCTCAAGCCGCGGCACAACAACCATCTATGTTTGCGTCTTTTATTCCCTTAATTTTGATTTTTTTAATTTTTTATTTTTTGCTAATTCGTCCACAACAAAAAAAGCAAAAAGAACACAAATTACTTTTAGACTCAATAAAAAGAGGTGACGAAATATTAACGAGTGGGGGAATTGTTGGTAAAGTAACAAAAACAGATGCTGAAAGACTTAATGTTGATATAGCTAAAGATGTTAATGTAATTATTTACAGATCAACAGTTGCTGACGTATTGAATAAAAAATAGTTTATTTATGCTAAAAATTACAAAAATGAAATTACTTTTTGTTCTCTCAATATGTGTATTGGGGGTCTACTATATTATTCCAAACTTTTATGATAAAACAGAAGTAACCGGTTTACCTAATTATGTTTCAAAAAAACAGGTAAATCTAGGTCTAGACCTTCAAGGAGGTTCACATCTCTTATTAGAAGTTGATACAAATGCAGTACTTAAAGAAAAATCTGAATATCTTGTTGACGATATAAGATCAACTTTGCGTAAAAATAAAATTAAATATACAAATCTTGGATCTAAAGTAAAAGGTGCAGTAGTCACTATTACAGATCCAAAAAAAACAACCGATGCAGTTTCTTTTCTAAGAAAAGGAATAGAAACAGGTATAGTAGTTACATCTAAAGATAATAAACTTAATCTTTCATTTACTGACCAATATATAATTGATACGAATAATCAGACCGTAGAACAATCAATTGAAGTAATACGAAAAAGAGTTGACGAATCTGGGACTAAGGAACCAATTATTCAAAAACAAGGTGCCGATAGGATTATAGTTCAGTTGCCGGGAATTAAGGATCCGGAGAGAGTAAAGTCTCTTATCGGAAGAACAGCTAAGCTTAACTTTCATCTACTCGATCCGACAACAGTTGAGTTAGCTTTGCAAAGAGGAAAATTACCCCCAGGTACCTTTAAGGTCGCTAACGCTGACCCTACTGCTTACGAAAAAGAATTTGTTGTAAAAAAGAGAATTTTACTTACTGGTGATCGGTTAATAAATGCTGCGGCTACAGTTGACGCTCAATCTGGTAAATATGTTGTTGCGTTTGAGTTTGATAGAAAAGGAGCAAAAAAATTTGCTAAAATTACGACTGATAACACCTATCAACGACTTGCAATTCTTCTTGATGGAAGAGTAATAAGTGCTCCCCAAATCCGTGAACCCATAACAGGTGGACAAGGAAATATAAGTGGAAATTTTTCTCCTGAAACAGCAAATGATTTAGCTGTATTACTTAGAGCTGGTTCATTACCTGCACCAATCACTGTTTTAGAGGAGAGAACAGTAGGCCCTAGTCTTGGTGAGGACTCTATTAAAGCCGGAAAAAAAGCTCTTAAAATAGGTTTTGTACTTGTTATATTATTTATGATTATCAGGTACAGGGTGTTTGGTTTGATTGCTGATTTTGCGATTATATTTAATATTATTTTGTTAATTTCATTGCTAAGTCTCATTGAAGCAACACTCACGATGCCTGGTATAGCTGGCATTGTGCTCACAATAGGAATGGCAGTTGATGCTAACGTTCTTGTTTTTGAAAGAATTAAAGAGGAACTAAGGTCAGGCAGGTCAATAATTAATTCAGTTGATCTAGGATATAAGTTTGCCGTTAAGACAATACTTGATGCAAATTTTACAACACTCATCGCTGCACTACTTCTTTATAACTATGGCTCAGGCCCAATCAAAGGATTTGCAGTAACGCTAAGTATAGGAATCTTAACCTCTATGTTTACAGCTCTAGTTCTTACAAAGCTTGTTGTAAGTGTTTGGGTATTAAAGCTAAAACCAAATAAACTTTTTTTATAGGTTAGTTTATGGTCTTTAAAATTAATTTCTACAAATATAGAAAAGTTGCTTTTTTATTTTCCTTAATCTTAATGCTTTTTTCTGTCTTTTTATTTGTTAAAAAAAACCTGAACTTAGGTATCGATTTTAAAGGAGGAGTAATGGTTGAAGCTAAGTTTAAGTCAGCTCCAAATCTTGAGGATCTTAGAAAAAATATTTCAAGTTTTTTAAGTACTAATATTGAAATTCAAGAGTTTGGAGATCCTGAAACCATATTATTTAGAATTGAGAAAAAATCAAATGATGAAGAAGAGCAAAAGTTGATTATTTCAGAATTAAAAAAAGGTTTACCTAGTGATGTAGATTATAGAAGAGTTGAGTTTGTAGGTCCTAAAGTAGGTAAAGAACTTCAAATTCTGGGTTTAAAGGCGATTCTTTATTCTCTAGTAGCAATGTTTATTTACATTTGGTTCAGATTCTCTGGTTGGCAATTTGGTTTAGGAGCAGTTTTTGCTTTATTTCACGATGTTTTTTCAACCCTTGGATTCTTTGCTTTAACACAGATAGAATTTAATTTAGCGTCTATAGCCGCAATTCTCACAATAGCAGGTTATTCAATAAATGACACAGTTGTAGTTTTTGATAGAGTAAGAGAAAATTTGGTAAAAACAGAAATACCCTTATCTGAACTCTTAAATAAATCAATAAATCAAACTCTTTCTAGAACAATTATGACTTCACTCACAACACTTTTAGCATTATTGGCTTTATTCCTATTTGGTGGTGAGGTGATTAAAGGTTTTGTATCTGCAATGATGTGGGGTGTATTAGTGGGAACATATTCATCTATCTTTATTGCATCCCCACTAATAATTATATTTGGTTATATTAATAAAAAAAAAAATTAATATAAATTTTGAGCGCCTACCATACAATACAACATTGGAATCGATAACAAAGTATTTGTTCTAGAAAAAAGCATAGCTTTTTTTGCTGCCGCAGCTTTTTCTGAAGCATCCACTGAGATTATACCTAATGCCTTCTTTTGATTAGGCCAAATTATTGCCCAAACATTAAAAGCCATAATTATACCTAACCACATACCAATACCGATCATAAAGTACTTTGCATTGTTTGTATTAAGTGTCATTGCATCATGCAGGTACCCATTCAGATGAGCTAATATCAATCCTGTGGCTAAAGTAGCGACCGCTCCCCATCTAAACCAAAATAGAGCCTTAGGAGCTATAAATTTAGAAACAGCTGGTTTTTGTTCATCAGGAATATTAGGCATACTTGGGATTTGAACAAAATTAAAATACCACAACAATCCAATCCACATAATACCTGCAAGGACATGCAACCATCTAAATAAAAAAGTTATGAAACCATAGTCAAAATAAAATTCAGTTATATTAGAAATTAAAAATATTATTGCGAATAATAAAAGAAAACCTGTGATGACAGTCTTAATAAGAGAAGTTAAAATATTAGCCATATGTACTCCATTTTGTTGTTATAATAATATTTATAGTTTTAAGTTAATATGAATTCAAGAAATCTTTTTTATGTCAGGGATCTTCAGATTAATTTTTTTTTTAAAAATAGCGAAATAATCAGAAGTCTATTTTTTCTAGAATATTACTTATTTAATTTAAATATTAAAGTTGAGGAGATATTAGTTTTTAAATTAAAATTAAAATGGCTATACGATGAGATTGATAAAAATCACTTCAATAATGAAATAACCTCTAATTTGCTACCTTTTAAAGATAAAATTCTTAAAAAAAAAGTTTTAAAAATAGTTGAGACTTTTTCAGATTTGATTTACCCAATACAAATAAGAAATATTGAAGAGACATTTGAGAAACTAAATAAAGAATTTAATTTCATTATCCATCAAGAATATTTGAGGTTTGATTCTTCATTTAGATTTCAAATGATTCAATATTTGTACAATAATAGATTATATGAATTAGAATATCTGAAAAAAAACATTTCAGATATTGAGCGGAATATACCAGACTATTTTGAAAAAACTTTTATTAAAGTTTTTTTTAAAAATTGTGTTCAAAAAAACAAAAAAATTAGTAAAACTAATTATTTAATCAATTTAATCTTCAACATTCTAAATAAATGAAAAAAAATCAAGTTAAATTAATTCTTTGTTTTATTTTTTTAAATGTTTCAATTTATCTATCTGTTACAGTTAATTTGAATTTCTTATTTTTACTTTTTAATGGACTATTAGTTTACATATTTTATGAATTTGATAAAAAGAAATCACAAAATAAAGATTTAATTAAAGGTAAAAATCCAATCAACCCATATGATATTCCAGCATCTGAACATCCAATAATCAAATCAGCTAGGAATCGTTTAAGAAAAAATAGCTAATATTCAATAAATTGTTTTAAGCACTTTGCTGTATCATTATTTTTTTTCTCTAATAAATTTGAAACTTCACCTTCGAATAGAACAAACCCACCTTTTTCTCCTCCCTCAGGACCTAAATCTATAACCCAGTCTGATGATTTTATAACATCAAGGTTATGCTCAATAACAATAACTGTATTTTTTTTTTCAACAAACTTATGTAAAATTTCTAGTAATTTTTTTACATCATGCGAATGGAGACCGGTTGTTGGTTCATCAAGAATATAAAGTGTTTTTCCTGTAGCTCGTTTTGCTAATTCTTTGGCCAGTTTAATCCTTTGAGCCTCACCACCGGATAATGTTGTAGCAGACTGTCCTATTTTAATATATTCAAGACCAACTTTTTTTAAAGTTTCTAGCTTGGTGGAAATAGAAGGAATTGCTTTAAAAAAACTGAGTCCCTCTTCAACAGTCATATCTAGTACATCTGAGATGCTTTTATTTTTGAACTTTATTTCTAAAGTTTCCCTATTAAACCTTTTTCCCTTACATAAATCACATGTAACAAAAACGTCAGCAAGAAAATGCATTTCTATTCTTATAACACCGTCTCCTTGACAATTTTCACATCGTCCTCCCTTTACATTAAAAGAGAACCTTCCTGGTCTGTATCCTCTTGATTTTGCCTCAGGTAGATGAGAAAACCATTCTCTTATAAATGTGAAACATCCGGTGTAAGTTGCTGGGTTTGATCTTGGTGTTCTTCCAATAGGACTTTGATCTATTTGAATAATTTTATCGATAAATTCGCTTCCTTTTAAAGAAACAAAAGGTAATGCTTTTTCATTAAGGTTGTTTTTTATTTTAGAAAGTCCTTTGTACAGTGTTTCAATTACCAATGATGATTTTCCTCCTCCAGACACTCCTGTGATACTAATAAATTTATTTAGTGGGAACTTTATTTCAATATTTTTTAAATTATTTCCATTCGCTCCTTTTAATTCGATAAAGCTTTTGCTTTCTCTTGAATCTGTTTTGGGTATATCTATGCTGAGCTCTTTTGATAGGTATTTTCCAGTTATACTTTTAGGGTTTCTTTTTAGATCATTTGGCTTTCCTGTTGCGACAACATGACCTCCATTTACTCCTGCTCCAATTCCTATATCAATAACGTAATCTGACTCTAAAATAGTTTCTTCATCATGTTCAACAACAATTACCGAGTTACCTAAATCCCTTAATTTTTTTAAAGTATTAATGAGCTTTTTATTGTCCCTTTGATGAAGTCCTATAGATGGTTCGTCTAATACATATAAAACTCCGGTAAGGCCTGATCCAATTTGAGAGGCTAATCTAATTCTCTGACTTTCACCACCTGATAAGGTGGTAGAACTTCTAGATAATTGTAAATAACTTAATCCAACATTGTTCAAAAAAGACAGTCGATCAACTATTTCTTTTATTATTCGTGAAGATATCTCCTTTTGATAATTACTGAGTTTAGATTCTAAATTACAAAACCACTTGAGAGCCTTTTCAATCGAGAGTTTTGTAATTTGATTGATATCACACTTGTTGATTTTTATTGAAAGGGCCTCTTTCTTCAATCTTGATCCGTTACACTCTTCACAAACAAATTTATTTAAATATTTACTTAGTTCTTCTCTTTGCCATAGATCAGATCTTCTCAATTTATTTTCTAAAAATCCAATTACTCCTGTAAATTCTTTATTGTAACTCCACCCTGTATAGGAATTAAAAAAATTGATAACTCTGCCATCACCAAAAATTATAGTTTTTTGCTTTTCTTTTGAAATCTTGCCCCATTCCATTTCAAAATCAACTCCACAATGTTTTGCTATTTCAATAACGAACTCTTTGTAAAATTGATTATTTTTGTTCAGAGGTAAAATAACACCATCCTTCAATGATAGATTTTTATTTCCAATAATAAAATCTGGGTCAAACTTTTCTTTATAGCCTAGCCCATCACAATCTGCGCATGCCCCATTTGGACTATTAAAAGAAAATAGTCTTGGCTCTATCTCTTCAATAGTAAATCCTGAGACAGGACATGCAAACTTTGATGAAAAAATAAAAGATTCTTTTTTTTGATTGTCATAGAAATATATAACACCATCAGACAACCCAAGTGCCGTTTCAACCGATTCTGAAATTCTTTTTTTATATTTTTCATCTATTTTAACTCGGTCTACAATTACTTCGATATTATGTTTTTTGTTTTTTTGGAGTTCAGGAATATTTTCCGATGTGTAAATTTCATTATCAATTCTAAATCTTGCAAATCCTTTTTTTACTAAATCAATTAATTCTTTCTTAAATTCTCCTTTTCTGTTTTTTACTATTGGAGAAAGCAACAAAAAATTTGAATTTTTATCCATTTTAAAAAAATCATCAACTATTTCCTCAACACTCATTGATTTAATTTCTTTTCCTGTCTCTGGAGAGATTGGAGTGCCTATTCTGGCAAAAAGAACCCTAAAGTAATCATAAATCTCTGTTACAGTGCCGACTGTTGATCTTGGGTTCCTCGATGTTGTTTTTTGATCAATTGAGATTGATGGAGAGAGTCCCTCAATTAAATCCACATCAGGTTTTTCCATCATATTTAAAAATTGTCTGGCATATGAAGATAAACTCTCAACATATCTTCTTTGTCCCTCAGCATAGACTGTATCAAAAGCTAAAGACGATTTACCTGAGCCAGAAAGTCCACTGATTACAACAAACTTGTTTTTAGGAATTTGTAAATTTATGTTTTTTAGGTTATGTTGTCTTGCTCCTATTATTTTAATAAAATCAAGAGATGTTTTTTTTTTCATTTTTGTATATTCAGTAGGTGTAATTTGATTTAATTATGATATTATTTAATACTTATTTAGCTAATTAAAATGGCAGGTTCAATAAACAAAGTAATATTATTAGGAAGACTTGGTGCAGACCCTGAAATCAGGATGTCTCAAGATGGGAAAAAAATTGCCAAATTTTCATTAGCAACCAGTGAGAGTTGGAAGGATAAACAGTCTGGAGAAAAAAAAGAGAAAACAGAATGGCATAAAGTTATTATTTTTTCTTCAGGTTTAGCAGATATAACCGAGAAATATTTAAAAAAGGGATCTTTGATTTATATTGAAGGTCAGATTAGTACAAGGAAGTATACCGATCAGTCTGGAATAGAAAAGTATATTACAGAAATTGTGCTGCAGGGTTATAACTGTCAATTAACAATGATTGATAATAGATCTGAAAACTCAGAAAATTTATCATCACCTAGCATTGATAATACCCTAGATAAAAAAGAAAGTGTTGATGATAGTTTACAGGGAATTGATATTGATGACGAAGTTCCATTTTAGGAAGTAAATAAATATGATTGATGACTCAACACCAGAAAATTTAGATGATTTAAAAAAATTAGAACGCATCGATATTGAAAAGGAAATGCAGAGTTCATTCCTTGATTATGCTATGAGTGTCATAGTATCGAGAGCTCTTCCAAATGTTTGTGATGGTTTAAAACCTGTACATAGAAGAATAATATACGCAATGAATGAGGCAGGTTATGTTTCCAGTAAACCCTCTAGAAAATCTGCAAGAATAGTTGGTGATGTTATGGGTAAATATCATCCACACGGAGATTCCGCAATTTATGACGCAATGGTAAGGCTTGCTCAGGATTTTAGTATGAGGGTACCACTAATTGAGGGTCAGGGAAACTTTGGGTCTATGGATGGGGACTCTGCAGCTGCAATGCGATACACTGAAGCTAGACTATCTAATATTTCTTCTTATTTAACCAATGACATAAATAACGAAACTGTATCATTTAAAGAAAATTATGATGGTTCAACATTAGAACCTGAGTTATTGCCGTCTGAGTTTCCTAATCTTTTAATTAATGGATCAGAGGGAATTGCAGTTGGAATGGCGACAAAAATCCCGCCACATTGCCCATCTGAAATTATAGAAGCTTGTTGTAAATATGTTGAAAACCCAGAAATTAGTCCGGATGAATTAATTTCATACGTTAACGGCCCTGACTTCCCAACTGGTGGAATTATAGTTGGTAAGTCTGGGATTAAAAGCGCTTATCTTACTGGAAAGGGATCTATTTTAATTAGGGGAAAAACTTCGATTGAATCCTCAAAAAAAAATAGAGAAAGCATAATTATAACTGAAATTCCTTTTGCGGTTAAAAAGTCTATGCTGATTGAAAATATAGCAAAAGTTGCAAGGGATAAAATTATTGATGGTATTTCAGAGTTAAGAGATGAATCAAGTAGAGAAGGGGTCAGAGTTGTCATTGATTTAAAAAGAGATGTACAATCAGAGGTTGTTTTAAACCAATTATTTAAATTTACTTCTTTGCAAACGTCATTTGGGATAAATATGCTTGCTCTAAATAAGGGAGTACCAGAGTTACTCACTTTGAAAAGATCGATACAGCTCTTTATAGAATTTAGAAAAGATGTTATTTTTAAAAGAACAAAATATCATCTTAGAAAAACTAGAGAAAAATCTCATATTCTTATTGGTTTGTCGATTGCGTTAGAAAATATTGACAAAGTAATCGAAATTATAAAGTCATCAAATGATACTAATGATGCAAGAGATAAGTTGATAAACTTTAAATGGAATATTCCCAAAGATGAATTTTTATTAAACTTTATTAAGTCAGATGACAGCACATTGATTAAAGATAATTTTTTCAAATTAAGTGATACCCAAGCCAAGTCAATTCTAGAGATCAAACTTAGCAGACTTACAAACCTTGAGAGAACAAAGCTTGTTGACGATCTGAAAGAATGTGTAAGGTTAATAAAAGATTATCTGGATATTCTTTCTTCAGAAACCAGACTAAACTCTGAGTTAATAAAAGAATTAACAGAGATTAATGAAAAGATTCAATCTCCCAGAAGAACAGTAATATCTGAAAGTGAGGAGATAATAGACGATGAATCATTAATCTCTTCTGAAGAGGTTGTGGTTACATTAACAAACACTGGTTATATAAAAAGAGTCCCCTTAAATTCCTATAGATCTCAAAGAAGAGGAGGAAAAGGTAGGGCTGGAATGACAACTAAAGAGGAAGATTATGTTAACAAAGTTTTTGTAGTTAATACTTTAACTCCATTACTATTTTTTTCATCAATGGGAATTGTTTATAAGCTTAAAACATATAAGATTCCATCTGGCAGTCCAACTTCTAAAGGTAAAGCTTTAGTAAATATTCTTCCACTTAGATCGGGTGAGAAAATTACTACAACTATGCCGTACGATCAGTCAGATGAGAAAAATAATATAATCTTTGCAACATCTTCTGGAAATATTAGAAGAAATAGATTGACAGACTTTCATAATATTAATGCTAATGGCAAAATTGCAATGAAGCTTAAAGAAGATGATAAGTTAATAAATGTAATAATTTGTTCAGAAAAAGAAAATATTTTTATGTCAACCAGATTAGGAAAATGTGTAAGATTTGGATGTAATGATCTAAGGATATTTTCAGGGCGATCATCAATTGGAGTTAGGGGAATAAAATTAGCAAAAAATGATTCAGTCATTTCTTTAGCAATTCTGAATGGAATAGATTTTGATGTAGAGGAGAGAAATGAATACTTAAAAATAAGTTCGTCTATGAGAAAAAATGAGAAATTTGAAATGAATTTGATTGGTGAAGAAAAATTTAAAATTTTAAAAGAAAATGAAGAATTTATTTTAAGCGTAACTGATAAAGGATACGGGAAAAGAAGTTCAGCTTTTGAATATAGAAAAACGAATCGAGGTGGTGTTGGTATAGCTAATATGCAACTCAGCGAAAGAAATGGTAGTGAAGTTGTGGCATCCTTCCCCATAACTGATTCTGACCAATTAATGCTTGTTACTGATAAAGGTAAACTTATTCGGTGTCCTGTAAATGATATTAGGATTGCTGGAAGACAGACACAAGGCGTTACTTTGTTTAATGTTTCTGATGAAGAAAAAGTAGTTTCTGTTGCTAAGTTAGAAGAGAATGAATAATTTAGAAAGTTCAATTATTACAGGAATTTATCCAGGGACATTTGATCCGGTTACATTTGGGCATTTGGACATAATTGTAAGAGCCACTCATATTGTAAATAAACTTATAGTAAGTGTTGCAGAAAATACTCACAAAAAGCCTTTTTTTTCAATTAATGAAAGAATAGATATGATTAAAGACTCCTTAAAGAAGATTAATTCTAATGACTGTCTAATTGAAGTTGTTGGTTTTGATAATTTATTGGTTGAACACGCTAAAAGTTCTAATGCAAAAGTAATTATTAGAGGTTTAAGAGCTGTTGCTGACTTTGAATATGAGTTTCAAATGGCTGGGATGAATTCAAAGCTTGAACCAAGTATAGAAACAATTTTTTTAATGGCATCAGAAAATCTTCAATTAACATCGGCACGTTTTGTAAAAGAAGTAGCTTTTTATAATGGTGAAATTAATAATTTTGTTCCGTCAAATGTAATAAAAATGTTTAGAAATAAAATGAAAGGAAAAAAAAAATGAACTTTTTTAAAGAAATTTTGTCAGTTTTATTAGGAGTATTTATATTTAATACTGCTTATTCTGAAGAAAAACAAAAAATACATATGTTATTAGATAAAGGATTGGTTGTTATTGAAACCTATCCAGAAAAAGCTCCTAAAACTGTTCAACGAATTGTAGAGTTAAGTAATGAAGGTTTTTATGATGGTCTCACATTTCACAGGGTAATTTCTGGATTTATGGCACAAGGTGGAGATCCAAATGGAAACGGAACTGGTGGAAGCGGTCAGAATATTGTTGCTGAATTTAATGATATTAAACATGAAAGAGGGATTGTTTCTATGGCAAGGAGTAATGAAATTAATTCGGCGGATAGTCAGTTTTTTATTTGTTATGATTCTCATCCATTCCTTGATGGAAAATACACTGCCTGGGGGAAAGTAGTTCAAGGAATGAATCTAATAGAAAGGATTCCCGAAGGAAAGGGACAAAACGGTCAGGTCTTGAGTAATCCTGTAAAAATTGTAACTATGCGTGTCAAATAAAAAAAATTTAGTTGTTTATTATCAATTATTTCATTATATCCTATATTTGAAGATAATGCGCCCGTAGCTCAGCTGGTAGAGCACTCCCCTTTTAAGGGAGTTGTCATGAGTTCGAACCTCATCGGGCGTACCACAAACTTGGGTGTATGCTTGCAAAAATAAAAAATTATCTACTTACCGGAATATTAGTTACCGCTCCTGTTGTTATAACGTTTTGGATTGTAATTTCCTTAGTTAGACTATTTGACAGAATTATAACACCTATCATACCATTATACATAAACCCAAATACATACCTCCCCAGAGATGTCCCAGGCCTAGGATTAATTGTTTTAGTTGTTTTCCTGGTAATAATAGGTTTTATAGCTGCAAACTTCTTTGGTTCTTACATATTAAGAAAAACCGAATTAGTTATTAATAAGATACCCCTTATAAAAGTTTTTTATAAAGCTATAAAACAAATATTAGAAACTATCTTAAAAAATAATTCAAAAGCATTCAGAGAAGCTGTACTTATGGAGTACCCTAGAAAAGGAGTGTGGGTGATTGGTTTTACTACAGGAGAAGTTAAGGGAGTTATTAAAGAAAAAGTAAAAATACAAATGGTTAATGTATTTGTACCAACAACGCCAAATCCTACCTCTGGTTTTTTATTGTTAGTTCCAAAATCTCAAATCAAGCCATTAAATGTAAAGGTTGATGATGCGATTAAGACAATTGTATCTGCAGGGATTATACCTTTAAATTCTAAGGAGAATAATAATTAGAAAAATTCTTTCTTTGATAGAATATATTAATTAAAAAATCACTAATTTGTTCATTATTGCTAGCCAAAATCATCGCAGAGTTTTTTTTTACGTTATCAATAATATTAAGATCCTCATAAGGAGAGAAAAATTTCCACCTAGGCAGACCAGATTGATTTGTTCCAAAAAAATCACCTGATCCCCTTAAAATTAAATCTTTCTCTGCAATCTCAAAACCATCATCACATTGTTTCAAAACTTGAAGTCTTTTTTTTGAATTTTCGGAAAGACTCTTGTTGTAAATTAGCACACAGTGGGAATTTAAAGTGCCTCTGACAACTCTACCTCTTAATTGATGCAGTTGAGATAAACCAAATCTATTAGCTTCCTCAATTATTATTAAAGTTGCTGATGGGATATTTATCCCAACTTCTATTAAAGTTGTTGAAACTAAAATCATTGTTTTTTTTTTTTGAAACTCATCAATGCTGATTTGGATTTCTTCTTTGTTCATTCTGCCGTGTATTATACTTACTTTCATTCCAAATTTTTTTTTTAAAAAATTAAATCTAGTAATTGCTGATTCTTTTTCATCAAAATTATTTTCTTCTCCAATAGTTGGCAAAACCCAAAATACCTGTTCATTTTTATCTAATTTTCTTTTTATCCCATCTATGAGAGAAGTAATTTTTTCTGAACTTAAAATCGAGGTTAAAACTTTTTTTCTACCCTCAGGCTTTGATTTAATTAAAGAAACTTCTATTTCACCATATAAGGCAAACGATAAACTTCTGGGAATTGGGGTTGCTGACATTATTAAAGTATGGCATCTAAGAGACTTTTCTATAATATTTACACGTTGCTTAACTCCAAACTTATGTTGTTCATCAATTACAACAAGCCCAAGTTTTTTAAAACTTATAGATTGATTGTAAACAGAATGGGTTCCTATAAGTACATCAATATTTGATTTAGAGATATCATCGTATATCTTGTGTTTGTGTTTCGTCTTACTGGTCAATATTTCAATATTTATTTGTAATGGATCTAAAAATTCTTTGAAATATTTTAAATGTTGTTTAGCAAGAATTTCAGTTGGAACCATAACAACACATTGATAACCTGCTTTAACAAAATCAGCTATTATTAATAATGAAATAATTGTTTTTCCCGAACCGACATCGCCTTGTAATAATCTATACATTTTTTGATTACTGGCTATGTCTTCTTTTATTTCTTTGTAAGCATTAATTTGATCTTTCGTGAGTTTAAAGCTAAGTCCCTTAATTATATTTTCAGAATTAGCAAAATCATTAACAATATATGTATTTTTTTCTTTATTGTTTTCTTTTTTCAATTTGTTGAAAACTAAAAAATTTGCCAGTAACTCGTCAAAAGCTAGACGCTTTCTGAAAGTTTCACATTCCTTAATTATACTTTTTGTTGGTTTATGTAAATTAATTATTGATATTTTAAAAGATGGCCAATCCTTTTCTTTAAAATCATCAGCAATCCATTCTTGTGGAAACTCAAAATTTTGAAATATCTTTAAATTACACAGAATTAATTCTCTAAACTTTTTTTTATTTATTTTCTTCCTTGATAGATTGTACTGAGGTTCTATTTCCTCAAAAAAACTACTTTCATTTAACTTTATTATCTCCGTTGGATGAATTATTTGAAACGAATTTGAAAAATATTGAAGTTTCCCGGTTATCCTGTAATTACAATTTATTAAAAGTTTTTTAGCAAAAAATGACTTGAAATTACTAAAAAAAAGGATGTTTAAAGACTGATCTGCTTTTGTTTTAGTAACAATCTTAAATGGTGACTTATTGTTAAAGCTTTTTTGATGTTCAACTACAAGCACATCCAATGTAATAATATTTCCAACGTCATAAAGATTATAATCTTCTTTCAGATTTTTATCAAAATTAGAGGTAGGTTTGTGGATTAAGGTATCTATTATCCTGGATCCAAAATAATTTTTAACATTTGATAAAAAAATTGTTTTATTATTTGGTATTTGACTAAAAATATTTTTTTTTTTTAAGATGTTCATTAAATAGTAAAATGATTTATTCTCTTAATAATTATTAACACTAAAAATGAATAAACTCTCTAAAAAAAAAATTTTACATCGATCCAAATATAGAGGAATAAAAGAATTAGATATTATATTTGAAAGATTTATAGAAAAATTTTCGTCAGACTTCTCAGACAGCGATTATGAGGATTTAGAACAAATACTAGACATACCTGATTCTGAACTTTTTGACATTATATTAAAGAAAAAATATCCTCCGGCAAATCTCAAAAATTTAATTTTATTTAAAATCCTAGAGTTTTGTAATGGAAAGCTGTAGTTATTTTAAATTGGACCTAAAGCCTAAAATATCACTTTCAAAATCATCTGTTTCTTTGTTTTTGTGCTATGCATTAAAAAAACATAAAAAACTTGCTTATTTCTGTGATGATTCTTTTTCACTTAAAAGATTAAGAGATGAGATTGAACATATCGACCCCACTGTTAATATAGTTGTCTTTCCTGAGCTTGACTGTCCGTTACTTTCAAACCTATCACCAACAAAAACAATCATTAAAGAGAGAATACTTTGTTTTTATAATTTAATTTTTAATCAATCAAAAACTATTTTTTTAGCATCAATTAATAGTTTACTTTTAAAAGTAATCCCAAAACAAAGACTTGAAAATAAAAGACTAAAAATCTCTTTCAACAAAATAAATACGTTTGAGAAAATAAATAATTATTTAATTACTCAAATGTATGAGAGAGTTGAGTTTGTAAGAAATCCAGGTGAATATGCAGTGAGAGGTGATATAATCGATATTTACTCTCCAAATGAAAAACATCCTTTGAGAGTTCTATTTGACCTTGATGAAATTGAATCTTTATTTCTTTTTGATAAAAACACTCAGAAATCAAAAACCAAAATTGATGAGTATTATTTATTTCCAGCCACTGAAATTATTTTTGATGATGATGCAATTAAAAATTTCAGAGAAAATTACAGAAAATTCAAATTTAATAGCAAAGAGGAATACTATAATTCAATTTCAAATAAAATTTTACTGCCAGGTTCAGATCAATTTTATCCAATGATCTATGATAAATATGATTCTATCTTAGAATATTTGAGTAATTATTGTTTTTTTTTAGCAAGCGATTTTGAAAATATCCTTAAAAAAACAAAAAAATCTCTAGAAGACGACTTTGCAGAAATTAATAGTTTATTTTTAAAACAAAATAATTTTATTTCTAATAAAAGCGAAATAGACAAAATTTTAAAAAGGAATAAAGTTCATTTTTTATATAATTATTTTTTCAATGATAAGAATTTTCAGCTTTTCTCTGAAGAAGAATTCATTTCAAGCGATAAAAATAAGAATAAAATTAAATTTTTAAGAAATATTAAAAAAGTTAATAAACAAATGATATTTTGTTTTGAATCAAACTCTAATAGAAAACAAATAACAAATTATCTTAATAATTCTAATTTAAAATTTGAAGAAATAGATAAAATTGATTTTTCTGATCTTAAACCATCGGATCGTAAGATAAAAATTTTTAATTTATCTATACAATCAAGTTTTTTACTAAAAATAAATAATAGTGATGTGCTGTTTTTATCTGAGAATGATTTTTTCAATAAAATTACAAAAAGAAAAACAGCAAAATACAAAGCTAACGCAGATAACCTAATAAATGAATTTAGTCAGCTATCAGTTGGCGACTTAGTTGTGCATATTGATCATGGGGTTGGCAAATTCATCGGTTTGAGAAATAATGATATTAATGGATTCAATCAGGACTTTATTGAAATACAATATCATAATAATGATAAACTTTTAATTCCAATTGAGAATCTTGAATTAATTTCTAGATATGGATCTGATGACAAAAATCCTAATTTAGACAAGCTGGGTTTACAAAACTGGCAAAATCGTAAAGCAATAATTAAAAATAAAATTAAAGACATTGCGAAAGAACTTGTAAGGACAGCAGCTGAAAGAAAACTTATAAAGGCAGATAAAATTCTTCCTAATAAATTTGAATACGAAAAATTTTCTTCTTTGTTTGAGTTCACAGAGACATCAGACCAAATTAAGGCAATAGAGCAAATTGAAAATGATTTTATCTCTGGAAATCCAATGGATAGATTAATATGTGGGGATGTAGGTTTTGGAAAAACAGAAATAGCAATGAGGGCGGCTTTTATAGCTGCCTCGGCAGGTTATCAAGTGGCAATGATATGTCCAAAAGTACTTTTGGTAAACCAACACTTTTCAACCTTTAGAAAAAGGTTTTCTAATTTTAATTATCAAATTTCAAAAATCTCAAGATTAGAAAGTAGTGCTGATAAGGAGGAAATTAAAAAAAAACTATCGTCTGGCTTGACGAATATCATTATAGGGTCCCATGCATTATTATCTGAAAAAATCGAATTTAAGAAATTAGGATTAATAATAATTGATGAGGAACAAAGTTTTGGAGTTCAGCAAAAAGAGAAATTAAAGAAATTAAAGCCAAACTGTCATATCCTCACCCTAAGTGCAACACCAATTCCTAGAACATTACAATCGTCTTTTTTAAAGATTAGGCAGATTTCTCTAATCAAAACGCCACCAGTTAACAGAATAAATATTAAAACATTTTTAATGCTCTATGATGATAATTTTCTTAAAAAAATCATAGAGTTGGAATTAAAAAGAAAAGGTCAAATTTATTTTGTAACACCTAGGATAAATGATCAATTTTTAATAAAGAAAAAGTTAATTAAGATTTTTCCAAAATTAAAATTCTCCATTATTAATGGCAAACTAAATGCAAATGACATTGAACAAATTTATAGTGATTTTTTTGAAAAAAAAATTGATTTATTGATTTCTACAGCAATGATAGAGTCTGGTTTAGACAATTCCAATGTAAATACAATAATAATTGATAAGCCTTACCTTTTTGGTTTGTCTCAGCTATATCAATTAAGAGGAAGAGTTGGACGTTCGTCTGTTCAAGCCTACGCTTATCTGATGCTTGAGAAAAATATTAACCTAAATGAAGATAGAATGACTAGATTGAAGATTATTTCAAAAATTGAAAAACTAGGTTCGGGATTTTCCATTGCCGCAAGAGACCTAGATATGAGGGGTGGAGGTAACATTATTGGTTCTGAGCAATCTGGTCATATAAGGGAAGTTGGCGTTGAGTTGTATTATAAAATGATAAATGAAACTATAAATGAAATTAAAAATTTGGATGTAAGTGAAACTGATTGGTCACCCACTATAAGACTTGGATTTTCATTTAATATTCCAGATAACTATGTTTCTAATTTAGAAACTAGGATGAATATTTATAGAAATATTTCACAAATTACTAAGAGCTCAGAACTAACTGATATGATTGACGATTTAATAGATAGATATGGAAAGCTACCAGAATCTTTTAATAATTTATTTAAGATAATTGAAATTAAGATCTTATCAAAAAGCAACAACATA
Source organism: alpha proteobacterium MED-G10 (assembly GCA_002457065.1). Lineage (GTDB taxonomy): Bacteria > Pseudomonadota > Alphaproteobacteria > Methylaequorales > Methylaequoraceae > MED-G10. The sequence goes on along the minus strand of NTKR01000001.1, from coordinate 5,511 downwards.
AAAAAAATTGATGAATCAATTAGTGGTTATGTAATTGAATTTAGACAAGGGAAAATTGACTATGCAGATAAATTGATATCCTTTGCGAATTCGAATCCACAAAAAATAAGATTGTTACCAAAATCAAAAATAATGTATGTTACTATAAGTAAAGAAAAAATTAAAAAAATAATTGAACTTAAGGATTTTTTGAATTTAATATCAAGGTTCCAAAATGAAAGCCAATCAGAAATCAGATAACATAAAGTTTACAAAAGTTGTATATGTAGCTTTATTGGATGGGTTAGATATTTTTTTAAATCTTTCAATAATAACTTTCTTATCAATTTTTTTTTTCTCTGATGTTGATAGTAGACTTTCAATCTTATTGACTTCATTTATTGTACTTATGAGTTTTCTATCTCGTAATGAAGTACTTAATATTTGTGGTAAAATCATTCAAAAATTTGAAATTAAAAGAGTTAACATTTTTTATTTATTAGCAATATCTTATGTTATTCCTTTGTTTAGTACTTCTAGTTTAATTTATTTATCATTAATACTATTTATGATTTCACGTTTTTTTATTGGTAATTTATTTTACTTAGCTAAAAAATCTGTTTTTGAAGATGATCTAAAGAGTGAATCAGGCTTTTTTGTTAAATACACAATTACTTTCTCGATTGGTATGATTGTAGGTACTTTTTTTTATCTATTCTTTAATGATATATTTTCTAACAGCCAAATGAATGATTGGGGATGGAAATCTTTCTATCTTTTTTTAATTTTCTTAAGCTTAATTTTTGGATATTTCTTTAATTTTTACTATGGATTTAATGGAGTAACGTCAGAAAATACTGAGTCAAGTTTATTGATGAAAGAAACAAACTCTTTATTTATAAAAAATTTTTCCTCTATCTTTCCTTTTTACTTTTTCTTTATTTATTCGTGCTCTGAATGGTTACCTAAGTTTAGTAATCCTAATAATATGCAATTTTTAGATTATAATATGCTCTATATCTTGTTGACTGTAATATTAACTATTTTCACTTACCCATTATTTAAATTAATTGGTAACAAAAGATCTAAAAGCTTTATTCTATTGTCTATAACAGTAATATCTTTTGCAGCGTTTTTCTTTGATTACTCCTCGAGTTATAGTATAAATTTTTTAAAGTTTTATATTTCTTTAGTATCCAGTTTTGTAATTAGTCTAAATTTACTAAATAATAACCAGAGGGTTTTGAGCAACTCAAAATTATACCTAAATTCTATATCTTTATATTTCCTAGTTTTGTCAGTAATAACACCAATTTCATTTTATTATTTCATTAATTTTTCTATTAGTTATGATATAGTATATGTTATTATAGGTTTAATTTTTTTGATCTCTTTTTTGTCAGGTAAATATAGTGGTAAGTAAAATTAAAGCATCTCATATTTTGATAATGCATAAAGACTCCCAAAACTCTAGATCTGACATATCAAAAGAAAAGGCATTAGAGGAAATTGAGTCTATTCATAATCAAGTTGTTGGTGGCAAAATAAGTTTTGCTGACGCTGCTGTAAAACACTCTGACTGCTCATCAGCTGAAGGTGGTGGAAATCTTGGCGAGTTTGGCAAGGGCATGATGGTCAAACCGTTTGAAGAAATGGCTTTTTCTCTTGAAATAGATCAAGTTAGTGAGCCATTTGAATCTGAGTTTGGTTATCATATTATCAAAAGAGAAGCCTGAAGAATCTTCTTACAAGCATTTCAAAAATCGAGTTTTTTTTAAATAACAATCTTTATATGATGAAGATGTTTATTACTAATATTTAAAAGAGGTGGGGAGAAAATAAATATTTCTTTTTTGATCGATTTAACTTGTAAATATATATAAAGACTCCCCTAATTATCGTAGATTTAATATGTTAATAAATCAATAACTAAATTCTTTATTTATATAAAATTTTTGCAACTAGGATTGAAAGTGATAAGGAAAACGTGACAAAGTTTGTAATAATAAGTGCATAATCGTTAATAATTACTCCATAAATTAACCAAAACAGGACACCAAAAGTGAAGACTACGAACATTATTAGCGAGATATCTGAGGTACTTTTAGAAGTCCAGACTTTAACAACTTGTGGTATAAAAGCTATTGTAGTTAAAAAACCTGCAAAGTAACCTAAGTTACTTTTAAAGAAATCTAGCATACCTTTTATATTAAATTTTGAGTGATATTAATAAGGACTTACTCAACTTTTAAGTTGACAGCGGATGTTTTACCTTTGTTATTTGACTTTTCAAAAGAAACATCTTGGCCTTCCGAAAGTTGGCTTAAACCAGCTTTCTCTACTGCACTTCTATGAACAAATACATCTTTTGATCCATCTTCAGGAGTTATAAAACCATAACCCTTCTGAAAATTAAACCATTTAACTTTTCCCTTAAACATAAATCTCCTATCCAAATATTTAGTTTATTAGTTGTTTATATATGTATATCATTTGGCTGGATAAAAAGTTAAAAAACAGTTTATGAAAGTCTAAACACTATACAATTAATATATTATAAGTTTTCGGAAAAAAATCAATTTAATTTTTCCAGGATTTAAGTTTGACACCTAGATGTTGAATTAATATAAGTATTCATCGTAAAAAAAAATTAAAAATATCATTACTATTTTAGTGCTTTTTTTATACAACTATTGCGCATTTTAACGTTTCGGGAAGTTAATTTATTAAAACAAAATTTTGAAAGTGAATTTGAGATTATTAAATCTCAATTAATGGACTTAGATAACGATATTCATAATCTTAATGATGATGACTAAAAGTTAAAGTTTTACGACCTCAACTAGATTATCTGAAAAAGTAGGGGCATTCCCCATATCGGCTAAGTTACCTGAGCTTATACTGTTAACAGTACCCTCATTGTGTTGTCTCCAGTAGCCAAGAGTTGAAACAATTATACCCTCATTCACATCTTCAGATATTTCAGCAACACCTTCGTATGAACCTCGATCGTTGAAAACTTTAACTTTATCTTTGTCATTAATATTTCTCTCTGATGCATCTAACTCATTTATAAGTACGAACTGTTCGCCTTGAACCCTTAGTTTATCTTCCATATTTGCGTAACATGAATTTAAGAAAGCATGACTTTTTGGCGATATAATATTAAGAGGATATTTCTTTGCTAAATTTGGATTTGTTTCTTTTGATTCAAATGGAGGTACATAATCTGGAAGAGGGGGAAGGTCTTGTCCTGGCTGATAATCATCATACATCTGTCTGAAAGGCCCAGCGACAAAGTTTTTTGCATTTTTTAAAATTAGTTCACATTTACCTGATTCTGTTGGAAAGTTTCCATTTTTATGCGGGGCTCTCGTGTCCTTACATCCTACATTTAGACGTGCAAAACCATTTTGTCTTAAATAATCAAGTGAAAGTCCTTCACAAGCCGGAGCATCCCAGTCAACATAATTTTCTAAACATTCACCATCTGACCAAGTAAATTGCTCTTCATTAAAACCCATTTTTTTTGCAAGTTTTCTAAATATCTCGTTATTCGATATTGCTTCTCCTGGAGGGTCAATACATTTTTGATTATATGTTAGGTACAAATGTCCCCAGGATAATATCATATCTTCTTGTTCAGCTCCCATTGCAGCGGGCAAAAGAATATCAGCATAGGAGGCTGTATCTGAAATAAAGTGTTCAGCAGACACAAGGAATAAATCTTCTCTTTCAAGACCTTTAATAATTTTTTCAGTTTCAGTGGCTTGAGTTACTGGGTTGGCATTCCAACACATCATAGACATTATCGGTTTGTTTTTGTCTATATTTTCACCTAACAGAACTCTTCCAAGTTGAAGAGCGTTAACTACTCTCGTGCCATTGGGGATAAGATCTGGTCTGCAGATTACATCGAACTTATAAGGATGCTCCCACACTGGGAATTGAGTGATACCTCCACCTATATACTTCCACGAGCCGGTTAGGGCTGGAATACAAGTGACAGCTCTTATTGTTTGCCCACCGCCGTGATGACGCTCTAAAGCTACTCCAATTCTTATTCCAACTGGTTGTTCATTTGCAATTTCATAGGAAAGTTTTTTTATATCTTCTACACTTATTCCAGTTATTTTAGATGCCCATTGTGGATCTTTTCCTTGAATATGGTCTTTAAGCTCGTCAAAGCCATTGGTATGTTTTTGAATATAGTCTTTATCAACAAGGTCATTATTAATCAAATGATTGATTATTGATACAGCTAAAGCACCATCGGTACCAGGTTTTGGAGAAATATGCCAGTCGGCTTGTTTTGCTGTTCTCGACTTATATGAATCAATAACTACAACTTTAGCACCTTTTTTTTTTGCGTCTTGAACGATTGCCCAATGATGCAGATTTGTGCTCACACTATTACATGCCCAAATTACAATATATTTGCTGTGAATGTAGCTTTCGGGGTCTAGGCCAGCCGTTGGACCGACTGTAGAGAGCCAAGCAGTACAAGACCCTTCACCGCAAAATGTTCTTTCACAAACTGTTGCACCTAATTTATTAAAGAATGCGTCAGCACCATTTAATCCGTGAACAAGCCCCTGATTACCAAGATAGCTATATGGAAGTATGGATTCGGGTCCATATTCTGAAATTAAAGATTTCCATTTTTCTGAAATTGTATTTAATGCTTCATCCCAGCTTATTCTTTCGAATTCTTTTTTTCCTTTTTTACCAATCCTTTTATGAGGATATAAAAGTCTATCTGGATGATAATGTCTTTCTTCGTAATTCTTTACTTTTACACAGAGTCCTCCTCTGGTCATCGGATGATCTGGGTTTCCTCTTACGCTTATAAGTTTATTATCTTCAACCTCATAAAGCATTGCACACGTATCAGGGCAATCGTGAGGGCAACCACCGAATAGTTTTTTACTAGATATATCATCCATAGTGAGATCCTATTAAATAGTGTCATAAAATTATAAAAAAATCAAAATTAATTTTATGATTTTTTAAAATTGTATATTATTTTATAGCAACAAAAGATTTTTAATGTATGAGATAGCAGCTGAATTAACTTTAGTAATTCATTTTATTTTTATATTATTTGTTGGGTTTGGAGCATTTATATATTTTATTAATTCAAAGCTATTGTACATTCATTTTTTATCTTTGATTTGGGGGTGCTATGCTGTTTTGACGAAAACAATTTGTCCTTTGACGTATTTAGAGAACTGGTTTTTAAAAAAAGCTGGACTTGATATTTACTCAGGTGGTTTTATTCAGCAATACATTTTTTCAATTGTTTATCCAACTCCATTATCAGATGGAGCTAGATTATTTTTAATTATTTTTATCATTTGTACAAATATAGTCTTTTACCTAATTATTATAAAAAGGTTTCGTAAAAAGTTAAATTAACACAAGATGAATACGAAGATCAGGTTTGATTAAGGTGTAACTGATATAAAGGAAATAATTATATTAACTTTTAAGGAGTATATTATGGCTTGGACTAAACCAACGATTTCAGAA